>DASWRC010000206.1:0-65970 GCA_036403375.1 Pyrinomonadaceae bacterium
ATGTCGTCGGCGATAAGTTTGGCGGTTTGCCCGGTATAAAATTCTTTCGCGCCGAATTTCTGTATTCGCCCGAGAGTTAAAGCCAATTCGGGCTGCTTTAAGGAATCGCCTTCCTCAAACAGCTTGCCGCCGTTGAGGAAAATCTTTTTGCTGTCCTCGTATTTTTCGAGCGTCGATTGGTAGGATTTGAACAGCTCGGCGAGACGGAAACTTAAAACATAACCGTTTTGCGCCAGCGCGCGCGCCGGTTCGACCAAATCTTTCCAGAGAATTTTTTTCGAGCCGTATTTTTGATAAGCCAAATCCAAACCGGCAGGAGTTCCGGGAACGCCCGAAGCGCGGTAGCCGACGGTCGACGAGCCTTCGCCTTTTATCAGATTGCCTTCTTTATCCACAAACACGTTGCGCGAGGCGGCGAGCGGCGCCATTTCGCGATAATCGATGCCGGTAGCTCTGCCGTCCTTAAAGCGAATCAGCATAAAGCCGCCGCCGCCCAGATTTCCGGCTTCCGGGTAAACGACCGCGAGCGCGAGCGCGACCGCGATTGCCGCATCGACGGCGTTGCCGCCTTTTTTCAAGACTTCGACGCCGATTTTCGATGCCAGCTCGTGCTGCGCGGCGACCATCGCGTGCCTGGCACGCACCGGCTCGCGCCACGCGCCGCGCACTTTCTGCGGCAGCGGAAAAAGTTGCAGGACGAAAAGAAATAAAACAAAAAAGGCGACGGGTCGGTTAATATTTTTCATAAGCGGAAACAGGTTTGAAAGAGTTTTTTCTTTAACATTACGGAAAAAACGGCAATTTTTCAAAAAATCGAAGTCTTTTTTAAAGATTCGATAGTATTGATTGTCTTTATAAGTACAAAAATTGCTTGGAATTTACTTTGAAATAGAGTAGATTTGATATTTACAGGTTCACTACAATTTAGGTTTTCGTTAAAATTTGTATTCCGAAATAGCCCAAGTAGTTTTCGGATGGAGTGCTCGTAGTATGAAAAAAATAGTATCTTTATCAATCATCGTCGTCCTGTACCTGACGACAGTTCTTCCGGTTTTCTCACAAAAAATAAAAATCGCCGGCGGTAAACCAATCACCGGTATCAGACAAAATCCGATAATCAAAAATGAAACGCCGACGGGCGTTAAGCTCGCCAGCGCCAGCGGTTTTTCGGACGGGAACGGCGTTTATCTTCAATGGCAAGCGGAATACGAAAACCGAAACGCGGGCTTTTTCGTTTATCGCGGCGGCGCGAAAGGCTTGGAGCCGGTGAGCGAAGCCATAGTCGGCGGCGCGGCTTTAACTTCGAGCGAGCCGGTTGTTTACGGCGGAAAATACACTTTCTTCGACCCGAACGGCAATTTCTCGACCGTCTATTATATCGAAACCCTGAACACGAACGGCGAGCGGCAGATTGCCGCCAAAATCGTCCCGCAATTTCTTCGCGACTTAAAACCGGTTGCCGGTCTTTCGTCACGCGAACTGGCGCAAAGACAGGCGGAAACAAAGCCTTCGCAGCTTGGCAATGAATTGAATCTGCCCAAAGAAATGAAAGCCGAAATCGAAGCCAACACGCTCGCGCCGAATCCCGGTACGCAGCGTTGGGTTGCCGCTCAGCCGGGCGTTAAAATCAGCGTCAAAAAGGAAGGCTTTTATCGCGTTTCGCGCGCCGCGCTGCAAAGCGCCGGGTTTGACGTCAACGCGGCGGGCAATCTCTGGCAGCTTTACGCGGACGGCAACGAGCAGGCAATCATTGTCGGCGCGAACGATTCGTACATCGAATTTTACGGCAAGGGAATCGACACGCCCGAAAGCGATATAAAAGTTTATTATCTGGTCGTCGGCACCGAGAGCGGCAAGCGGATTCAACCGGCGGCGGTTCGTCCGCTGCTCGGAAACGTGGCGGGCAACAGCTATTTTCAATCATTCTTGAGAAAGGACCGCGCGATTTATATTTCAAGCGAGATTTTGAACGGGGACGACGAAAACTATTTCGGCAATGTCGCGATTCAGGGGAACTCGACGCCGACGCCGCCGATTAAAATTTTTACTTTTAACTTAACCGGTGTTGATTTCAATGCTGCCGGCGCGCAGTTAGACCTCGGCATTCAAGGCATCTTCGCCGCGCCGCACGAGGTAAAGGTTACGCTCAACGGCGTCGAGCTGGGAACTATTACGGGCAGCGGCAAGGTGTTGATGAACGGCTCTTACCCGATTCCGACGAGCGTTCTGCACGAAGGGCAGAATACTCTGGAGTTACAGGCTTTCGGCGGATTGACCGATGCCAGCGTGATTGAATCAATCAAGGCGAGCTACAATCGCAAATACGAGGCGATGCAGAATCAGCTTTCGTTTTATACTTCAAATTACCGGACGACCGTCGTTTCGGGATTTGCATCGCAAAACGTCAGGGCGTTCGACCTGAGTTATCCCGACACCCCGACGCTTATCTCGAACCTGACGATTAACAATAACAACGGGAATTACAACTTTACAATCCCGTCGAATCGCGGTCGGGCGGTTTACGCGGTCGAAGATTCGGCAATTCTTGCGCCCGCATCCATCACTGCCAACACGCCGTCAACGCTTTCCACGACCGCGCACAACGGTGAATTGATAATCGTTTCATACAAGGATTGGATGACGCAGTCGAATGATTGGGCAAACTATCGCCGCAGCCAGGGACTTTCGGTCGAAGTCGTCAACGTCGAAGATATTTATGACGAATTCAGCTACGGCACGCCTTTCAGCTCGGCGATGACGCAATTTTTCGAATATGCTAAAAACAACTGGCAAACCGCGCCCAATTATGTTTTATTGATGGGCGACATGAGCTACGATTTCCGGCAATACGAAAATTTCCCGTTTCAAAATTACATTTTGACGAAACGCGTCGATACGCTTTACGAGGAAACCGCGAGCGACGAAGCGCTCTGCGATTTCAATAACGACGGTCTGGCGGAAATCGCGGTCGGTCGAATTCCGGCACGCAACCCGCAGATGATGACGCAGATTTTTAACAAGGTCGCGGCATTTGAAGCCGGCATGGCGACCGCTTTCAATCGCGGCGCGCTGTTCGCGTACGATTTGCCGGAAGGTTATGATTTTGAAGACTTAAGTCACCGCGCGGGAAATCAATTACCGGCAAATGTTCCGAAATCGTATATTTTTCGCGGCGACCCTGATTCGCACAATCTTTTGATTGCCGACATGAATATGGGACGCTGGCTGATCAATTATTCGGGACACGGTTCAGCCGGAAACTGGGCGAGCAATTGGCTTACGAATCCGGACGCGCTCGGGCTGACGAACGCGCCGAATTACTCGGTCTTTGTGATGCTGACCTGTTTGAACGGCTATTTTATCCGCACCGATTTTGACTGCCTGGGCGAAGCGCTCTTAAAAGCCCAAAACGGCGGCGCGCCTGCCGTCTGGGCATCGAGCGGAAAAACGACGCCCGACATACAGGACGCGATGGCAATGCGCTTTTACGCTCAGATTACCGCCGGAAATATGACGCGTTTCGGCGATTTGATAAAAGACGCCAAGCAAACGGTCGTCGGCGGGCGCGACGTGCGCCTTTCATGGGTTTTGCTCGGCGACCCGACGATGAAAATCAGACCGTAATCGAGAAACGAAAAGGAGAAGAGGAGTTGAGGAGACAATAAAATCTCCTCAACTCCTCTTCTCCTTTTCTAGTTCAAAACTCAGTGCGGCTGGATTCTCAGCATATACGTGCAGACGGTAATCGGCACGCCGGGCGAGATTGAAATCTGCTGATTGAGGGGCAGTTCGTAATTATTGATTATCGCCGGATTGCGCCCTTCGTTAATCATCGAAAAATTACCGTTGCCGTCGGTCATAAAGGTCAGATGACGGCGGCTGATTTCGGGGTCGCCCTGAAGTGAAATATCGACGGGTTTCGATTTTGAGCCGCGTCCGATAGTGATTTGATTCTGGTAAACCGGAACAACGTTTTGCCGGACGCCGCCGCGCCAGATTTCGAGTTTATAAAGCTCGGGCTGCTGGCGTTTTTGAACGTGCGTCATTTCTTCGGCTGAATCTTCAGCCGCGACGGGCGCTGCCTGTCCCGCCGACTGATAACCCGCGCTCGGTTGAAAACTTCCGGGCAGCATGGTCGGCGGCGGCGCGTCCGACGCGCCCGGCTGACTTGGCTGAAACTGCGGGGGATGATTTTGCGGCACCGGTTTCGGCGGGATTTCAACATTCGGTTTCATCCGCGAAAGGATGCTGGTTTTATTGGCGTTCGGGTCTTCCCAACTATGCTGCACGCGAATGTCGCCGGTTTCGAGCGTGCCGTCAACGCGAAGCTGCACGGCAAAGCTCTGGGTTTCGAGTTTCTTTTTCCCGGCGATTTCCTTCGCTCGTTCGGCAAGGATGTGATAGAGCCCTTGTTCAAGCCCGCGGCGTTTCGCGCCCTGCCAGTTTTTGTCGTCTTCGTCCGATAGGAAAATCGTGTATTCGGTCGGAATAATCGTCGTGCCCTGCGGCAGTGGAACCATTTCGTTTTGCATCACGGTTTCGACCGCGCGCGCGATTTTGACGATAAATTCTTCCGCCTGGCTGCGCGGTTTGATCTGCGCGTCGCGGGCGGCGTCTTCCAACACCATCTCGTTGGTTTCGCCGTCAATCCATTTTCTAACTTTATCAAGTACGCTCATATTCTTTTGAGTTCAGAGTTCAGAGTTCGGAGTTCGGAGTTAGATTGATTTAACTCCGAACTCCGAACTCTGAACTCTAAACTTAATTATCCACATTGATATAACGTTTATTAACCCAACCGTGTTCGGCATCCGCCGGGGCATCTTTTGGACGACCGAATTCGATTATATCAACTTCATACCAGTTCTCTTTGGAATTTACAATCCGCACGCGCGAGAATTTCGGAACAAACCCGATTTTTTGACTGTTCGGGTCGCCTTCGACTCGCAAATTGACGTCGGTGTTTGCGACGCCGGTCTGTTTGGCGAAAGGATTTTTGATTTCGGGCAAAATTCCCACACCGCGCAGATAACTGTGGGTCGCGTAGAGAATACCCGTGAAGACGCAGATGACGAGCAGAAAGGTTACGAACCGATTGAGAAAGCTTTTCCGGCGTTTCGGTCGGTCGATTTCTGCCTGATAAACCAGCTCGTCGTCCTGCACGACCGGCGGCTGCGCGATGGGTATGTTATTGAGTTGCTGATTTTGGTATGGATTGACAGTTTGACCGGGAAAATTATTAAGCTGTGCCGCGTTATCGACTTTGACGACGAGCGCCGGATTTTTCAAAATCTGATTATTTTGAAATTTCAATTCGCGCGACGTATTAAAATCCGGTTTCTGCGGTGCGAGCGGCGTGTAGCCGCGCGCGACGTGCGCCTTCGGCGTGGCGACCGAACGCGTCGCGACCTGTGTTTTGATTTCGCCGTCTTCGCTCGGGGTATGAATTTTTATCCGCGCAAAATCTTTCCAGAATTCGTAAATATCGGGATGCCGGTCTTTGGGGTCGTTTTGCGTCGCTTTTCGCAGAACTTCGAGCAAAACCGTCGCCCACGGCTCGTGCCGGACGCCGACCGGCAGCTCTTTAATCGGCTGGTTGGCATAAAAGCGCGGCGGCTCGCACGTCAATAAAAAGTACGCGGTTTTCGCCAGCGAATAAATATCGGCGGCAGGCGTCAGCTCCGAAACTTCGTAGTATTGACCGCCTTCAGAAAGCAGCGTGTTGTGTTCGGGCGGCGCGTAAAGTTTCGAGCCGACGCGCGTAATCGGCGAATCCGAAGCCGAAAACCGCGCGACGCCGAAATCGGCGATTTTGACGGTTTCGCGGTCAGCCGTTAAAAGCAGATTGTTCGGTTTGATGTCGCGGTGAATGACGCCGTTGTTATGCGCGTGCGCCAAGCCGGCGCACACCTGTTCAAGGTAACTGAAAGCTTTTTGAAAGCTCAAAGCCTTTTCGCGGCAAGCCCTTGATAAATCGCCGCCGGTCAGATATTCGAGCACGAGATAATGAAAAACCATCCCGCGCAGGTCGCGTGCCGTGCCGTGCCCGAGCCGGCTGATAATATTCGGATGCCGGACGCGGTCGAGCGCAATCGCTTCGTTTTGAAAATTTTCGACCAAAGTGCGTTCGAGGTCGGCGTCGAGGTCGTTTTGCATGAAAACGTTGAGCGCCTTGACGACAACCTGCTTATGCGCCGATTGCGGAGCCGCAACCGTGTCGCGCGCAACATAAATTTCCGCATAACTTCCACGACCGAGAAGTTCCTGGATGTCGTAGCGTCCGTCGAGGCGGCTTTTAATAAGTGAAAGTTCTCTTATCATTCGGTCAATTAGATGCTATATCAAAACGTGCGATTTCACCAATAAAAATGATACGAAAGAATTTTTTCAAAGTTCGCGCGGCACGATTAATAAGCGAGGCGATTAATGATTTAAAACCCTTTCGGCTTTCCGCACCGGCTGCAATATTGATATTGTGACGCGCAAAAGCCTTCGCATTAATGCGAAGGCTTTTGCGCAGGCAACAATTTACGGAGATTCTCGGGTTAATTCACCCTTTGAAATCCCGTCAATTGAATGTTTTGGAAAAACGGCGTGCCGGGCGGCAGGCGCGTCGGGTCGAGGAATGACGCGTCGAAAACCCAGTTGCGGTTCGGCGGGCTGTAAATCTTTGCCGAATTTTTGTACGCGCCGTTGTTGTTGTGGGCGTTGAATAAATTGATGAGCGAGCCGACGTAATTGAGCCGGACGCTGCCCCAGTTTTCGAGAAAACGCTTGAAGTTATGCACGCCGCCGCACATTCGCGGGTCGCCGCCGCCCTGATTCGGCGTGTTTTCGAAACTGCTGCGCGAGTCGCCCGCAAGCAGCGCGAACCGGACGTGTGTTTCGCTTGCCACGCGCTGCGCGGAATCGAACGGATTGCGGAAACTTTTCGAGTCGTTCCACGCGTTCGAAAGAATTGTGACGGCGTCGCCGACAATCGAAGCGGGAATGTGGTCCGAGGTGTTTTGCGGAATGTAATCCGCGGCGGGCGTCGGCGTACCGACCGAGTTGATGCCGGTCGCGTTGTAATTGCCCCAGACGTAAACGCCGTTTTCCGAGGCGACGGTAAAGCCTTTCGTATTGAGCGGGTCGCCGGGGTCGTAATTGCCGGGCAGCCTCGTCCCGCGAATCAGGCGAACGCCCCGGCGATAGTATGAATGGTCAACGGATGCGGCTTTCGCGGGCGAATCGTAGGTGGTGGTCGAACCGGCGTATCGAACGGCTTCACCGCTCGTGAAGTTCGCATCGAGCCGACCGTTGCCGTTGATGTCCTCGCCCGGCTGAAGAATACCGTCGTTGTTGCCGTAGATGTCTTCCATGTCGTATTCGCCGTCAAAATCGGCGTCGCCGCGCCGGTCGGAAACATACAAAACCCAGCCGTTGGCTTCCGGCACGTCCGAATTGCGCAGCGCGCGCCCGTTGGCGGTCGTGAAAACCGTGCCGGTTTGCGGCATCGACGAGTTGTAATTGCCGTCCAGAAAGTTTTTCAGATTCGTTACGTCGATATCCACCATACTCATCACGCCCGCCCACGGGATCGCCGCGCTCGGATAGACGGTGGCGACGGCGATGCCGTCGTTGTAGAGACCTTCGCGCGTGTCGAACATTTCAATCGGGAACGGAACGATTTGCTGTTCGAAGCCCGCGCCTGAAGTCGGCGGCGAAATCGTTTTGTAATGCGCCTGATGGTCGGTGACCGAGCCGTTGTCGCGCACCGTCCACGCGCCCGTACCGGTCGGGATGCCGCCGCTGGTCGGTCGGTCGCGGGCGACGACGACGTTGTAGCTCGTGCCGCCGATGCTCGGATAAGACATGAAATTCGTATCGGTTGCCGTCACTTGAACGCCGGGAATGGCGAATCTTTGGAGCTTGATTACCGAACGGCTGTCCTGCAATCCGTAGCCCGAAATCGTGAACGGCGCGGCTTCGGTCACGCCGAGACTTAAAATATCTTCGGTGATGTCCTGCGTCACAATGCTGCTATTTGCCACGTCGATACCGACCATCTCGATTTTTATCCACGTCGGTCCGCTCAGACGCCCGCCGTTAAAGCGTGTCGCCTGGTAACCGCCGACCATCGCTTTCGGAAGATAGCCGCGCGAGCCGTCCGTATCGGTATTCGGCGTTTCGGTTCCGGCGGAGTTACCGTCCAGACGAATGCCGCAGGCGGTCGTGACGGCAGCGGTTCCCGTACCCGAAGCGCAGCCGGGAAGTTTCGCTTTGCTGTCGGAGAGCGAAATGCGGATGCCTTTTTTGTTAAAATAACGCTCTTTGCTGGTCACGACCGAATCGGTGCTGGCGCTCGTAACGGGCGTCACGCCGACGCCGTCGTTCCATAAATCGCCCATGTTTTTGCCGCGTTTGATAAGTTCAACATAATCGAGGGGCGCGCCGGCAATCGTGCTCGCGATTTTCAAAGGCAGATTAAGCGGTTTCTGCTCGGACAAAAGATTGCCCTGAAAAAGTCCCTTATTCGTGCTCCACGCGCCGCTTTTATAAACGGTCGGCATATCGGAGTTTGAAAAAACGGGCGCGCCGCTCGCCGGCGACTTTAGAACGCTGCCCATCGTGTGCGTGAGCTTCTGGTAAGTTCCCGAGCCGTTTTTTATCCAGACGTTTTCGCCCCACGTCGACCAATCGCGACCGTTGCGACCGACATCGGTCAAAACCTGTCCAACCGCCGAAACGCGCGATGAAAAATAAAGTCCGGTATTTGCCGTTAAAAACATGTTCCCGTTTGAATGGACGCGCCCGCCGAAGTCGAAACGCGGTCCGGGGTGAAATTCCAAATCGTCGTCGTAGAAAATCCCGAACTGAAAAATCGGCACGCGGTTGTTGTAGAATTTGCGTCTAAGAGCGACTTGAACGCCGTTCGATTTATCGGTTGCGGTCGTGTCAACCTGCCATTCATCACGCAGGGCGTTTAAGCCTTGCAGGAGCTGCCCGCTCATCACCACCGTTTTGGGCGCTTCGGTTTGCTGGATAGTTTGAATGAATTCATATCCGTCGAATTGCGGCGGCGTCAAAGATTCGATATGCCGCAAATCGTTCGGCGCGGGCGAGAGCTTTTCCTCGAAAATCTTGTCGAAATTGCGCGTCATGATTTCCAGACTGCCCTGCGACGCCGAAAAAGCGCGCGATTCCGCCGCGTCGTTCGACGCCGCAATGGTTTCACTCGTCGTCCGCGTCACGGCAAGCGCCACAAAAGCCGTCAACAATGTCAAAATCAGCAGAGCAATCACAATCGCCGAGCCGTCTTCGCGTTTCGCCCAAAGTTTTTTCATATTCTCACTCCTTTCATTAGTCCCCCGTGTCCCAAAGTCTCAAGTCCCAAGTTAAAACCGAACCCCGCCCGTGACCCGGAACTCGTGATTAACGGCTTTTAGCCTGCGTCGTATTCTAAATTTCGTGCGCTGAATGTTCCGGTTAAAGTTATGCTGTCGGGTCTGTCGAGCTGTTCGTCATTTTCGGTCGCCTGAACCGTTATCGTCACGACGATTTGCCGGACCAGATTAAAATTCGAAGGTCGGTCGTCGGCAGTTCCGGCAATCCCGTCCGCGCCGACCGACGGGTTGTCGGTGGTCGAGCCGTCTTCTAAAACGTACCGAATCTGAAAATTCTGGATGTTGTAGGCAACCGGCAGCTCCTGAATCTGCTCGGCGGCGAGCGCGCCGGTATTGTTGCCGAACGTTGTCCGGACCAGTGTGCCGTCGCTTTTGACCTTGTACGAAACCCAGAAAAACCGTTTGACCGAAGCCAGATAAGTCGTGCAGTTTTCCGTGACGGTAACCGAGCATTTCTGCAGCAGACTGACGCCCGTGCCCGAGCCGTTGAGCGGCTGATTAAGCCCGAGCGGGTCGCCCGGCGCAATATCAATCGCGCTGCCCGACGGCAATCCGGTGACCATTACGGCAACCTGCGTGCTGTCCGATTCGACCAGGTATAAATCAAAGCCTTTGGCGTTGCGCGCTTCCGACGGCGCGGTTTGCAGGCGAACGGTCGCCGGCTGACCGGTCACGCTTGTCGCGTTGTTCAGCGAAATCATGCTGCTGCCGTTAAAATCCGTGTCGCGGTAGGCAAACGCAATCAAATCGGTGCGCGCATTCGAATCGGGACTCAGGATGTCGAAAAATAGATTGTCGCCGCCGGTAATCGAAGTCAGAACGTCGCGCTCGTTATCGGCGTCGACAGGCGTTCCGAGCCGCTGGGAAATGAAATTGTCGGGCACAATCGCGCCGCTTTTGTTGTAGCTCAAGCCGGCATTGAGCGCGTCCCGGCTGATTAGATGCATCGCGGCGCGCGCATTTTTCAAAACGTCCGACCGGCGGCTGGCGCGGTTGCGGTCAATCAAACCGACCTGCAAAAGCCCGTAAATCGCGCCGATGATTATCATAAAAAGAACCATCGCAACAATCATTTCGACGATCGAAAAGCCGCTTGCCGAAGAATCTCGATTTTCAGTAATTTTCTTCATTAATTTACAGGCATTTTGAGTTCCGGCTTCGTTGCGGTTTCCATCCCCCACAGAAGCCGAACCAAGCCGGAACTCAAAACTTTTTTATTCCGCGTAGTTTGTAATAATGGTCGAAACGGTCTGTTCACGCCGTAGTTGATTGACGAAATAACGCACGGTCACGTCAATCCGGCGGCGCGAAATCGGGTGCGGCGGCGATGGGCGCTCGGAATCCTGCAGATCGGTAATGACGATTTTTCGATCGAAACCGGTAACGACTTCGCTCGCGTTGGCGGGGTGCCCCGTAACCAGGCAAGCCGCGCCCGCCGCGCACGCATCGTCAGCCGTTCCGGCGACGCCGTCCCACCCCATATCAGCGCGAATCGGGCGAAAATCGGTCAGAAAAACGCCCTGCGGCGTGCCTGAAGAATCAGGATTGCTTCCCGTGTTGCCAATCGAATTCCAGCCCGAAACCGCGCCCGGACGGGCAATATCGCGCGCCGAAAATATCGATTCAATCGTCGAAAGCGCGATTTGTTTTGCCATCACCTGTTTTTCGGTTTCAAACGAGCGGACGAGATTTGCCGTCAAAGCCGCCGCCGATGCCAGGATTCCGACCATCAAAATGACGAGCGCAATCATCACGTCAATATAAGAAAATCCGTGTTCGCGCGATTTTCGATTAATTTGCCTTTTTATTGAAAATTTGGACATTGGACAATTTTTCTAACGGATTAATTTCCCGCGTTGGGAGCGGTGTTCGAGCCGCCCGCCGTGCCGCCGTAAATGCTCATCCGGCGCGAATCTTTCCATTTGTTCGCGTCCGAAAGGCTGCGGTTGTATTCCCAGAACCGAACCGAACCGGTTGCGCCGATGACCGTGATGGCGCGCGCGATTTCAGATTCGGTCGTCGAATTCGGCTTCGGCGACCAGATAAAAAGCGTCAAACCGGTCGTCGTCGCATTCGAGCCGAGGGCGTCGGTTCCTTCGTTGACGACCGTACCGTTTCGTAAAAACCGGAACGTGCAGACGTTGTGCGCCGTGCTCGACGGGTAAACGCTCGGACGGAACTGCGCCGCCGGAACGCTCATCATTTCGGTTGGATTGGTTGAAATATCGGGTGGGCGCGAATCTAATTTGACTTCTGCCTGCGGAACCAGCACGACGCTTCTCACCGCCCGGTCGTCGCCCGCCGAACCCGGCAGATTTTCGTCAATCAGGCGCGCCATATTATCGGTCAAATCAATCTCGACACGCATTGTTTCGCGCTGCGTCAGCGAACGCTGGCGCGCTTCCTGAAACACGTCGATGATTTTCAACGCTTCTTCGTCGGGACGAAGCAGGCGCTCGTGCCCCGACAGATAAAACAGCGAAATCCCCAGCAAAATTGTGATAACCGTCAGAACTATTAAAAGCTCGACCATCGAAAAGCCACGCGACATAATTCTCCTATCCTCAACTCTTAAAAAAATATTTTGTGATAGCTGTTATATCGAGGGTTGGTAATGACTCGTTCAATTTGACTGAATTTGACTGATTCGGTGAATGAAATATTTTCAAACTGACTTACTAAGGAGAGATAAACAATGTAAAACATATTCCAAAAAAAATTTTAATTTTATGAAAATTCGAAAATTATCCGGGCAAATTCACTTTCTTTTAAGAACGGTTTCGGCTAAAATGACGGCATCTGAACTGATGGGAAAAAATTGTTTCACTTATAAACTCGATAATGTCCGAAGATAACAATTCGTCAAAGAAAAAAACTTCGCTCGATTGGTTGATGCGCGGCGTGCTGACCAAACTCGGCGATACCCTTGACCGCCTAACGGGTCGGCGCTGGACGCCTTCGAGCAGTCTGGCGACGAGCGAGCTCAGCGAAAAATTAAAAAAACTGCTTGATTTGGAAGTCAAAGACCTGGGCTCAACCGGTAAATTCGTGCCGCACAACATCAAGCTCAAGATGCAGTGGGACAAATTTTCGACAGACTCGGAAGAAGCCATCAAGCGGCTCGAAAATGAATTGACCATTGCGGCGATTGACCACATCAACGACAACCGCTATCACACCTATGCGCCGATACATCTGGAAGTCACGCCGGATTATTTTACCGAAGGCGTCAAATTGATGGTCACTTTCGACAAATTCGACGAGGAAAAACGCGAAGCGGCGGTCAACGTCACCGTGCCGCAAATCAAGGTCGGCGATTATATACCCGAACCGCCGCCCGAATTGCCGCCCGAAGCCGAACCGGAAACCTTTATCGCCAATTTCACATTGCCCGGCGGAAAGACTCGAAATATCGAACTGAAATTCAAAGCGAAACAGCGCCGCAGCGTCGGGCGGACGAAGGAGAATGATTTGAGCATCGACGACCCGAGCGTTTCAAAGATTCACGGCGCGCTGGTTTTAAACTCCGAAAAGCAGTTAATGGTCGCCGATACCGGCTCGACCAACGGAACATTTATCAACGACCAGCGTATTGCCTACGGGCGTGCTTTTCCGATTGCCGGCGTCGATAAAGTCAAATTCGGCAACATCGAAGTCGTGTTTCAGCACGTTCCGCAAGCAATCGAAGAAGGTGCCACTCAGGAAGTTTCGATGAATGACGAAGTCCCGCCAGAGCAATTTTCCGCCAGCCAGCGCGATATTCAAACGCTTGCTTTTAATTCGAAGGAAGACATTTCCGTAAATACCCAGTTCGTGCCTCAAAAACCGAACCCGGCGGAAAATATTCAGCCGCCGGACAACACGCCGGAAACCAAATTCGTACAGGTCAATCCGGTAAAACCCGAAGTTAAGGAAAAAGCGGAAACGAAAAATTCTTCGTCGACGCAGGACCGCATCAATTACGATTTTTCAAACGAGGATTAAATTGAAAATGATTTTGCTGTTTCTTTTTCAACTCGAAAAGCTCCGTCCGGAAAACATCTTCGGCGGGCAGATTCTGGAACGCACGCCGGCAGGTTTGAGCATCGTCTATCTCATCGGAATGCTGGTTATGATTTGGTTTTTGGTAATGAGCTTCTACGGCAATTTCCGCCGCCCGAAATTTAATTTCGAGCAGAATCTGCCGCGCGAAGTCGTCAAAAAACTCAGCTCGACGCTGACCAACCGCAGTCTCAGAATCTGGCAAATCGTCTTTGTTTTGCTTGCCTTTACGGTCTACGGATTTCACGTTTACTGGACGTATTACGCTGACGATTCAAACGAGCAGTTTCAGGCTTTGAGCTACAAGGATTTGCGCAACCGGCGCACCAACGCCGCCAGCCTGCGCGGCTGGATGCTCGACCGTTCGGGCAAATTAGGAAGCGCGCTCGCCTATTACAAAGTCGATAAAGACGGGACGATTGACCGCACTTTTCCGCTCGAAAAGGAATTGGCGCATCTGCTCGGAACCGAACGCGGAACGCCGGGATTAGAGCGCACGCTTTACCGGCGCGAAGCCGACCCGATGCCGGAATCGTGGGAAATTTTGACGAAATACAAAAAGCCCGAGCCGGAAAACAAGGACGTGCGGATTACGATTGACCGCGATTTGCAGTCTTTTTTAGCAAAGCAGCTCGAAGGCAAAAAAGGCGCGATTGTCGTCCTTAATCCGCAAAGCGGCGATATTTTGGGAATGTATTCCAACCCCTCGTTCACGCTGTCTGACGCCGCGACGCTCGATGGTTATCTCAAGCTCGAAGGCGACAAGATGAACCAGCCGCTTTTAAGCCGTGCGACGCGTGCTTTTTACGTTCCCGGTTCGACCTTTAAAACCTTAACGATGATGTCCGCTTTCCGCGCCGGCAAACAGGACACGACTTTTGGAAGTTTTGCGGACGGCTATCGACCGGTCAAAGGCTATCGCCCGATTGTTGACGCGACACAGAAATTCATTCCGCCGAACACGGTCGTCGGCGTGTGCGACGGCGGCTGCGGCGAAAAGGACATCGCGCTCGCCTACAAAGTTTCGAGCAATCAATATTTTGCGCAGCTCGCCAACGAACTCGGGCGCGAACGCATGAAGGAAACCGCGCAGCTCGTCGGCATCGCCGCCGTTGACACGCCCGAAGAAGCGAGCTTTCAGGGCTTTTATCCAGACATTTTGAACACCTCGGATAAACGCATCGCCGGTTCAATCGCGCCGGCGCGCTCGACAATGGTCACGGGCAGCAAAATTACGGCTTTCGACTTCGGGCTCGAAGGCATGGGACAAGGTTATGCGGGACAAATGACGCCGTTTCAGATGGCGATGATTGCGTCGATTCCGGCAAATATGAACGGCAATCTGATGAAGCCGAAAATCGAAGCCGACCTCGCGCCGCAAGCCTTTTCGCAGGTTTTGAATCCGCAGCAAGCTAAAGTGGTGCGCGAAATTATGTCAACGGTCGTCGAAGAACCCGGCGGAACCGGCGTCGTCGTTGCCGGAAAACTCGGCGGAACGGGAATTCGCGTCGGCGGCAAAACCGGAACGGCGGAAAAGGTCGTGCCGTTGTATGACGAGAAAACCGGCAAGCGCGTGACGGTCAGGAAAAAACGCAAAAACGCGACCACCGGAGAGATGGAAGAATACGACGAGCCGCAATCGTTCGAGCGCACCGACAGCTGGTTTATCTGCATCGGTCCGCTCGGCGCGGAAGATTCACCCGAAGCACCGCAGTTTGCGATTGCGGTCGTCGTCGAAGCAGGCGGATTCGGTGCGACAACTGCCGCGCCGATTGCCGCGAACGTTATTTTAAAACTCCGTGAACTCGGGCTTTTGGGCGATAAATACAAGCCCAAAACACAAACTCAGGCTCCTACCAAAAAGAAAGGAAGATAATGAAAAGCAGAGCGTCGTCGCATTTTTTGATTTTGATTTTGATTGTCTTTTTGACGGCAATCTCGCACTACGCCGTCTATTACGGCGCGTTGATTCGCGGTTATGAAACGAGTTTTATAACCGCCAGCCGGGACGTCGGACTGCTCGCATTCCTCGCGATTTTGCCGATAATCCTTTCGCGCGTCTTTAAGTTTCAGGGAAATTGGACGCTTTACACGTCGGCGGTTTTGCTTTTTTCAATCGGCTTGACCGTCCAGTACCGGCTTTTCAGCGACCCCGAATACGTTCAGAAAGACAAAAAGGCGGAAGTGCGGCAGGAAAAAATCAAGACCGCGCAGATGCATTACATTCAGGAAAACTATTCGCCGGAAAAGAAGCAGTTGATGGGCTTGCCGCAAACGCCGCCCGAACCGGTCGATTTGTCGAAAGAAACACCGCGCCCGCCGGTCACCGATTCGCTTTTCGGCGTGTTGTTTTCGGGCAGAACGCTGATTCCGATTTTTGCGATTTTCTGTTTCGTCGGCGTGGTTGTTTTAATGCAGCGCGACAAGGTTCTCCGATTACTGCAGGACAACGGATTTTTGATAGTTTTGCTGACGCTCGTGCCGTTGCTGCTGGCGGCGATTACGTCGCGCGCCGGCAAAGCGCTCGGCAATATGACACCGTGGGAACCGGCGAAAATCCCCTTTCTAATCGGTTTTGCGGCTATCCTGGCGGTGCTCTATAAAAATCTGGCGCGAACCTATTGGGGAGTTCCGCGCGCCAAAGACGTGCTTCCGCTGGTCGTCATGGCGATGATGCCGTTTGTGCCGTTTTTCGTGCTCAAAGATTTCGGGCAGATGATGGTTTTCAGCTCGGTTTACGTCACGCTTTTCGTGATTGCCGTGCGCCGTTTTTCCCAGCGCTTCGTGCTTATCGGCAGCGTCGTTCTAATGGTCAGCATTTTGGTGGTCGGCGCGTTACCCGAGAACACGCAGGAAAAGATTCCGTTTCTTCCGACGTTGGCGAAACCCGTCAAAAAGATTCTGCCCGACCGCATTCAACAGCGGTTTCATCTCTGGCTCGACGGCTTTACGCCGCCCGCGCCCGAAACTGATTGGTGGAAAGATACTTACGATAAGAAATACGCCGAGCTGGTAAAAAAAGACCCGCAGCTGCCGCAGATGATTGAAGAAGACCCGAATCTATTAAAGTCAATTAACGTTGACATATGGTTTGACGAGCTGGCTTTTCAGCCGGCGCAGGCGACCTTCGGTTTGGCTTCGGGCGGCACCACCGGGCGCGGCTTGGGATTGGGCTATGTCGAACTGATTCCGGTTTCGGATTCGGATTACGTTTACGCCGCCATCGGCGAAGAACTTGGACTTTTCGGCGGTTTGCTGGTAATCTTTGCGCTGTTGGTTTTCGTCAGCGGCGGCGTCAGAACTGCTTTAGATTCAAGAGATATGTTCAGCAAGCTGTGTTCCGCCGGACTGACGGCGTTTATCGGCTTCCAGGCGCTTGTCAATATGGGCGGCATCACGCGCGCGCTGCCGATGACCGGAATCACTTTGCCGTTCGTGAGCCATGGCGGATTTTCGCTGATAACGAGCTTTGTCATGCTCGGAATGCTTATGGCGTTTTCGCATCGCAACGCCGTTGACCGCCTGGTTGACCAGACGGAAGAAGGTTTACAGTAGATGAGTTTTACCCGATTTCAAACGCGGAGAAAAAAATGACGGACAACAATTTTCAGATTTATTCGGCGGCGGTTTCCGACCGCGGTTTAAGCCAGAAACGACCGCAGAACGAGGATTCATTCCTTGAAATGAAAAATCTCGGACTGTTTGCGGTTGCCGACGGCGTCGGCGGCGCACAGGCAGGCGACGTGGCTTCGCAGATGGCAGTGGAAATTCTTGGCGAAGCGTTCGTCAATCTGCAAGCGAGCGGCGATGCCGAAGAAATGATGAAAATCGCCATCGAGCGTGCCAATTCGGCGATTCATCAGATGTCGACCGATTTGCCGCAGCTTTCGACGATGGCAACGACCGTCGTCGCGCTGCATATTGCGGGAAACATAGCGACCATCGGTCACGTCGGCGATTCAAGGCTTTACCGGCTTGACGGGAGAGGCAGTCTTTACCGCGAAACGCAGGACCATTCGGTCGTCGAAGAAGAAGTGCGCGCCGGACGCATGACCGCCGCGCAAGCCGCCAATCATCCCTCGCGCAACGTGATTTCGCGCGCGCTCGGCGCGGAAGGCTCGGTCGAAGTCGATATGAAAACCATCATGTTCGACGGCAATACGAAATTCCTGCTCTGCTCGGACGGCATCACGCGGCACATTTCCGACGTGGAACTCCGCGAGCTTTTGATGGCGAATGCCTCGCCGTCGGAAATCTGCGCGAAAATGAAGGAAATCTGCTATTCGCGCGGCGCGGAAGACAATCTGACGGCAGTCATCGTTAACATTTTTCGGGCTGCCGAAGAAAATATGCAGGATTTGCCGACCATCGTGCCGAATGTCGCGGACGAAGAAGCGACCGTTGCCACCGCGCGGCAGGGAGTTTCGCAAACCGCGAGAATCGCGCCAATCGCGCCAATCGAGCCGGTCGATTTAGATCCTGATTCGAACGAAATTCCGACGCGCTCGCTCGAAATGCCCGCCGCGATGCAGGCTCCGCCGACGAGTCAAACCTTTTCGCCGGTTAAGCCGTTTGAAAATGCCGGCTATTCAAACGATGATGAATCGTATTTGATGGAAGAACCCGGAAGGCAGGTTTCGCCGCCCGCGCCCGAACCGGCGGAAGCACTAAACACGGCGGCTTTCGCGGCGAGCGCGGCAGGCGCGGCACCGGCAGCAGTTCCCGTGGAAAGAATCGAAACGCCGAAAGCTTCGGCAGTTTATGAAACGCAAACAAAACGCGACAGCGACGGAATCGGAAAAATTTTGTTGTCTTTGCTCTGGCTGCTGGTCGGCGCGATTCTGGGCGTTGCCGGTTATTACGTTTGGCTGACAATGACCGCGAAACCGTCGGAAGCTCCGCGAATCCCTGATGCGCAGTATTCAAATGTCGCGTTTGGGACGTTTGAAGAATCGCGGCGGACAGTTGATGCGAATCCGAATTCGGTTATCGCTCGGTATGAAAAAACGCCGCCGCGCGACGCCGCCGATTTTTATCTTTTAGGCAGGGCGCAGCTTCTCAACAAAAAATATGAAGACGCCAAGAAATCGTTTATCGAAGCGCGAAATAAACTCGGTGAATACTCCGAATCGGCAAACAAATCCGTTCTGACCTCGGACATTACCATCGGTTTGACGATTTCGCAGGACAAGGCGGCGCAGGCGGCGTTTGAAAAAGAGCTGAAGTTTCTCAGCGGCGGCGAACAGCCGGTCGCGGAAAGCAATTCAGCCGCGAATCAGTAAACCGGCTGGCAGGAAAAATGTTTACCCGATTTTGTACTGCTAAAAATAGCTTTGCGTCTTAGAGTTTGAGACGCAAAGCTGATTTATTTTACCGGCAAAGATTCGAGCTTTCTGTTTTGGACTGTCTTTTTGCTTCAAACAAAATTATTCCGCACGAAACCGCCAGATTCAAGCTTTCGACCTCGTTTTCCATCGGAATAATCAGGCTTTCGTCGATTTCTCGAAAATTCTCCGCGCTCAAACCGTGCGCTTCCGAGCCGAAAACAAGGAGGCGCGGCTTCGTCCAATCAATTTCCGAATAGCTTTTCGCGGCGTTGACATCGGCGGCGGTCGAAACCAGATTTTTTTCTCGCGCCCATTCCAAAACTTCCGTAAAACCGGCGTTTGTCCAAAGATTCAGACGAAAGCCCGCGCCCATCGAAGCGCGCAAAGATTTCGGCGAAAAAACGTCCGCCGAATTTTCAGAAATAACGATTCCGGCAGCGTTGACGGCTTCGGCAGTTCGCAGAATCGCGCCCAAATTTGAAGGATTATTGATTTCGTGAAGAAAAACGACGACCGGCAATTTGTCCTTTTGCCGTGAAAATTCAGTTTCAAAAGTCTCTTTCCGGGTTTCCGGCTTTTCGCAGATTAAAATGATTCCCTGCGAGGTTTTCGTGTCGGCAATCGACCCGAAAATTTTTGCGGAAACTTCATTAATCGAAATATTTTTAGATTGAAAGTTCTGGATTAATTCGCCGGTTCGCTCGTTTTGATTGAAATCGCCGGACACAAAAATCTCGTTTACAGCGGCTCGCGAGCGCAAAGCTTCTTCCGCGAGCCGGACGCCTTCGACAAAAATCGAACCTTTCTCGCGCGAGTCGCGCACCCGCCGGGCGAATTTTAGTTTCGGATTTTCGCGGCTCGTGATTTTCTGCATTTTCCGGCGGGATTTAAAAAGAAATAATACTCGCGGCGGGATTCGAACCTGCGACTTCTTCCTTCGGAGGGAAGCACTCTATCCACTGAGCTACGCGAGCATAAGAAGAAAATTATAGCAAAAAAAATCTATCTTGGCTGAATCGTCACCGATTTTATTCTGATGTCGGGATTTGGTTTTTCGCCGTCGCGCGGTGCGCCCGAAATCAGCATGACAGTGTTCATGCCGTCGATGACTTTGCCGAAAATCGTGTATTTGTCGTCAAATCCGGGCTCGCGTTTTAAGGTAATAAAAAACTGCGAATTTGCCGAATTGACGTCGTTCCCGAGACGCGCCGCGCCGACGATTCCGGCGTCGTATTTAATGTCGGAAAATTCGGCATCAACACTCGGTTTGCCCGAATCGCCTTCTTTTACGCCGGACGGTTTCGCGCCCGGTTTGGTGTCGGCGTTTCCGGCTTGAATCACGCTCTGGTTGACGCGGTGAAACGCGATTCCGTTGTAATAACCTTCTCTGGCAAGCTCTTTGAAACGCGCGACCATTTTCGGCGCGACGTTTGAATAAAGCTCGATTTTGATTGGACCGAAATCCGTGTCGAGAACGGCTGCTTCGGCGTCCGGGACTGGTTCGACGCCGCGTTTGACATCGGCGTTTGCCGCCGTTTTGGCGTTCGATGTTTTTGTGTTGGAAGTCTTGTTATTGCACGAAAGCGCGAAGCAGAGAGAAAATAAAACAAGAAAAAGAATAGATTTTTTAATCATAAATTTATGCCAAAGAAAGATTTTCTAAAAATTTTTGTCGCTGTCAAGCAGAATCGTGACCGGACCGTCGTTGACCAGTTCGACATCCATCATCGCCTGAAAACGTCCGGTGCCGACTTGTTCGATTTGGCGACGCGCCTGCGCGACGAAAAATTCATACAAACGGTTCGCTTCCGGCGGCGCGGCGGCTTCGATAAAAGACGGTCGGCGACCCTTTCGCGCGTCGCCGTAGAGCGTGAACTGCGAAACCACCAGCAGCGCGCCTTTAATATCGAGAAGCGAAAGATTCATTTTGCCTTCGGCGTCTTCAAAAATTCGCAAATTGAGCGTTTTTTCAAGCAAATAGAGCGCTTCTTTTTCCGTATCGGCGCGCGAAACGCCGAGCAGAACCAAAATCCCTCGCCCGATGTCGCCCGTCGTTTCGCCGTCAACCGTAACTTTTGCGCGCGCTACACGCTGAATTACTGCCCGCATAACAAAATGGAAAATGGAAAACGGAAAGTGGAAAATATTTTCTTATTTTCCACTTTCCGTTTTCCATTTTCCGTTATTCTTCAATATAAACTTTTTCCATCACGACCGGTTCGAGCGGTTTGTCGCGGTGATCAGTCGCGGTTTCGGCAATCGCGTTGACAACGTCTTGTCCTTCTATTACTTTGCCGAATTTCGTGTAGCTCGGCGGCAGCGGGTAATCGATGTGCATGATAAAAAACTGCGAGCCGTTCGTGTTCGGTCCGGCATTTGCCATCGCGACCGTGCCTCTGCTGTACGGTCCCTGGTAAAGCGCGGAAGTTTTGTCGATTTCGTCCGCAAATTTTCCGCCCCAGGCTGATTCGCCGCCGTAGCCTTCGCCCAGAGGGTCGCCGCCCTGAACCATAAAATTCTTGATGATGCGGTGAAAAATTACGCCGTCGTAATAACCTTTTTCCGCCAGCAGCCGAAAATTTTCGGTCGTTTTCGGCGCGTCCTCTTCTAAAAGCTCAAATTTGATTGTGCCCTTGTTCGTTTCGATAACTGCTTTTCTATTTGCCATTAAAAATCTCCTTATAAATGATAAAACCACAGATTAACATAAGCGAACTTAAATAAAAATTCCGCCTTAATCCGCGGCTAAAATAAATCTTTCGATTGCCGCAGCGACGCCGTTTTCATCGTTGCTTAAAGTCGTGTAAAAATCTTCGCGCTCCTGCAATTCCGGCGCGGCGTTGCCCATTACGACGGGCGTTCCGGCAAATTCGAGCATTTCCAAATCGTTGAAATTATCGCCGCAAACCATCACGTTTTCGTGTCCGAATCCGTGCCGCGCGGCAAGCTTTTCGACGCCGATGCCTTTTGACGCGTCGGGCGGCAGGAGGTCGAGCAGCGTAAAGTCGAGATGCGGGTAAACGGTCGCTAAAATATTGACGGAATTTTGCAGCTCGCCTTCGAGGATTTGCTGCATTTCAAACATCGGCGCGCACGCACCGGAAAACGAAATGTGAACGACCTCCGTTTGTTCGACTATTTCCCGTAAATCACGGACGTGCCGGACGGATTCTTCCGCCTCGTCGCCGTGCAGGCTGCGCGCCCACGCGATATATTTTTTGAGCGGCAGATTTTCATCCGAAACCGTGTCGTACAGCAAAGTTCCGCTTCCGTGCGGGTCGATGCTGACGAGCGCGTCGCCGCCCGTCGCTTTGCCGACACGCAAAATTTCGCGCGCCGTCTCGCTCGCGAGCAGTGAAAATTCAACCGTTACCAGAGATTCGGCAAATTTCAAAAGCGCGCCGTTATGCGTCACAATCGGCGCGTTGAAACCGATTTCGAGCGCCACCGGACGCGCATCGCGAAAACGTCTGCCGGTTGCAATCGTCACCAGCACGCCTTTTTCTTCGGCGCGGCGGATAGCCGTTTTGTTTTCTTCGGAAATTTTGCCGCGGGAATCGAGCAGCGTTCCGTCGAGGTCGAGCGCGAGAAGTTTAATCATCTGGAAAAATTTTAGCCTGAATCGCGGAAATGACAAAACTTATTAAAAATATTTGGCAAAATTCATGAAAGCCGGGCGTCATGCCCATATATTCGCAATGTAAACGATAAAACACTCGTTAAAAAATAAGAAAAAAGGAACTAACATTTTTGTTTTATGTTAATTTTTTGAAAAAACGTTGACAATTTCAAAAAGACGGGCGTATCATTGCCCTTATAATTTTTTTAATTATTTTCTTTCAAATTGCCCGAAGTTTTTAAAAGCAATTTTCGTCAAAAGGTTTTAGTTTAACTGTCTTTGATTTTCAAATTCGGATGCTTTTCATGAAGCGCCCGCGCCGAAAAATCATCGCTAACAAATTTATTATTTGGTCCCCCGTCAGGAGTAGTATTTGTGGCAAAAGCACAGGCTATCGCGGTCACCGGACAGACGGTTCTAGGTCTCCTGGCTGACAACATCCCCAAATCGGAATTCGCCAATGCCCGATTTGAACTTTATCAAACTGCCAATTTTTCATCGCCGATGGAAGAAGGCATTTCGCTTTTTCTCTATCGCGTCGAGATAAACGCCGCGCTTCGCAATTTTCCATCAAAAACAGGTTTGGACGGAATTACCCGCCGTCCGCCGCTGCCGCTCGATTTGTATTACTTACTCACGGTCTGGGCAAAAGATGCCGTCAAACAGCAAAGAATCTTAGGCTGGGCGATGCGGACGCTCGAAGACGCGCCGATTCTCTCAGCCGGACGACTGAATCATTTCGGGACTGAAACGGACGTGTTTCAACCCAACGAGACGGTCGAGATTATTTTTCATTCGCTGTCGCTTCAGGATATGTCGAATCTCTGGAGCACTTTTAAGATTAGCGTGCCGTCGTCCGTGGGTTATATCGCGCGGATTATCGGCATCGATTCGACCATTTCGGCGGCGGAATCCGCTCCGGTTCAAACTCGTGAACTCGATTTCGTAAATATTTAAGTCGGTTAAAAAAAGGAATGTTGTAAGAATTATGTTCCCATTCCCAAACATCGAAAAACTAACTCTCGTCGCGCCGCTCGGATTGTGTTTTCACGACGCGGCGACCGGCGAAAGAGTGACGGACGGGCTTTCTGTCTCGGTTTATCCTGCCCGGCAAACCGTCTGGAAAAAAAGAACCGAAGCTTTTCCGAACCGTTCGGGCGTTTATGTTCTGCACAAGGCGGACGGCTTGGAAGAATTTACGCGCGGCGACGGCAGCGCCGAATTCTGGGAATCATATAAGAACCGGAAAAAAACTTTTATCGCCGAAGTCACCGATAACGAGCGTCGCTTTCAGCCGTTTCGGCTCGAAGTAGAGCTTCCGGTTGAGGGAATTTACCGCTGGAAAAATATTCCGCCGGTCTCGCCCGCTAAAGATTTGTCGAGCATTCCGCTTTATTCCGCACCGACGCGTAAGCCATTGGGTGCAGCGGCTATGATTCGCGCCGAACTGCACGAGAGTAAAGACAAGCCGGCGTCGTTTGCAGTGCTGGAAGCGTTTTTCAGCGGCAGTCTCGTCGCGCGCGGAATCGCCGACCGCCAAGGGCGTATCGTGCTGATGTTCCCGGCGCTTTCGCCCCAAAACAATCCGTTTACTTCGCCGCCTTCGGATGCCACGCGCGTCACGCTCGCCGAACAGCAATGGGCGTTGGATTTAGCGATTAAATACGAACCCGCAAAGGTTTTCGAGGTTTCTTCGCCGCCTTCTTCGCCGCCGGTTTCCGGTGAGGAAACAGAAGAATTTCTGCCCGATTTGAAGCGCGTTTTGGAACAGAGAAACGGCACGCTCTGGGCAGACGCGGCAAAAACCGAAAGTTTTACAACCGCCGTTTTGAAGGTCGGCAGGGAATTGATTCTGCGCTCGCGGGAGGCGTCGAATCTTTCGCCTGCCGTCGAAACGGCTTCGTCTTATTTGTTTGTTAGTCCGGCTTAAAAAAGTCGAAAGAAAAAGGAGAAAATCAAATGCCTGAATATCTTGCGCCCGGTGTCTATATCGAAGAAGTTTCGTTTCGTTCCAAGTCAATCGAAGGCGTTGGGACAACCACGACGGGGTTCGTCGGTCCGACACGGTTCGGACCGGTCAATCTGGAGCCTGACGTGATAACCAGTCTTGCCGAGTTTGAGCGCGTTTACGGCGACCGCCAGCAATTCAAGTTCGCCGACGTGCGGGAAAAAATGCACAACTATATGTGGCACGCGGTGCGCGCTTTTTTCGAAGAAGGCGGTAAGCGCCTCTATATTTCGCGCACATTTAACGCCATTCAGCCCGACCCGGAAGTGTCAGGTTTCGACGACGGGCGCGCCGACGCGTTTCTGACGCGCACCGGAGTTTCGCAAACCCAGCCCGATCGGCTAACGTCGCCCGCTGCGAAATGGATTCGGGTCAGCGCGCGGTTCCCCGGCAAGGCTGGAAAAATGCGCGTCCGGCTGACTTTTCGCGTCGGTCAGAGCATTCTCGGCAAGGACGGCAATAAAAAACCGACGCTTGCCGGTTTGTTTGAAGGCGACATCGTCGTGATTACCAACGCGCCGCCGAAACCGTCGCCGCCCCCGCCGGTCGTGTCGCCGGTTTCGCCGCCGCTGGTTACATCGCCGCCGCCGCCGCCGCCGCAGGATTTTTATCAGGCGCGAATTGAACGCGACAGCCAGACGGGAGCAATACTTTGGCGCTTCGACAACTTCGCTTCCTCTTCGCCGGGCAAAATCATAAATCTGGAAAACCTGAACGTCGACGACGGCGACGAAATCCGCATTATCAATCTCGCGGTGACGACGCTCGCGATTGAAGACCCGGACGCGATTCCGAACACGTGGGACAATCTGGCGCTCGACCCGGATCATAAAAGTTTCGGTACGCCCGACTCGGTTTTCACCAAATTTGCCGAAGAACCCGCGAGCATTTCCGAAGCGCGCCGCCTGCCGATTGTCATCGATGCGGAAAACTTGCAAAAGGGGACGGACGTTCTGGCATTTTTGCTCGGTGTGAGCGATGCAATGCAGTCTGACACGACAAGACGTCTGCGAAATACTTTGCTTTCCAAAGATTCAAAGGACGATGACCGGTCGATTGAAATGCTGCTCGACGGCGGAAACGAAGGAAATCGTCCGACCGCAAACGAATATGAAGGCACGGCGGAAGACGACGAGCCTTTCAAAACGGGCTTGAAGTCGTTTGAAGACATCGAAGACATCTCGATTGTCGCCGCGCCCGGCGCAACCTTTAATTTTTCCGATGCCAAATATCAATCGCAGGCTTCGACCATCAACAGCCTTCTGATTTCGCACGCCGAACGAATGCGTTACCGGATTGCGGTACTCGACAGCGGCGACAAGCAAACGATTTCCGACGTGCGCGCGATGAAGGCGAAAATCGATTCGAAATACGCGGCTTTCTACTATCCGTGGGTGAAAATTCTCGACCCTGTGACGCAGACGGAAATCGACCTTCCGCCGAGCGGTTTCGTGAGCGGAATTTACGCGCGCAACGACGTCGAGCGGGCGGTTTACAAAGCGCCGGCAAACGAGGTGGTGCGGCTCGCCGTCGGCTTTGAAAAGACCTTGAACAAAGCGCAGCAGGAAGTCCTGAACCCGGAAGGAATCAATTGTTTCCGGTTCTTTGAAGGACGCGGATTCCGTCTCTGGGGCGCGCGCACGACCAGCTCCGACCCCGAGTGGAAATACGTCAACCTGCGCCGCTATTTCGCGTATCTCGAACGCTCGATTGACCGCGGCACACAGTGGGCGGTGTTCGAGCCGAACGGTGACGCGCTGTGGGCGAACGTCCGGCTGACGATTCAGGATTTTCTGTTCAATGAATGGGTTTCGGGTGCGCTTTTGGGCGAAAAACCGGAAAAGGCTTATTTCGTCAAATGTGACCGCTCGACCATGACGCAGAACGATTTGGACAACGGGCGATTGATTTGTCTGGTTGGCGTCGCAGTCGTCAAGCCCGCCGAATTCGTCATCTTCCGTATCGGTCAATGGACTGCCGACCGGAAAGTTTAGGAGGTTTTAAAGAGAAATTTGCCCACGCGCACCTACGAAAGAAACGAAATAAAACATTTTTCAGCGTACTTCGTGTGTTTCGCGGGCAAAAAGAAAAGGAGAAATTATGGCAAGTGAAAGACCAAATCCGTATCCGCAGTTTAATTTTTCGGTCGATTTAGGACAGGGAATCCGCGCCGGATTTCAGGAATGCAGCAATATCGGGATGGAAATGACCGTCGTCGAGTATCGTAACGGCAACGACCCGACCAACAACGTCCGCAAAATCACGGGACTCAACAAGGCGAGCGACGTGACCTTAAAACGCGGCGCAATCGGCGTTCTGGATTTATACGGCTGGCTCAACGACATCCGCAACGGCACGACCAGCGGGGTGCGCAACGTGACGATAAATCTGATGAGCGAGGACAAGACCAACACGACGCCCGTTTTGACGTGGCGGCTTCTGAACGCGCGCATTATCAAATACGTCGGCGGTCCGATGAACGCGAAAGGTTCGGACATCGCGATGGAAGAGCTGACGCTTTCGTACGAGCGTCTCGAAATGGAATAAAACAGTTCGGAGTTCGGAGTTTGAAGTTCAGAGTTAAAAACTAAAACTCTAAACCCGGAACTCTAAACTCTGAACTCCAAACTCCGAGCTAAGGTTTAAAATGGCATCGTTGAACCAGAAAATTCGTCGTCTTCCGGGCTTTCGTTTCGAGGCGGTCGCACCCGCGCGCGAAGACGTTCTGCCGCGTATGGACGTCGCGCTGTTCGTCGGTTTTGCTTCGACCGGACCAATCGGAATTGCGGTCGCGGTCGAATCGGCGGAGCAGTTTAAAACGATTTTCGGTAATGATTTAACGCTCGTTTGGGACGCGGAAAAAAGCGAAACGGTTTATGCCTATCTCGCCCCGGCGGTGCGCTCGTTTTTCCGCAACGGCGGACGGCGCTGCTGGATTCTGCGCGTCGCCCGCACAATTGCAAGCGAGAAAAAGCCGCTCAATCGCGCCTGTTATAACTTTTTTCCGCTTTCGGGCTTTGCACGCGTTCGTTTCGACGGAAATGAAATAGCGACGATTTCTCCGGCGTTCGCCCGCGCTCGCACACGGGGAAGCTGGTCGGACGATTTGCAAATCGGCACGGCGGTTTTGTCGCAATCGATCGGGTTGGCGGATTTCCAAACCACGGACGACGAAAAACATGTCGTACTTGAAATCGACGCGCACGAGACGGTTTCAACCGGCGATTTACTGCGGCTGACGTTCGGTACAGACAAACCGGTTCTGCTTTTAGCGGTTGACCGTATAAAAGAGCCGAAAGAAATCGAATCGCCGCCGAAAAAAATGCCCGAGGTCGGAAAACGAATCGTCGAATTCGCTTCGCGGCGCTTTGTCTGGTTAACCGGATTGCCGGAAACCTTTTTGTCTCCCCCGCTAACTTCGCCTGCCGAATTTATCGAAATCAAGGTTCGGATATGGAACGCGCAAGGCGCGGAAGACACGCCGCTCGATTCGGAGCATTCCGCCCAATTCAAATTTCTGGAAAGCGAAGACGCGCCGCGAAAAGTCAGCTTGAAAATTTCGGATTTGACGGCACTGCCCGCCGCCGGTAGTTTTTTGACCGCCGAATTCGATGAAGCACTCGCCGGCTTTCTGGTCGAAGACGTTATCACGAGCGATGACCTGGCGGCAGTCGAAATTATCTGTCGTGCGATAGTTTGTCAACGAGACATCGAGCAGACCGCGACGGCGGTGCAGAGCGAGCGCCTGACGTTTGAATTCTGGATAAAAAAGGACGAAAGCTCTTTGACGAAATTGAGCGATGTGGCTTTTAACGCCGAGAATGAGCGCTTCTGGGGAGATTTGCCGACCGACGACGATTTCTATCATTTTTCCGAATCGGCGGTCGATAAAAATCCATCGTGGAAGCAGGTTGCCGGTGCCGTAAATTTCCCGCTCGCCGGCATTGGCGGCGACCGTGCAGACTTTTACTTTCCGCTCTTTGCATTCTCCCTGCCGGAAAATTATCTCGGCGCGGTTCCGCTTCAGGGGACAAAACTTCAGCGCGATGGGCTGGAAGAATTCAACGAGGATTTGTTTCTCGACGAGGATTTGAAAAATACCGGTTTGGGAAGTCTTCTGAACGAAGCGGAGTTTATTCGTTACTTAAGCTCGCGCCCGCGCTCGCTTAGGGGAATTCATGCCGCGCTCGTGCCGGAAACTGCCGCGAAAATCGCGGTCGAAAGCGAGCCGAGCGCGCCCGCCTTTTCAAATTATTCGCTTGACGAATGCACAATAATCGCCGTGCCGGACGCCGTTCATCGCGGCTGGTCGCACATTACCGATGAAGGCGGAATTCTTTCGCCGCCGGTTTTTTCGCCGCCGCTCCGCCCGCAATGGTGGCATTTTCAGGACTGCTGGTCGCCGGATATAAAACGGGTAAACCGTCCGCCTGCCGGAAAATTTTTGGATTGCGGGCTGCGGTTTGTCGAAGCGCCGGAGAATCTGAAGGTCAAAGAGAAAAGTTTTTCTTCGGGGAAATTTACGCTCGAATGGACTTCTGACGAAACCGGTGAAGATTTGCAGTTTGTCCTCGAAGAATCGACCTCGCCGAAATTCGAGTTCCCGGTCGAAATCTTTCGCGCCGCCGGAAAGCATTTTGAGATTACTCCGCCGCGCCGTGCCGGTCTCTATTTTTACCGCGTCCGCGTCGAAATCGGCAAAAATTTCAGCGATTGGTCAATCGGTTTGGCGGTCAAGATTCCCGAGGCGGAAAATTGGTTGGCGAATGCGCCGAAAGACTATAAATCGGATGTTTTGCTTGCCGTGCAGCGTGCTTTGCTGAGGATGTCGGCGGCGCGCGGAGATTTGTTTGCCGTCCTCGATATGCCGGAACATTTTGACGAGTTGGAAGTTTTTGCGCATGTCGGAACGCTCAAGGCGACCAAAGGATTAACGCCCGCGACCAATGGAATCGAGCCGTTCAGCGCCGACGAAACCAGAAGTTTAAGCTATGGCGCAATATATCATCCGTGGCTTTTGACGCACGAGGAAGATTTTGAAAGTTTCAGAAATATTCCGCCCGACGGTGCGATGGTCGGCGTGATGGCAAAGCGTTCCTTCGAGCGCGGCGCTTGGATTGCTCCCGCCAACGAAGCTTTGAAGGGCATTTTGGGCTTGGCAAAAGACATCAAGCGCGCGCGGTTTCCGGATTTTCAGGACAATTTAATCAATCTCGTCCGGCAGGAGCCGCGCGGCTTTCTGGTTCTCGATTCCGACACGCTTTGCGATGACCTGGATTGGCGCTCGATAAACGTCCGGCGGCTTATCGGTCTGCTCCGGCGGCTGGCGGTCAAACACGGCGCGGAATATGTTTTCGAGCCGAACGATGAACGTTTTCGGCGACAAGTCGAGCGCGGTTTCTCGGAGCTTCTGGATTTAATGTTCGTGCGCGGCGCATTTGCCGGAAATACGCCGGCGAATTCTTATCAGGTCGTCATCGGCGAAACGGTCAATAATTTTCAGAGCATAGAACAGGGACGTTTTATTGTCGAATTGCGCGTCGCGCCGTCTCTGCCGCTGAAATTCGTGACCGTTAGGCTGATTCAGGCAGGCGGTCGGAGCAACGTGGTCGAGGTTTTTTAGGCGAAAATTATGGCAAATCCACCGACGAACGAAAAAGTGAATTACCCGTTTATGGCATTTAATTTTGCCGTCGAGATAAAGGTCGAAGGCGTCGCGCAGCAGATTGTCGATGCCGCTTTCGCCGAGTGCGACGGGCTGGAAATGACGATGGACGTAAAAACCATTCGCGAAGGCGGCAACAATGGAAAGCAGATTCGCCTGACCGGGCCGATGAATTACGCGTCGCTCACCTTAAAACGCGGAATGACCGAAACCTTCGATTTATGGAAATGGGTCGAATTGATGCAGACCAACCCGGAAGTGCGTGCCGACGCCGAAGTCGTGATTTTTTCGACCGATAAAAAGGTCAAAGCGAAATTCAAGCTCGCGCGCTGCGTTCCGGTGAAATTAAAAGCGCCGGCGCTCAATGCAAAGGACGGCGGCGTCGCGATTGAAGAATTACAGCTCGCCTACGAATCGTTGAAATTAGTTACGAAATAAATAGAGGAAGAGAAGGAATGCCCGAATCAGTCAAATTAGTCAAAGCCGAATTGCAGGAAATCGATTTAGCGAAGCCCGAAGCCGAGCCGAAAAAGAAAGTTCCGGTGCAGTTTAATCCCGAGACGCTCAAGGTCGCGTTTGCCAACCAGATTCAAACGCCCGAAGGCGGCGGCGGCGGCGGTGGCGGCTCGGGCGACCAGCGGGGCGGGGCGGCGCAGCAGTTTGTCGGCGCGGGATCGACCAAATTAACGCTCCAGTTATGGTTTGACGTGAACGCGCCGCAGGAAGGCGAAAAAGTTAACGACGTGCGGAGAATGACCGAAAAAGTGACGTATTTTATCACGCCGGCGCCGGATAAAAAGGACAAGAAAAAATTTATTCCGCCCGGCGTGCGCTTTATCTGGGGGTCGTTTCAGTTTGACGGGATTATGGAATCGCTCGAAGAAAATCTGGAATTTTTTTCGAGCGAAGGCATCCCGCTGCGGGCGAGTATGTCGCTTAATCTGACGCAGCAGAAAATCGATACCTACAAATTTCCGAAAGACGCGCCCCCGAACAAGCCTCTGCCCGGAACGCGCCCGCTGACGCCCGCCAAAACGGGTTCGACCGCGCAAAGTTTGGCTTCGGATGCCGGCAAAGGCAACGATTGGCAGTCGGTCGCGGCGGCAAACGGAATCGAGAACCCGCGCCAGCTGCAAGCCGGAATGCTGCTTGATTTAAACGCGGGCGTCGGTGTTTCGGGCGGTATTTCGCTCGGAATCGGCGGCAGCGTGCCGCTGATGAACGACACGGGCGTGACGATAAATTTGTCCGCCAACGCCGGAATTGGAACGGAGTAAAAGATTATGCCGGTAGTAATTAACGAATTTGAAGTAGTTCCCGAGTCGCCGAAAAACGACAATCAGGCGGCTCAGAAATCGGACGCCAAAGGCGGCAAAAACGAGCCGCCGACCGATTACGAAGTAAAACGGATGATTGAGCGCCGCGCGGAAAGATTGGAAAGAATTTCAGCGCACTAAAAACCGTTTTGAGTACCGACTTTAGTTGGCTTTTACTCGCGAAATAGCCAACTAAAGTCGGTACTCAAAACAAATCCAAAATCGAATATGCCTTTAGACGCCGCAGGACTGAACAACGCACGACCGACGATTTTGATTGACGGGCAGGAAGACTCGTCGCTCGTCGGCGGGCTGACCAACCTGTTGATTGTCGAGCGCACGGACGGTCTTTACCGCTGCGAAGTGAAATTCGGAAACTGGGGACCGAAAGATGATTCGACGGATTTTCTTTATTTCGACCGCAAGATTTTGGATTTCGGCAAGGAATTTCAAATCAAGCTCGCCGATGACGTGCTTTTTAAAGGCAAAATCGGAGCGCTCGAAGCCGATTTTCCCGAAGGCAAAACGCCGGAAATAACCGTTCTTGCCGAAGACGCCCTGCAAAATTTGCGAATGAAGCGGCGCACGCGTGTCTTTTCGGATATGTCGGATGCCGATATTTTTCAAAAAATCGCGAACGAATACGGTTTGACGCCGAGCGTCAGCGCGAGCGGCGCGACGCATAAACAGCTCGCCCAGGTTAACCAGAGCGATTTGGCTTTTATGCGCGAACGCGCGCGCACGGTCGATGCCGAAATCTGGATAAAGGACAAAGAATTAAACGTGAAAACGCGGTCGAATCGCGGGCAGGACAAAATCTCGCTTAAATATCAGGGAAATCTGCGCGAATTTAAAGTCATCGCCGATTTGGCGAACCAGCGGACGAGCGTCACGGCTTCGGGCTGGGACACGTCCGCCAAGACGGAAATCAAAAAGGAAGCGACCGATTCGATTTTAAGCAGCGAACTTGGCAGCGACGCGAGCGGCGTCCAGATTTTGAAAGAAAAATTCGGCGACCGAAAAGAAACGCTCGCGCATGGCGTTCCGCTTAATTCGCAGGAAGCACAGAGCATTGCCGAAAGTCATCTGAAACGTCTGGCGCGGCAATTCGTCGTCGGGCGCGGCGTGACCGAGCCCAACGCGAAACTCCGCGTCGGCGCGTTTGTCGAGCTTGACGGTCTCGGAAAATTGTTTAACGGCAAATACTACGTTTCGGAAATCGCGCATATTTTCGACAACGCGAAAGGCTTGCGCACCGAGTTTCGCGCCGAACGTTTGGGAATCGGGAAACCCTAGTTCAGGGTCTGGAGTTCAGATTTTAGGGTAAAAAACAAATCTAACTCCAAACTCTGAACTCCAAACTCTGAACTCTGAACTTAAAAAATTATGTTTGACACAACCGCGATAGAAACAATTGTGACGGAACGCATTTCATACGGTTTGGGCGGGCGCTGGTATGGCGTTTTCCCGGCGCTGGTGACAGATATTAAAGACCCGGACGGGCAGGGCAGAGTGAAAATTTCGCTGCCGTGGGCGCCCGATTCGGACGGCGCAAAATACGAAGCGTGGGCGCGGCTCGCGACGCTGATGGGGGGCAACAATCGCGGAAGCTGGTTTGTGCCGGACGTGAACGACGAGGTGCTGGTCGCGTTTGAAGCCGGAAACCCGCGTCGTCCATACGTTGTCGGCTGTCTTTGGAACGGCAGCGATAAACCGCCGGAAAGCATGGACGGCGGCGGCAATAATTACAAAAAAGTCTTACGTTCGCGCAACGGCGTGAAGGTCACGCTCGACGACCAGGACGGGCAGGAAAAAATGATTCTCGAAACGCCGGGCGGACAGAAAATTACTTTGAAAGACGGTCCGGGCGCGGTCGAAATCGTGGACAGCAACGGCAATTCCGTGAAGCTCGAAACGAGCGGAATTACCGTCACGGCGTCGGCAAAAGTGACCATCAACGCGTCGCAGGTCGAGGTCAGCGCCGGAATGGTGACGGTCAACGCCGGAATGTCGAAATTCAGCGGCGTCGTCCAAGCCGATACGGTTATCAGCAACAGCGTCATCAGCGCTTCGTACACGCCGGGCGCGGGCAATATTTGGTGAGGGATTTATGAAGGATTTTGTGCAATGGACAGCGCCGTCGCCGCTCTGGGCAGCCGCGATTTCGAAAAGCACGGCTGGGCAGCGCCGCGCGGAATTGAGTCGTCCGGCGATTCTCCGGTTTGCGACCGATACGTTTATGGACGATTTTCTGAAAATGACGGAAAACGACCCGAAACGCCTTAATCAATATATCGCGCTGCCCGAAACGTGGCGCGGCATTTCGCCGATGCCCGAAACTCTGAATCCGGCGCCGGCGTTTGCCAAAAATTTCCGGCGGCTCGGGCTGATTGCGGCACGCAAAAAGGCGAAAACGAACGGCTTAGCGCCAACGACTGACAAATTTACGGCTTTCGCAAACTCGACCGCCGAAAAACCGCTCAAGCTTTACCAACCGGCGCACCAGCGTTTTTACATGATTTCGGCGTGTCTCGTCTGCGAGCGTCCCGGTCTGCCCGACAAAATTCCGAATGCCGGGCGCGAGGAAAAAGTCACCTACGTTGTCCGAAGGCTTTTTCCGCCGAAGACGACTAAATCGCCGCCGGTTAACCCGAAAGGTCCGCCCGATGCGCGGTGGGAAGAATATGCTTACGTTGTCACCGATTTGGGCGCGCGTTGGAAAAAGGTCGCAAAAACGGATTCGCTCGAACGTGACGAGGAACAGCAGGCGCTTTTCTCGGTCAATATCCTGGAAGACGACGGGCGACGCCGGAAGATTTTCGCCGGGCTGATTCCGACCGGACGGCGCGAGGCGTATATCGCAGCGGGCGAATTTTCGGAGAAAAAAACGGGCACATCGAGCGGTTCGAGTGAAGACGAAGACCCGAACGCGCCGATTGATTCGCGGGTTTACCAGATGCGCGCACAGTTTCGCGACCCATGGAGAAATCTTCTGCAAATCGCCGCGTACGGCAAAAAGGCGATTGACAAATCGCTGGAGAAAGACAAGGACGACGGCGAAAATGTGAAGGCGCGAGCCGATATTATCAAAACTTCGCGCGAGCAGATTCAAACGGTTTCGTGGCTGATTTTGCTCGATTTTGCAAACTTTCTCGAAAAAAATATGCCGCGCATCTGGGACAAGCTGAATAATCGTCCGGTCACGCCTGTCTTATCGACGCCGGAAGATACGCTTGTGAAAGTCCTGGAAAATACGACTTTAGACGCGACATTTGCGACCGATTTAAAAAAGGAAACAAAATACACCGATGTGAGCGGTTCATTGAAAGCGGCGCTGCTTGCCCTCAAACCGCCAAACGCGCAAACGGCGGCGCAAATCGAAAAAAATCTCGAAACCGTCGTTGATTCGTACAATCGAAATCCGCCGAATCCTTCGACGCCGGAAAAACCGAATCCGCCGAATCCGCCGCTGACGCCGAATCCGCCGACGCCGCTTTACCCGAATTTTTTATTTCCGTTTGCCGACATCGGTTTCTCTTTGACGACCGTTTTAGACGGGGGCGCGCCGGTTTTGATTACGCCGAGCAATTTTCAGAAAACGAAGATAAACCAAGACATTCGGGCTGATGCGAAGGCGAAAAACGTAGCTTTGGACGATAAGAAACTAATCAGGGACGGCGAAGATTATGTCAACCGGATTGCCAAAATTATCGAAGAGGCTTTAGCCGACACGCCAACCGCCGCCAATCAGCCTTTGCAAATGCCGCCGCTGGCGTCGCAAAAACCGCTCGATATGCGTCAGGGCTGGTTCGTTATGCGCTGTGTTTACGAGCGACCGTTGTGCGGCGCGATTGACCCGCCGGTTTTAAGCCTTCCGACGAACGCGTTTCAGATTGCCGGATTTTTTGACCCCGACGCGCCCGCGCGCCCGATTCGCATCGCGCTGCCCGTCGATACGACGCCCGCCGGTTTGCGCAAATTCGATAGAAACACGGCATTTATGATGTCCGATTTATTGTGCGGGCAGGTCAACCGGATGAAGGGCATCACTTTTATGGATTTGGTTCTTTCGGTTTTGCCGTTTCCGTTTCACAAGAGTCTGGACGTGCCGGACGCCGGCGGATGTAAGGACGACGACGGGCTTTCAATCGGAATGATGTGCTCGCTTTCGATTCCGATAATTACGATTTGCGCGCTGATTCTGCTGATGATTATCATCGCGCTGCTCGATTTTATATTCAAGTGGCTGCCGTTTTTGATATTTTGTTTTCCGCTTCCCGGGCTAAAGGCGAAAGATGAGTAACGCAGGAAGAATATTCGGTAAAGGAATCAGTTTTCCGCCGCGCGTCGGCGCGGACGGGCGCGTCGCGTACTCGGAAGGCGAAACGAATATCCGCGAGTCAATCAAGGTGATTTTGCTGACCGAATTAGGCGAAAGACTTCGTCTGCCGGATTTCGGCGGCGGTTTGAACCGCTTTTTGTTCGAGCCGAACAACGCGACGACGCGGCAATTGATTCGCGACCGCATCACGAAAGCCTTAGCGCAATGGGAACCGCGCATCATTATCGAATCGGTCGCGGTCGACCCGGACGCGCAAGACCAGCAGGCGGCGGTCGCCACGATTCATTACAAGCTCGTTGCGACGCAAGTATCCGAGCGCGTCAGCCTGAGCGTGACTTTAGGCGGATAAAAGTTTGGAGGTTCGAGTTTTGCTGACTCGAAACTCCGAACTCTGAACTCTTAACTTAGAAAAATTATGCCGTTGCAAATTCCAAAAATTGACGACCGACGCTATCAGGATTTACTTGATGAAGCTTTAAACAGGATTCCGGTTCACAATCCCGAATGGACGAATTTTAACCGCAGCGATCCGGGCGTAACGCTGGTAGAGATTTTCGCGTTTATGACCGAAAGCCTGCTCTATCGCGCCAATCTTATCCCGGAGCGCAATCGCTTGAAATTTCTTCAGCTTCTCGGAATTCCGCTCAATTCGGCAACCCCGGCGCGCGGGCTCATCGCGTTTACCAACGAGCGCGGGCTGGCTGAGACAATCACAATCGATTCGGGACTGGAAGTGACGGCGGGCGCGGTTCCGTTTCGCGTCGAGCGCGGGCTTGATGTTTTGCCGGTTGAAGGCAAAGTCTATTACAAACGTCCGGTGACGAATGCCGATACCGAACTGCAGGATTATTACCGCCAGCTTTACGCCTCGTTTCAGGGCGAACAGCTCGAAGACGACGTTGAGCTGAATCTTTACGAAACGGCACTGCTTGACGGCTCGAACGAAAAAGGCGTTTCCCTGGGCGACGACACGATTGATAATTCGATTTGGATTGCGCTGCTCGCCAAGGAAGGACAAAACCCCGACGACGCGAGAGATGCAATCGCCAATAAAACATTAACTTTAGGCGTCGTTCCGTCGCTTGAAGAAACGACGCTCGTGCTGCCCGCCGGCGGACAGGAAGCGAATAAGGAAAATTCCTCGTGGCTGAATTACCAAATTCCGAAAATGCCCGAGGGCAATAAACTGCCCGAGCCGCCGAATTTGCGCCAGCCGGAATATCGAAACCTGCCCGCCAATCCGCTCAACGATGTGTTGAACGAGCCGGGCATTATCGAAATCGCTCTGCCGCGGAAAGAAGATTTGAAATTCTGGGAAAATCTCGAACCGCTCGAACTCGGCGCGGACGATTTTCCGCCGACGCTGGAAGACACGAAATTAGACGCGCGCCTGATAACCTGGATTCGGATAACGGGCAGCGCAACCGCCGTCAAATCGCGCTTTTTATGGGTCGGCATAAACGCCGCGAGCGTTTCGCAGCGCAGTAAAATTTCAAACGAAGTCCTGGGCACGGCGACGGGCGAGCCCGACCAGGTCGTCAAGCTTTCGCGCGCGCCGGTCGTTCCCGGCTCGGTCCGCGTTTTTGTCTCAAACGGCGATTTAACGGACGAATGGGAAGAAATCGACGACCTGCTCAGCGCCGGTTCGGAAGTCGCGAAACCGGATTTGCGAGAGCCGCCGGGCGCGAAACCGGCGAAACCGAAAAGCGCGAAGGTCTTTACGGTCAACGCCGAATCGGGCGAAATCCGGTTCGGCGACGGCGAACACGGCGTGCGCCCGCCGCTCGATGCGCGAATCAGCGCGAGCTACGATTACGGCGAAGGCGAAACGGGAAACGTCGGCACGGGCGCTATCAGCACGAGCGCGGCGCTGCCCGCCGGGTTGAAGGTTTCAAATCCGGTTCGCACCTGGGGCGGCGCGGATTCGGAAAGCGTTTTGGACGGCGAACGGCAGATAAAACGCTATCTCCGCCATCACGAACGACTCGTCACCGTCCAGGATTTTAAGACCATCACGCTGCGGACGCCGGGCGTTTCCATCGGTCGGGTCGAAATCGTCCCGACATTTAATCCCTATTTTTCGCCGAACGAACCGGGCGATGCGCCGGGCGCGGTGACGGTGATGGTCATTCCGAAATACGACGCGAAACACCCGGACGCGCCTGAACCCGATAGATTATTTCTCGACACGGTTTGCCGCTATCTGGACGAACGACGGCTGATTACGACCGAGGTTTTCCTGCGCGGCGCAGTTTATAAGCCGATTTGGATTTCACTCGGCATCAATGTCGTGGCGGAAAAGGCGGTCGCCGAAGTTCGCGAGGCGGTCAAAAAAGCGCTGCTTGCTTTTCTGTCGCCGCTCGACCCGAATTTCGATTTGCTGGACGAAGAAAACACCGAAAAAACAAACGGCTGGCGGCTGCGCAAACCCGTCAACGCGAAAGAGATTCTGGCGGAAGCAAGCCGCGTTTCGGGCGTCATGTTCGTCAACAACGTCCTGCTTGCGGAAGGCGACAATGCGGCGGGCGAACAGGTCACGATGAAGGGTTTGGAACTGCCGCACGTGTTGGGTATTTCCGTCTCGGTCGGTGACGCGCTGCCGCTCGACCAGCTGCGCGGAACGTCGAGCGCGCCGAGCACGACGAAACCGCGAAAAATTGTTCCGATTCCGGTGATACCCGAAAACTGTTGAAAATATGGATGTTAACGGCACAAAATTTCATCTCCTGCTGACCCGAAATGATTGGGGACGTTCGCGCCCAGGCGAAAAGGGCGAGCTTCTCGGCGACATCTGGCAGCGCGAAGACGACGGCGAATCGACCGGCGGGCAGAAATTCGCCTGGGATAAGGATTTGAACGAAATCACGCTGCAAAAACGCGTTTTCAAGTTCACGGCGGCGCCGAAGGACAATAAACCGGAGCTTGAAACACGGCGCGGCGGGGCGCGCGACCGTTACGGAAACTGGTATTGGATTGACGAGTCGGGAACGAAAATCAGGGTTTTATCGACGGGTTCAAAGCGAGTTTCAGACTTTTACCCGGCAGCGTCCGGCGAGTGTGCGCCGCTCAAACAAAGCGGTTTTCAATCGGTCGAAACGGTCGAAAAAACTCCGGTCGCACTTCGGGGCTTGTGCGTGACGATTGACCATTATCTGGTTGTCGGCACGCTTGAGCCTGCGGGGCTTTTGGTGTTCGATTTATTTTCGGTCGGCGAGCCGCGCCGCATTGTTTGGAACGCGGACACGGCATTTGCGCCCTACGATATGGCGGCGCGCCGCTGCGGCGGAGTATTTGTTTTAGATCGCGACAATCGCCGCTACTGGACGCTCGACCGCGGCTTTAACCCGGTCGGCGCAGAAGAAGAAGAAGAACCTTCGGAAACCGAGTCGCCCGACAGCGGCTCGCAGCTTAAACGCGACGATTTTCAGCCGCTCGACGGTTCGGAAGAACGCATCCACGGCAAAATCGAGGCGGCTGAAAAATACTATTCAAAATTGGACGCCGTCGAAGTGCCGATTTCGATTGAAGCTTTGCCCGACGATACGGTTTTAATTCTCGATTTGCCGCCGGAAAAGGAAAAGTTTTCGACCGTTTACCGTTATTATCGCGAGCGCTTGCTCGACACACTGGCGACGGACAGCACGCTTTCGCCGCCGAAACGTTTTCTGATTCGCGGTTTCGACTTTGCGTTTATTGACGCTGACCGCAACGCCGAAGAAGCGGAAGAGCGAAACGACCGGCTTTTTATCGTTTCCGAAGAAGGCAATCAGGCTTTTTCGTTCCGGCTGGTTTGCAGGGGCGATTTAGCGCTTTCGCCGCCTGCGGCACTTCCGCCGTCGGTCGTCAAAAAGAATTTCGAGCTGCAAACGATTAACGATTATTTTCCGATGCGGCTTTACGGCGGTAAGGGGTTTGCGGCAGCCGCCGGCAAGGTTTATTACGATTTCGGCGAGCGCTGGCTGGCAATTATCAAACAAAATCGCCCGAGTTTTGTCGAGCAGGGAACGCTCTTCACAGAGGCGTTTGACGGCAAAACGCCGAACTGCGTGTGGCACCGCCTGCTGCTCGACGCCTGTATTCCGTCCGAAACGCTCGTTGAAATTTACAGCCGCACCGCCGAGCGCGAAAAAGATTTACCGCGCGCCGAATGGCAAAAGGAGCCGAATCTTTACCTGCGCGGAAACGGTTCGGAACTGCCGTTTGTTAAAGAAAAAACCGCCAAAGAAAAAGGTAAGGGAACGTGGGAGTTATTGTTCCAGCGCGCGCGGAGTCGTTATCTGCAGTTGAAAATGGTTTTCACGGGAAACGGTCAGCGCACGCCGCGCATCGCCGCGCTCCGGGTTTATTACCCGCGCTTTTCGTATCTCAACAATTATCTGCCCGCGATTTACCGCGAGGACGAGCAATCGGCGTTTTTTCTCGACCGTTTTCTCGCGAATTTCGAAGGTTTTTATACGACTATCGAAGATCGCATCGCCGCCGTGCAGATGTTGTTTGACGTGCGCAGCGCGCCCGCCGACGCGCTCGAATGGCTGGGGGACTGGCTCGGCGTGGCGCTCGACCCGGCTTGGTCGGAAGCCAAACGGCGGCTTTTCATCAGCCGCGCGGTCGATTTTTTCCAGTATCGCGGAACGCTGCGCGGGATTCGGATTGCGCTCAGGTTGGCGCTCGACAGTTGCGCCGACGAAAGCATTTTCGAGCCGTTAACGGCGGAACAAAAACGGCGCGACCCCGTCCGGATTGTCGAGCGTTTTCAGACGCGCCTGACGCCGGAAATTATTCCGCCGGATTCCGTCGAAAAGGACAGCGCGCCGCAGGAATCGCTGATAACGACGCGCTGGAGTCCGGCGCAGGGCGCGGGCGTTCTCGACCAGCGCTACAGCGAAAAAGTCGGTGAAAATTTGAATCTGAAATACCCGCTTGTGAGACCCGAAGATGAGACGGAAGCGGCAATCTGGGAACAGTTTTCGCTGGCGGCTCTGGGTTTTCTGCCCTCGGCGGCAACCGCGACCGAGCGGCTAAAATGGCAGAACTTTTTACGCGACAATTATGAAGACGACATAACGAAATTGAACGCCGCGCACGGCACGACTTATTCGAACACGTCTGAGGAAAATGATTTTCGGCAGGTTTTTCTGCCGCGCGGAAACGAAACAAACGAGAAATTATGGGCTGATTGGCGCGCTTTCATTGAAGAAACCATAAATTCGAGCCGCAACCGCAAGCTCTGGCAGGATTTTCTGGCACGTCGTTACCAGCGCACCGGCGAGCTGAACGACGTTTACCAGACAAACTGGGAATCGTTCTCGCAGGTTTCGCTTTTCGACCGGCTGCCGCTCTTAGGAAAACCGCTCGCCGATTGGTTTCAGTTTGAAGGCGCGGTTTTGCCGATGCACGAAACGGCGCATCGCTTTACGGTTCTGATTCCCGCCACCCTGAACGGGAAAAGAATCGAATCGGCGGAAGACCAGGCGCGCCAGCTTAATCTCGTGCGCCGCGTGGTCGAACTCGAAAAGCCGGCGCACACGACTTTCGATTTTCGTTATTACTGGAATTTGTTCCGGGCGGGCGAGGTTCGTCTGGGCACGGATACTTTGCTCGGCTTAGGAAGCCGCGACCCGCTGCTCAATCCGGATTTAATCGTCGGTCAGAGCTATGTCGGGGAAGCCCGCGTTGGAATCGCCCAGCCGGAGAAATATTCGGAACGCTACGTTTTGGGTAGCAAAGCATTTAAAGAAAAAAAGGATGGTGAAAAATGAGTTGTTTTTCGACAGTTTCAAGCGTCGCCGCAAATAGCGAATCGGATTTGACCAAACACGTCAACTATACCGCCGGAATGATTCTCGGCGTCGATGATTTCACGCAGGAATTCGCCTATCTCGCAGGGCGCGACCGCTGGCTCACGCGCGACGCGCTCGGTTACGGGACGCTTTCCGGTCTGAGCATTCAAATCGAGAAAGACGCGGACAAAAACGATATTCGCGTGCTGGTTAATGCGGGCGTCGCCGTTAGCCCGCGCGGTCAGTTTATCTGCGTTCCGACGCCGCAGTGCGCGTATCTTAACGAATGGCTCGCGGCGGCAAAGCCCGAGGATTTGAATACTTACGTGCGGCATGCAAGTCCGCCGGTCAGCTCGCCGCCGGTCAGCGATGAATTAACGCTTTACGTCGTGCTTTGTTACCGCGATTGCCCAACCGACAAAGTGCCGATTCCGGGCGAGCCGTGTCGTCAGGAAGACGAATTAACGGCGGCGTCGCGCCTGAAAGACGATTTTTCGCTCGAACTCAGATTTGAAGCGCCGCGTCACGCCGAGGAAAAGAGCGTCCGCCGTTTTGTCGAATGGCTCAAACAAATTTCGGTTACCGATTCGGGCACGTCAACGCCGCTCGCGGATTTTCTCGAAGCGATTCGCGCGGAATTTATGCCGGCGAGTCCGCCGGTCGTTTTGTCGCCCGCCCCGGCGCTCGAAATCAACGCCGCCGATTTTTGCGATTATATGCGCGCGGCTTTCCGGCTTTGGGTAACTGAGCTGAGAGCGGTTTTAAGCGAGCGCGAAACCGGCTGCTGCGGCGAAATGACCGCCGGAAAAAAACTCGAAGACTGCGTTCTGCTCGCCGAGCTGCGGATTCCGCTGACATCAGCGTCGCCGAACCGGCGCGTCAGCGAAACGGAAGATGTCGAAAAAATCGAGGAAAATCGCCCGTTTCTGCTTCATCTCAGGATGCTTCAGGAATGGATGCTCTGCGGCTGTCACTGCACGAACGAAGCGAGCGCGCCGGTTGTCAGCCCGCTTATTCCGTTTAGTCCGCCGGTGGCGAGTCCGGTTCTGACAAGTCCGTTTTTAAGTCCGTCGATTACGAGTCCGGAAATTACAAGTCCGCTGCTGCCCGAACCGAGCCCGCCGATTACGAGTCCGTTCGCGGCGCCGCCGCACGAGCATACGCTTGACAGCCTGTCCGATGTGACGGTCGGGTCGCCGTCGGACAAACAGGTTCTGCTTTTTCAAGGCGACCAATGGATTGCCGGAACGCTTGAACACGGGGCGCTCAGCGAGCTTGAACTAGACCAGCATCCGCAATATTTTCTGGCTGACGGCTCTCGCGTTCTGGGCGGAACTCTCGACGGCGGCGCGCACCTGATTACAAATATCGCGCCGGCTGAGGCTGACAATCAGGCGGTCGTTTTCCAACAGGCGATTAAAGACGGCGATGACGCAGGCGGCGATTTGAGCGAGAAATATCCGGCACCGAAAGTAATCAAATTGCAGGGCAGGCAGGTGACCGAAAAAGAACCGTCGGAGAACGACATTCTGGTTTGGAACGGCACTGAATGGAGTTTGGAGCAGAAACCCGTAATTCCGCCGCCGACGGCGTCGAAACAGGATTTGATTCTGCCGCTCGCGACGATTACCAAACAAGATCTGCCGAGACTTATAGTTTACGAGCTTTGGTTTAATATCGACGCGCCCGGAAATCTCGTCGAAATCGAAGGCGATAAACTCGCGGGCATCTCGGTTTTTGAAGAAGTCAAAAAAACACCGACTCTGCCCACCGGTCAAAGAGAAACGTTTCTGGTGCCGATCAAAACGGGCGCCGCCACGCTCTCGCCTAATTTGAGAAACGTTTTTCTGATAGCGCTCACCGAGGAAAAAACGTACATGCGGTTTCGCTTTGACCTCTCAAAAATAAAGGTCAGCGTGGACGGCGCGCCGTCCATAACGCTGGACAAATACGCCGACGAGAACTCGATAAATTTTTACGGTTACATGAAGGAAAAGCGCGGCTTTGTGACGCTTTTTGTACGCGGCACGCCAAAACTCGGCTAAAAAGGGAGGAAAGAGGGATGAGTGTAAAAATTCAGGAACCGATTGTCAACGGAAGCCTGCGCGCGACCAATTTTTTCAACGGTCGGCTGGTAACGGGCGCGGATATGACGCGCGAACAGGCAGCGCGGCGCGAAGCCGTGAGCCGTATCGGGCAGGCGGCGGGCGAAGGTGTCGTTTACGGGCTTGAGGTCGAAAAAGATACGTTAGCCGGAACGCAGCCGATTGTCGGCATTAAGGCGGGCTTGGCGGTCAATGCCTGCGGGCAGGCTTTGTATCTGGCGGACGACGTGAGCGTTAATCTGCTCGAAAGAGAAACGGCGCCCGCGCAGGCGAAAGATATTTTCGGCGAATGCGGCGCGATTACGGTCGGCAATTACACGTCCGGCTACGGTCTCTACCTGCTTGTTATCTCGCCTGCCCAATCGACGGAAGGCAGCGCGCCGACGAGCGGATTGAATAACGTTTTTTCGAGCTGCAACACCGACGTTATTTTAGAAACCGTCCAGTTTCGACGCCTCGCGATGGACACGTATTTACAGGGCGAAACGCCGCCCGCCGGAAAACTTTTGAGAAACTACATCGCTTACCGTTGTTTCGGCGCGCTGAAAACCCGGAAATTTTTCGCCGACCCGCTCGGCACGCCGCTCGCGTCTTACGGCTTGATTGACGAAATGCGCGATAAAACGCTGGCGAAAAGCGAAGTCCCGCTGGCGGTCATCCACTGGACCGAGAGCGGCATCAAGTTTGTCGATAACTGGGCGGTGCGCCGCCGCGTCACCAAAAAAAGCCCGGGCGGAAATTGGACACAGCTTTTGAGCGACCGCCGCGCGAGCGAAACTGAAGCAATGATGCGGCAGTTTGAAGAACAGCTCAAACGCATCGAGCTCGAAGAAAACAACCTGACATTAATCAAAGCAGAAGATTTCTTTCGCTTTTTGCCGCCCGCCGGAATTCTGCCGCTCGCCGTCGCGGGCAAACCGCAGAAGGGTTTTAACGCCGTTAATTTCTTCGGCACGAAGGGCACGAAATTAATAGTCAATACCGACGGCGACCGGCTGCGTCCGCTGCTGGATAATGCCTTGAATCACGAGCCGATTGATTTGCAGGCGGACGAAAAAATCTGGCTTTATTATGTTCGCGAAAACGTGAAGGCAATCGATAACGGCGCCGAAGTGCGCAAAGCGCTCGTTTTTGCGCGCCACAGTCTGCCGTTTATCGGCGTCGCGCGTTTTAACGAAGCGCAATTTGACGAGGACCGCTTTTACGAACCGATTATTTAGGAGGAAAAATCATGGGAACATTAAAATCCGGCGAATTGTTCGCAACGAGCAGCAGCGCCGACCAATTAACGAGCGGAAGCCGTACTCTGATGCGCGAAACGCAGAAAAACCCGGAGCTTATCGACTCGCTGGCAAAAGCGGCGGCAAGCGTCAAAGGCGAAAGCCGGCTGACCGAAGAAACGTTTATGTCCATCCTTCGGGCTGATGATACTTTGGCGAAAGCCGCGACAGACCAGGGAGTTCAAGCCGAATTAAAGAATTTTCTTGCCGACCTGATTGAAGAGGGAAAAGTCACCGCCGAGCCGTCAAAAAACTTTACAATCAACGGCGAAGAGACGGAAAAGGACGACACTACGTTCGACGAACTAAGATTAAAGCTGCTGGCTTTAATCGCCGACATCCCCGTCGCGCATCCGGGCGAAATAATCACGAGCGAGCATCATAATTCGCTCAGAAGAGCGATTAAGGCGCTCGCCCTATTGATACAGGAAACCGAAACGACCTCGATTCATACCATCGCGCCGATTCTGCTGCCGATGGAAGACGAGAAAGACGGCGAAAATGAAGGCGGAAGTCATGAATGGAAGCTTTTTGTCGATAAAGCCGTTGTGCCGTCGATTAGAGAACAGGGCGGCGCGGGCGGCACCGTCAAAGGCGGGCTGCTTGTTCGCCTGCCCGATAATGTTCTGATTAAAGCGATGATTGTGCGCGGACGCCGCGTCAGCGAGAATGACCAGGACCCGAAAGCCTTCGACGTGACCTTTCTGCGAATCGACCCGAATAAAGGAAAGCCCAAACCCGTCGAATTGCTGAACTTCGACCTAAAGGACGAAACCGGTTTTTTCGCGCGCAAGGCAGCGCCGAAGTCTGCGGTCAAAGTGGATAATGTGAAAAATCATTATTACGTGACCGCCGTTTGGGAAGACGATGACGATTCTTCCGCTTTCGAGATTCGTTCATTTCAGTTTATTTGCGAGCGTTAAAACGATGGACGCGGGCGGGCAGAAAAATTCTCTGGTTGGAAAACTTCGCGTCCGGGGCGCGGGCTTCGACCCGCTCGCGACGCGGCTGAATTTCGAGCGGCTTTTCGGCTTAGACGGCTTTTTGTCCGACCATCTGCCGCCGGGCGCACTCGTTTGCATAAAAAAAATCAGCGACCCGAAGCCGCGCCTTTTAAGGCTCACGCCTGCCGATTGGCGATTTTCCGAAAAGTGGCGGCGCGCGGTCGCGCGCGAGGTTGAAAACTTTTATCGACGCGCTTTTCGCCCGGCGCGCGACGTTGTTCCGGCGCAGGCGGAAAGCGTCGTGTTTGCCGACCGCGCGGAGCTTCTGGCGTGCCTTGCAAGCGATTTCTGTCGCGGCAAGCTGGCGGAAAACTGGTGGTGGCGCGGGCTTTTCCCGAACCTGGGCGGCGCGCAGACGGTCATTAAAATCTGGCTCGACGCGGCGGAATTCGCGCCCCCCGCTTTTCAGATTTTAGCGAAAACCGGCGACGCCGTACGGTTCGTCAAAAAATTGCAGCCCGCGGAAACAAAAGATTTGCTCCGGCGGATTGTCGAGATTTTCGGTTTGCAGAAATTGGCGTCCGCGCTCTTCGAGCCGCCGGCGACAAAAACGAAAGTCGATGCTGAAACATTAACCGCGAGGCGCGCGAAAGAAAATTTATTTTTCGGACTTGAAGCACGGGTTTCAGTCATGAGCGAAACAGTGTTCGGAAAATTAATGCCTGAAATAAAGACGGCGGATTTGAACTTCGAGCAGCGAACATTGCTTGAGACCGTTTTGCTTCTCGCGGGCGCGCCGAGAATTGCGCGCTCGGCGGAGTTTGCCCGGAAAGTCAGGATTTACCGGCTGAAAAACGAATTCGGCAATGTAGTCGCGATTAAAAAACACAAAGATTTTTCGGCACAAAAAACGGTTTTAGAAAGAAATTCCGAAACGCCGACCCGAGTAACCCGAAAGCGGCGCGGCAACAACGAAGACGAAATAAATCAGCCAAAAGCCGTAAGAACAAAATTGCATTTTTTCACGCCGGAAACGAGCGAAAACGTCGAAAATTCTTCCGGGATACCGAAAGCCGCGAAACGGACGCCGGAAAAACAGGAAACGCCGGCAATCGAAGCGAAGCGGGACAGAGAAATTACGCAGGAACGGTCGAAAATCGAATTTGAAAACGCGAAGCCGGAAGAGCAAACCGAAAAAATTGCGTCAAAGAAAAGGTTGAAAAGCAAACCGGCGACGGAACCGGCAAAGGCGAAAACCGCCTTTGAGAACTATTTTGAAGATTTTGAACCGTCGGTCGAAGACAGCTTTCAAACCCGGTACGGCGGCATTTTTTATCTTCTCAATTTAGGATTGTATCTCGGGCTTTACCGCGATTTTACCGAATCTTCGCAGGCGGATATCGACCTCGACATCTGGGATTTCATCGCGCTTTTGGGCTTGAGATTTTTAGGCGAGCAGATAAAACGAGACGCGGTTTGGGATTTTCTGAAAAGTAAAGCGGCGCGCGGCGGCGACGACGATGACGCAAGCAACGAATTCGGGCGGAAATTCGAACGTCGACGGGATTGGCGAATGCCGCTTTTCTGGCTCGAAACTTTTCCGAAAAATCAGAGATGGTCTTGGAAATTAACGAAAAAGCGGCTCGTCATACGGCACGCGGAAGGCTTTAACGTCGTCGACGCGGCGCGGCGCGGCGCGGCAGAAAATCAATTGGAAAAGGAAGCGGAAGTTTATCGCGGATTATTTTCCGAAATCGAAATGGCGGAAGAAACCGCGCCGCTAAAATCGCAAAATTGGCTGAAAAATCTAACGGAATATCTCGAAAAACGGCTTTGTCAGGCGTTGGGCTTGGATGGATGCGATGAATTAAACGCGGTTTTGTTTGAGCACCGCGCGAGTGTCGTGGTGTCGGCAACGCACCTTGACATTACATTCTCGCTCGCCGATTTGCCGCTCGAAGTCCGGTTTGCCGGAATTGACCGCGACCCGGGCTGGATTCCGGCTGCCGGAAAATTCGTGTATTTTCATTTCGTTTGAAGAAGTCGGGGTTAGACGAATCAAGACTTAAATCGATAAACGAAGAAATCGGCAACGCCGAAGCCGCCCTTGCTCTTTTGATTCAGTTCGAAAATAACGTAAAAGAAATGCTGTCGCTGAAAAACAAAAAGAAAAATTCTGAAGGAAACGGTTTTGCCGCTGTCGTCCCGGCGCCGGCAAAAAGCGAGCCGTTCGAAGACGTTGCGCGCGTGCCGGAGGCGCATTTCGACTTGTATTTTCTGGCGGCGACGGCACATTTGACGCGGCGACTCGTGCCGATTTTCGGCACGCGCGAGGCGGTTTTTGCCGAATTTCCTTTTCTGGAGATTTACGACGAACGCCTCGCCGGGCGCGAGCCGGACGATTTGGCGGACGATGCCGCTCCCGGCTGGTGGAAAAAAAATCTAACGGCGTGGGAAGAAAGCTGTTTTGAGCATCTTCCGCTGCGCGATTTGCGCGAAAAATTCGGGCTTGATTTTTCAAATATTATTCTTCTCGTGACAATCGGTCTGGTCGAAGAAGACGCGCGCTTCGGCATGATTTTTGAGACCTTAAACGAATTTTCGACCGCCAAACGCCTGACATTCGGCACTTTGAATTTCTGGCGAAAGGCGGAAAGGGCGGAAGATTCGGCGCAGAGCGCGGTTTTCGAGCTGCAAAATCTCGGGCTCATTCAATTCGGAAACACGGACAATCCGCGCTCTGAATGGACGCTTGCCGTAACGCCGCTCGTGTGGGACGTTCTGCGCGGCGAAAAGCGATTATTGCAGACCGGCTGGCTCAAATTTACGCCGGCGGAAGATTTGATTGACGCGCGCGAATTAATTTTGCCTGAAAATCTAAAACAGGAAATCGTCGTTCTGCCGTCGCTTTTCGCCGCGCAGAACGTCAAAACGGTCATCGTGCGCGGCGCGCATCACAACAGCCGCAAGACGATTCTCGGCGCGCTCGCCAAAGCGCTCGGGCTTGGCTTGCTCGAAATAGAAAATACCGAAATAAAACGCGACGAGCGCTGGAAAACCATCAATACATTAGCCGTTTTGTTTCGGGCGATGCCGGTTTTCGCGCTCGAAATCGCGCCGAGTGAAACGCAGGAATTTCCGCCGCTCGCGGGCGCGGTCGAAGCCTTCGGCATCGCGCTCGGCAAACAGGGCGGCGTGAGCGGCGCGGTGACGGAAAAAGCCGTGACTTTGACGGTTAATTTGCCGGACGAACGAGAGCGCCGCGCGCATTGGCTCGACTGTCTGGGCGAAGCCGAAATCGGTGAATTGAGCGAAATCAGCGAGCGCTTCCGCCTCTCGGGCGGCAATATTCGCCGCGCGGCAACACTCGCCAAATCTTACGCGCTGCTTGAAAATCGCGAACGGGTTTCGGTTGCGGACGTTCAGCAGGCGACGCGCGCGCTGAACCGGCAGGCGCTCGACACGCTCGCGATTTATCTCGAACCGCTCGCGGCGGATTGGAATTTTCTGGCGGTTCGGGAAGAAACCTTGAGCGATTTGCGCCAGCTGCAGGCGCGCTGCCGGATACGCGAAAATCTCAAAAACTATGTCGGCAGAGGCTTGCGCGGTCAGCTCCAGGCGGGCGTTCGCGCGATGTTCAACGGCGGCAGCGGAACCGGAAAAACTTACGCCGCGCGACTTTTAGCCGCCGCCTTGCAGAAGGACGTTTACCGGCTCGACCTTTCGACGATTGTCAATAAGTATATCGGCGAGACGGAAAAAAATCTGGCGCGCGTGTTTGCCTTTGTCGAAGAGCTGGACGTGATTTTGCTGCTCGACGAAGGCGACTCGCTGCTCACGCAACGCACCGGCGTGACGAGCGCCAACGACCGCTACGCGAATCTGGAGACAAATTATTTATTGCAAAGACTCGAATCTTTTGAAGGCATTTTGATTGTCACGACCAACGCCGGCGACCGCATCGATTCGGCATTCCAGCGGCGGATGGACACGGTCGTCGAATTTACCGCGCCCGAAACGGCTGAGCGCCGGCAAATCTGGCGGCTTCATCTGCCCGAAAATCACGAAATTTCCGAAATGTTTCTCGAAGAAGTCGTCCGGCGATGCAAGCTGACGGGCGGGCAAATCCGCAACGTCGCGCTGCACGCCGCCGCGCTCGCGCTCGATGAAAAAGAGGGATTGAATACAAGACATATCGATTCGGCGGTGCGCCGCGAATATCGAAAAATCGGCGCGATTTGCCCGCTGCGCAATGATTCTGAAAATAATTTGGCGGTTGATAGATGGTAAAACCTGGTTTTGAAGTTTGGTTATAGTGATTAGAAAGTAAAACTTTCGGAATAGCTGATAACGGACAGCTGATAATTTTAGGCTTTCCGAGTTAAATTTAGACAGCTGCGCCGAAGCGGTTTAGCAAAAAAATGCCGGTCGCCGTTCGCACAAAAAAATTTGTTCCCAAACCTGCCAATCCGCAGGCTGACCCGCGCTTTAAAAGCGTCAAGGAGAAGGTCGGGCAAAAGGCGGCAGCGCTGAAAAAGCATCCGGCTGCGAAACAAAAAGCGACGGAAGCCGCGAAAGCCGCGAAAGGTCCGCCGAACGAAAAAGCGGCGGGCGCAAAATCCAAACAGGTCGATACCTTGAAAGACACGAAAGCCGAAGCTCCGCCGGCGGACAGCTTTCTCACCACCCTGCGCGCCGAAATCGAAAAGGTGATGCCGAAAAACGTCGATGAATCCGATAAATTCATGGACGGCGGTCAGGAATCCTCGATGAAAGGCGCGGTCGGCGGCAACGTCAAAGACCAGAAGGAAGCTGCCTCCGGCGATATGAAAAAGGCGTCGGACAAACCGCCGAACGAGGGCGGCGTCCCCGTCAAACCGGTTGAAGCCGTGCCGCCCGACCCGGCAGCAACGCCGCCTTCGGTTGACGGCGCTGCCGGAATGCCCGCCCCGAAACCCGAGGCGGAAGTCAGCGAAAAACAGACGAAAGCGGACGCGCAGACCGCGTTGAAGGAAAACCGGCTCGAAGGAAAGCGGCTCGAAAACAAGGACGCGCGTTTTGAAAAGGTCAAAGGAACAAAAGGCAATGTCGATAAAACCGCCGACGCTTCGCCGGGCAAATATCGCGCGGGCGAAAAACAAGCTCTCGGGAAAGCCGCCGCGCAGGCAAACCTAACCGCTGCTTCGGGAGCAACCGCGCTCACGTCCGTCAAAAACAAATCGAAAACGGCGGTTTCGGCGCGTCAGGAAGCGCAGAAAAAGAAGGATGAAGACCGCCGCAAATCCGTCACCGACCGAATCGAGGGGATTTACAAGGAAACGAAAATCAAGGTCGACGAGAACCTCAGCTCGCTCGAACGCGATGTGATGGGGATTTTCGATCCGGGCTGCGCGAGCGCGCTCGCTTCGTTCAAATCCGATACAAAGCGCGAGATAAAGAAGTTTTACAGTAAACGCTACGAAGGAATTACGGGCGCGGCGCAGTGGCTGGTTGACCTATTTAAAGACACGCCGGCGGAAGTCAAACAGATTATCCAATCGAATCTGAAAAGTTTTACCGGTGCGATGGACGCGCTCGCCGTGCGCGTCGCCGCGTTTGTCGATAAACGGCTCAATAAAGCAAAATCCGACATCGACGCCGGGCAGGGAAAAATCAAGGCGTTTGTCGCGAGTCTGCCGAAGGATTTGCAGGCGGTCGGTAAAGAAGCCGAAAGCGCTATGGAATCGCGTTTTAACGAGATGCGCGACGGCGTCGAGTCGAAGAAAAACGAATTGGCGACGAAATTGGCGGAAAAATACAAGGCGGCGCATGATTCGGCAAACGAGCTTGCCAAGAAGATTGAAGAAGAAAATCAGGGCGCGTTCAAAGCGCTCGGCGACGCTATCGGCGAGGTCATCAAGATTATCATGGAATTCAAGGATAAATTGATGGCGCTTCTCAAAAAAGCCGCCGATACGATTGACCTGATTCTCGACGACCCGGTCGGTTTTCTCGGCAATCTCATCGGCGCGGTCAAATTGGGCGTCAATCAATTTGTCGGCAACATCTGGACGCACTTAAAAGCCGGATTTATGAAATGGCTGTTCGGCGCGCTGGCTGACGCCGGAATCGAAATCCCGTCGGATTTATCGCTTATCTCGCTATTCAAAATGGTGATGAGCGTGCTCGGCATCACGTATGCCAAAATGCGCGCGAAAGCGGTTAAAATACTCGGTCCGACCGCAGTTTTCGTTATCGAAAAATTAATTGAATACATCGGCGAGCTAATCACGGGCGGTCCGGCGAAGCTCTGGGAAAAAATCAAGTCGGACATCGGCGACCTCAAGGCGATGATTATCGACGCGATTCAGAGCTGGCTGATTGACACGGTCATCAAACAGGCGGCGATTAAGCTGCTCTCGTTCTTTAACCCGGCGGGCGCGTTCGTGCAGGCGGTCATCGCGATTTACAACGTCGTGATGTTTATCATCGAAAACGCTTCGCGCATTATGGCGTTTGTCGAATCGGTCATAAATTCCGTCTCGGCTATCGCGCAGGGCAACATTGGCGGGGCGGCAAGCTGGATTGAAAAATCGCTGGCGAGCATTATCCCGATGGTCATCGGCTTTCTCGCGCGGCTCATCGGTTTGGGCGGCATCAGCAAAAAGGTCAAGGAATTTATCCTGAAAGTTCAGACCAAAGTTGACCAGGCGATTGACAAAGTGCTCGCGAAAATTGTCGGCGTCGTTAAAAAGCTGTTCGGTAAACTAAAGAGTAAGCCGAAGAAAGGCGAAAAACCGGACGAAAGAACCGACGCGCAGAAACAGGCGGATTTGAAGAAAGCCCTCGACGAAGGAACGGCAATTTTAGAAGATATGGATAATTCCGTTGAGGATGTCCAGAAAAAACTGCTCGCGATTAAGACTAAATATCGAGTTACTTCGCTCTCGTTAGAAAAAACAAGCGGCACGGACACCGAGGAAACCGACGACATCGCGGGCGAAATGAGTCCGAAAAAGACCGGCAAAAAAGTTACCCGAACAATCAAAATGGCGAAATGTGGTCCTATTATTTTCACTTTCCCGACGAGCGGCTCGAAATTATCCACTATGCCGCAGCTCAAACCGGAGTTCATTACCCAGGTGAAAGGTCAGGAAGATGGTCTAAACAGCCTGAAATTAAGAACTTGGGAAGCCAACATGAAGCGCTATCACGGCGACGCGACAACGGCGGGCGAAGGACGTTCCGCTGCCGGTTCCGAGGCGCAGAAAAAATTCCGCGAAACCGAGCGAATCAGGCTGATTGCCGAGAAGGTCACCACATTTAGTAAAGGTTTGACAAAAGCGCAAAAAGCAGACCGCAGTACTATGCGACCTATCGAGCGGCGCGCGGAAAACGAGGTTGATAAGTTTATGAAGACCCAGGCAGCGCTGCACGACCCGGATCAGAGCGCTGGCGGCGACCCGACGAAGATTAAAAAATTGGGCAGTAAATACGTCAATTCCGCCATTGGTTCACAGTGGAAAGAGAATGTTCCTAAATTACGAAAAGAAGTTGAGCAAAAGAGCAAGAAGATGTCGAAAAAAGATAAGGATAGAGCGAAGATGAACGTCACGCTAACTGCACAATAATAAAACAAGGAGGATTTAAAATGAGCGTTTTCGAGGATTTTTTAGACAAGCACGGCAAGGGAACAAAATGTAAGGAAGCAACGGTAAAAATTGTTGATAAATACAAGAAAAAACTGCCTGAAGAATTAATTCGGTTTTGGGAAGAAGAAGGTTTTTGTGCTTACGGAGACGGCTTGATTTGGGTTGTTAATCCCGATGACTTTAAATATGTTGCCGACGAATGGTTTGACGATAAAGTAAAACGGGTCGTATTTGCCCGCAGCGGGTTTGCCGATTTTTACCTGTGGAGCGAAAAAGAGGGCGTCGAGCAGCTTTACACGCAGCATAAGCGAGCAATGGTCGTCAGTCCGGAATTACCTTTCTTTTTTAATTACGCGCTGAATCAGGAAAGATACATAAAATCAAACTTGTATTCAAAACTATTTAAGCAAGCCGTCAAAAAGTTTGGCGCGCCGGATTATGACGAATGTTTCGGCTTTGAACCGGCGCTGGAGCTAGGCGGCGAGGAAAAAATCGAAAATGTCAAAAAAGTAAAATTGGAGCCATATCTTGAGATTTTGTCTCAACTTTAATTATGAAAGCTCTCGCGTCATTTCAGAATTGTTATCAAAACTCTTCAATCGTCGTCTGCGGCTGCGGCGAATCGCTGAATGATTTGGCGCAGCCCGAACAGTTTGTGACTATCGGCGTTAATGATGTCGGACGCCGGTTTCAGCCTAATTACCTGATTGTCGTCAACCCGCGCAGCCAGTTTTCGGGCGACCGGTTCCGGTATGTCGAAACTTCGCAAGCCGAATATCTTTTTACGCAGCTCGATTTGGGCGTCCGGCACCCGAATATCGTCAAATTCGGGCTCGGCACGTTTGGCGGCACGGATTTCTCAAACCCTGATGTTTTGCATTACACCAACAATTCGCCTTACATCGGGCTTTGCCTCGCGATTTTGATGGGCGCGCGGCGCATCGGGCTGATTGGCGTCGATTTTACCGACAATCATTTTTTTGCCGCGACCGGCAAACATCCGCTCGCGCCGCAGTTCGATTCGATAAACGAGCAGTATTGCCGTCTATCGAATGCCGCCGAAGCGCTCGGCGTCGAGATTTTTAACCTCAGCCGAATCAGTCGTCTGACGGCTTTTCCGAAAATTTCGGTCGATGAATTCGCGGCGAAGAACGCGCCCGCGACCGGTATCGTTGAAATTCCGTCAAACGAAAATTCAGCGCCGCTCCGGATTGTTTCCTACGCCACGACGCCGGTCGCGGGCGTTCCGGCGATTCTTGCGCGCTGCATCAACGCCGAGACCGAAAACTCGGCGCGCTGCGTCTGGGCGACGAACAGTTACGGCAACGGCGTTCAGTTCGCGGGCGATGTCGAGTGGCAGCGCGAGCCGCAAATAGCCGAAAATCTGCTCGCGGAAGCCGATTTAATAATCGTTCACAACGGCAAGGTAGCGCCCGCGCACGAAAAAATTTTCAAAGACAAACCGGTCGTCACGATGGCGCATAATTATCTATGGAACGTTGACGAGCGTTTTGTAAAGAGCGGTTTTGCGGGCGTCGTCGTCGGGCAGTATCAGGCGGCTCTCGATGAATTTAAGGATTGGTCGGTCGTTCCGAATCCGGTTCCGTTTTGGGAGACGGAATACCAGCCGGAAGCCAAACCGTCGGAAATCACGATTTGCTACACGCCTTCGGGCAAACACGAAAAATATCCGCTTAACCATCAGCTTTACTGGCATTCAAAAGGTTATGAAACGACGCTTCGCGTCCTTGAAAAACTTGTCAAAACTTTTCCGCTCCGACTCGAAATCATCGGCGACCGGCAGATTTCGCACACCGAATCGCTCGCCATGAAACGCCGCGCGCACATCGTCATCGACGAATGCGTGACGGGCAGTTATCACCGCAACAGTCTCGAAGGCTTGGCGTGCGGCGCGGTCGTCGTTAACGGGCTGGGAATTCTGCCGAAAGTCGCGGACGTTTTGCGCCGCTGCGCTTTCGATTCGGCGGAAATGCCGTTCGTCGCGGCGACGCTCGAAAATCTCGAAGCGGTTTTGACGGAATTAATCGAAAGCGGGCGCGAAAATCTGGTTCAAAAAGGCGCGCAAGGTCGCCGGTGGCTTGAGGAAAACTGGAATTTCCGGAAACAATGGCAGGTTTTCTGGCTTCCGGCGATTGCCGGGTCTTTTCAAAAGGCAGGTCGAAAATTCGGCTTTGCCGCCGCGTCGCTCGCCGCTACGCAAACGCACAAGGAGGTTGCAGTGCAAGGGATGAAAGTTGTTAAAAAAGGCGTCAGCATCGTCGTTCCGCACGGCGGCAAAAACCGTCTCCCGCATCTTCGCACGTGTCTTGCAAACTTGCGCCAATGCCGCGATGTCGGCGAAATTATCGTGGTTGAAATGGACACCGCGCCGCGCGCCGCAGAGCTGGCGCGAAAGTGGGCGGACAAATACGTTTTTCTGCCGCAGGAAGATTTGTTCGAGCGCGCGCGCGCCCTTAATACGGGAAGCGCGTTTGCCGAATGCGAATTCGTTTTGTGGCTCGATAACGATTTGCTCGTGCCGCCCGATTTCGTGAGCCGCGCCGCGATTGAGCTGCGGCAAAAAAATCTCGATTTTCTCAAACCTTACTGGGAAGTAAAATATCTCTCGCTCGCCGATTCCGAGAAAGTCATGCAGGGCGTGCTCGACCCGAACCGCTGCCAGGCGGTCAACACTTATTCGAGTTCTTTGACCGACGGCGGAGCCGGGCTTGTCCGCCGCGAATTTCTACAGAAATACGGCGGGATTCCGGCAGGTTTTCGCGGCTGGGGCGGCGAAGACAACGGCTGGATGCACAAAGTCCGCCTGCTCGGGCAAAGCGCGCGCACCGCTTATGCCGAACAGAAGGTCTTTCATCTTTATCACCCGTTGTCGGGCGGCTACGGCGGTCAGACGCACATCGAATCAAACCCGCATTACTATACAAATCTCGCGCTGCTCGACGAAATTCGCCGGATAGGCGGCGGCACGGAATTTTTAGCGAATTTTCCGCCGCAGACGCCCCGGCTTTGGTCGGACACGCGCCGTATCTACTTTGTTTCTAGCGACCAAACGGCTGAAACGGCGAATGAAACGGCTCGCGAGCTAAACGCGGCGTTTGCCGCCGAGGCGGAAACCGTTTCGTTTTCCGAATTAAAAACAGCCGCGAAAGATTGGACGAACGAGGCGCCGGAGGCGCTTGTGTTTTTCGATTTTGAAGGCGCGCTCGAATTTTTGAACGACGAAGCTTTTGCGCCGTTTACCGCGAAAACTCTGATTGTCGCCGGCGAAAACCGCACGCTGACGCCGGAACGGATAACGCGCTTAGAACGAGTCTCGGGCGTTCTCGCGTCCGACGAAAAAACGGCTGCCGGGCTTAAACAGGCAAATCTGAAAGTCCGCCTCTGGAACGGCGCGCCGGAGGGTGATTTTCGAGCTTTGGCGCTCTTGATTGCCCAGCCGCTCTCGCTAATTTTAAACGGGCAGACGGATTCGGAAAAAACCGGCGAGCAAATCGTCACCCGGCAAAACGAATCGGCAGATTTGCCGGTTTGGCTGTACTGGGAAGGCGATTGCCCGGACTGGATAAAGCTTTGTCATAAAACGATTTTAGAGCACGCGCCGAACGCGCAAATTTTATCGCCGGAAAGTTTCTACGAGCTGTGGACACAAGACCGCGACATCAATCTGACGGAATTGCACGTCGCGCAGCGCGCCGATTTTATCCGCGCCTACCTGCTCAAAAAATACGGCGGCGTGTGGATTGATTCCGACTGCGTGATGCTGCAATCGCTCGGCGGATTACTCGAAAGATTCGGCGCGAACGATTTTGCCGCACACCGCGAGCGCGGCGGTTATTTCGGCAACGAATTTATGATTGCGCGGCAGGGAAGCCGCATCGCCGCCGCGCTTTACGAGCGAATTTGCGGCACGCTTCGAACGACGAAAAATTTCGGCTGGTGCGACCTCGGATGCGTCGCGCTGACGGACGTCATCAGCCGGACGGACGCGGCTTTTTTTGAAATCGAATGCGAGCTGATACAGCCGATTTGCTGGAGCGAAGTCGCGCCGTATTTTGTGCAGGCGGACGACGCGGCGCACCGGCAAGTGTTCAGCCGAAACGCGCTTTGCTACATGCTCTCGAACCTCACGCTGCAAAAATATGCCGTCGCTGACCCGGACAAAAATCTGCTTGCCGAAGACAGCTTTTTCAGCTTTCTGGTGCGCCGGTCGCTTTCGGAAAACGGACTCAAAGGTTCTGATGAAACTTTGAACGGTAACGGCGCGCGGCGCGGACGGGAAATCGGGTTTTATCTCGAAATGATGGCGAAATTAGCGCCGAAAAAGGTTCTGGATTTAGACGTCGGACTTGGACGCTGGGCGGTTTTGCTGCGCGATTTGTTCGAAAGCTCAACTCACAAAAAGGATTGGAAAATCAAGGTCGAAGCGCTTGTCGAAGCGAAAAACGGGCATCGAAAATCGCTCGCCGCCTTTTACAATCGCGTCTCGCAGGGCGGGTTGGAGAATCTCTCCGAAAAACAGGATTTGACGATTTTGGGCGATTATTTTCGGCGAAATCCGACCCGAGAGAGCGCAAAAGTTCTGGAAAAAACGCTCGAAATTTCCGATTACGTTTTACTTAACCTGCAGGCGGGCGGAAACGGTTTGGGCGAATATCTAACGCGCCACCCCGACAAAATCGCGGCGCAGGACATTTGCGAAAAATCGGGGCAGATGTCGGTTTTGCTGAGCCTCCGCGACCCGCAAAACCTGCGCCCGCCGAGCGATATGAAACAGATTTGGGACAATGCCGCCGACCGCTGCCGGCAGAGCGGAATGGAATCGCTTTCCGGTCCCGGCTCATCGCTCGCCCAGACGGCGGAAATCCGGCGTCGTCTGCCGATTTTGTTCGCCTTTCTCGACATCAATTCGATGACGGACGCGCCGTGCGGCGATTTTAACTGGCTGCGCGAAGTTGACCTGCGGCTGAGCAGTTATTGCGGCATCGACGTTGCGCCGTCGGTTATCGAGCAGAACCGGCAAAATTTCGAAAACGCGCAGCGAACGTTTCGCGCGCTCGACATCACGCGCGATTTTCTGCCGCCGTCGGATTTGATTTTGTGCCGCGATTGCCTGGTGCATCTGCCGTTTGAAAGGATTTTTGCGGCGCTCCGCCAATTCTGTCAAAGCGGCGCGAAATACCTTCTGACGACGCATTTTTCGAATACGAAAGTCAATACTGATATTCAAACGGGCGATTGGCGAACTTTGAATTTCACGCAGCCGCCATTTAATTTCGGCGCGCCGCTCTATCAGATAAACGAGCATTGCACGGAAAACGGCGGCAAGTACGCCGATAAAAGTTTGGGTCTGTGGCTGATTTCGGATATTTACAGACACGTAAAATAAGGCTCGGCTGAAGTGAAAAGTGAGAGGTGAGAAGTGATAAATAACCTTTCACCTTTTACTTAGAGCAATTCTTGAGTGAACAAATTACAGGAAAGTTTCCCGCTTGAGGAGCAAAGAGGCAAAGAGGCAAAGCTTTTGTTTTCTTATGCGCCTTTGCTCCTTTGCGGGAAATTGTCTCTCTTTTACCTTAGATTTGCTCTAATTATTCGCTTCCTGTTCGCTCTTTTTCCGGCGTTGTTGTTCAAGCCAAATCTGATAAGCGACTTTACCTTTTTCAAATTCGGCATATGAAGAGTAAAAGTTGTGCGAGCCGTCATTTTTTTCGGCGTTCAAAACGTAATAAAGATAATCGGTTTGTTTCGGATTGAGAGCCGCTTCGAGTGCCGATAAGCTGACGCTTGAAATCGGTCCGGGCGGAATTCCCGCGTATTTTCGTGTGTTGTACGGCGAATCGACTTCCAAATCGCTGACGTTAATTTCACCGTCCCAGCGGTTTTGCATTTTCGCGATATAAACCGCGGTTTGGTCGATTCCGAGTGCCATATTTTTACTTAAACGATTGTAGATGACCGAAGAAACGACCGCCCGTTCTTCGTCAAACTTCGATTCGGTTTCAATCAATGAAGCAATCGTCACGATTTCCTGCGGCGTTCTGCCCAAAGCGCGCGCTTTTTCCGCCCATTCCGGTTTCCAGACACGCCTGAACTGCTCGACCATTTTTTTAATCACGTCCTGCGGCTTGGTGCCGACGGGAAAGCTGTAAGTGCTGGGATACATATAGCCTTCAAGATTTTTCGCGGTCGGCGAGAGGTCTTTGATGAGAGTTGTGTCGTCCATCAGGGCGAGAATCGCCTTTTCGTCCGAAGGCGGATTGGTCGGGAATTTTTCCGCCACGCGTTTCGCAATGTCAAAGTGCGTGAAGCCTTCCGGAATAGTCAGTTTGATGGTGCGCTCCTCGCCCTTTTCGAGTTCTTTGAGAACCTGAAGCGGCGTAATCGGCGAATCGAATTGATATTCGCCCGCCTTTAATTTGCCGGCGTCGCCGAAAGTGCGAAGATAAACGAGTGTCGGCATCGAGCTTTTGACGATGCCTTCCGCCGCGAGCTTGTCGATGATTTCGGTCGGGCTTGAACCTTTCGGGATTTGAATAAACTGGTTTGCCTTGTCGTGCCGCTGCGGCGTGTTGACGGCGCTGTAAATCCAGTATGAAGCGCCGCCGAGCGCGAGTACGCAGATAATAAAAATTACGAGCAGAATTTTGACGAATTTCATTTTTGTTAGATGGTAAATTATAAATGATTTAAGGTTAATTATTAAGACATCAAACAAATTTACCATTAACCAATTACAATTTGCCATTATTAAAGTTATGAAAAGAGTTTTTGTGGCGGTCGATATTTCCGACGCGGCGCGGCGCAAAGTCGCGGCTTACATCGAAGCTTTGCAAACGGAATTCCGCCGGACCAGAGTCGGTTGGGACAAGCCGGAAAAACTTCACCTGACGCTCAAATTTCTCGGCGACGCCGATGAAAAACAATTGACCGGGCTTGAGAAAATCACGAAAGAAATCGCGGCGGAAATCTCAAATTTCAAATTAAAAATCGCCGACACCGGAGTTTTTCCGAATGCGCGTAATCCGCGGGTTTTGTGGATTGACGTGAAGGACGAAGCGCAGGATTTGGCGAAAATCAATAATCTTTTGGAATTGGAATGCGAGAAAATCGGGTTTGCGCGCGAGAAAAGAAAATACGTTCCGCATCTGACAATCGGGCGCTTGCGCGAACCGAACGCGGCGCGCGAATTGGCGCGAAAGCATCTTGAAAATAAGTTCGAGCCTGTCGAGTTTGAAATTTCGGAGATTGTAATTTACGAAAGCAAACTTCTTCCGACAGGCTCGGTTTATTCGGTCGTGTCACGGCACGAACTCAAATAAATTATTTATTTTCTTTGAGATATTTCTCGATTGCCGCCGTCACGATTTCGTCGTCGGGTTTAACTTTCGGTTCGAAACGCGCGACGACGTTGCCTTTGCGGTCAATCAGGAACTTGTTGAAATTCCATTTAATATCGCCCGCAAAGGTCGGGTTCGTTTCCTTTTCGGTCAAAAATTTAAAGAGCGGGTCCTGATCTTCGCCCTTGACCGAGATTTTGGCAAACATCGGGAACGAAACCTTGTATTTCGATGTGCAAAATTCCTTGATTTCGGCTGCCGTGCCCGGTTCCTGACCGCCGAAATTATTGGCGGGAAAACCGAGGACGTAAAACCCCTGCGAGCTGTATTTTTCGTAGGTCGCTTCCAGAGCTTCGTATTGCGGAGTGTAGCCGCATTTGCTCGCCGTGTTGACGACGAGCAGGACTTTGCCCTTGTATTTTTTTAATTTAACGTCTTTGCCGTCGATGTCCATCATCTTAAAATCCAGAACCGACTTATTTTTCAACTCGGCGGTCGGCACCGAATCGCTCATAAGACAACCGGCGGCGATGAATAAACTCATTGCAATTAAAACAATTTTTTTCATAAAAACTCCTTTTGATTGATTACTCTAATTCACGGGGCGGACGCGTCGGCGGCAGTTTTTCCTGCTTCTCGCCGGTTTCCGCAAAAATTTCCTTAAACGCGCCGATCGAACTCAACAAGCTCGACGTTTCGACCGGCATAAAGACGACTTTTGAATTATTCGAGCGCGCCATATCGCGCAACGACTCGATGTAGCGCGCCGTTATAAGATACTGCGCGGTTTGCTCGGAGCTTCCGATAGCGTGCGCGATTTGCGCGATTGCCTGAGCTTCGGCGGCGGTCGAGCGAAGCCGTGCCTGCGCCGCGCCGTCGGCTTCTAAAATCGCCGATTCCTTGAGACCTTCCGAGCGCGTGATGGCGGCTTGTTTTTCGCCTTCGGCGCGTGTAATCGCCGCCTGGCGGTCGCCTTCGGCTTGCAAAATAAGCGCGCGGCGGTTTCGTTCGGCGGTCATCTGTTTTTCCATCGTGATGCGCACGTCTTCGGGCGGGCTGATGTTTTTAATATCGACGCGCGTTACCTTGACGCCCCATTTGTCGGTCGCTTCGTCGAGAATCAGCCGCAGCTCGCTGTTAATCTGGTCGCGCGAGGAAAGCGTGTGGTCGAGGTCTAATTTGCCGATGACCGAGCGCATTCCGGTATACGTAAGCTGGACGATACTGCCGACCAAATCATTGACTTCGTAGACCGCCTTTATCGGGTCGGTAATTTGCCAGTAAACGACCGAATCGACGTTGACCATCACGTTGTCGCGCGTGATGACCGACTGCGGCGGCAAATCGATAAACTGTTCGCGGAGGTCAATCGAGGTCGCGCCGGGACGAGTGTTAGTCCAATAAACCGCGCGCGGCGAATCGAGAAACGGGTAGATGATATTTAAGCCCGTCGCGGCGATGCGGTTGAATTTGCCGACCCGTTCGATCAGTAAAACCGACGATTGCGGCACGATTTTGATGGTTTTTGCCGCCGCGTAGAGCAGCGCGATTCCGATAAACGCAAAAAAAACAAATGCTGCGATTCCTATTTCCATTTTTTTGTTCTCCAGTTTATTACGGATGTAATGCAACAAATATATACTATTTTGAATTTTTTTTCGAAAAATGAACTTTCGGGTGATACTTTTTCGTAAAACTTTTCGCGTATATAAGTGAAGGCGCAAAACGAACGCCTTACGGATTTGAAAAAATTACGCAAAAAGAGCGGGATTAAAAGTCAAACAGACTGTAATTCAATTATTTGAAAACTAAATAAGGAGCGCGTCAGAGAGCCAGTTATCTATTCTTTTATCTACATAATATCCGCAGTTGTCTTGTCATTATTCATACCAAAGCCTCTTTCGCGCTCCTTTTTAGTTTTAAAACCCTTTTTAACGCGAGAGCCGCAGGATTCTTAAAATAACAAAACAAGTCGCATATTTTCCTAAAAGCCGTTCTTTCTAAAAGTTTGAGATATTATGTTTTCTCTGCGCCTTTGCGTCACCCGCGTCACCCGCGTTAAAATTTATTCCCAATGACCGTAAAATTAACCGATATTCAGGAAGCCCGCAAAATCTTGCAGGGCATCATCATTCCGACACCGATTCTGTCGGACGAAAAACTATCGAACGAAATCGGCGCGAAGGCGTTTTTGAAAGCCGAATCTTTGCAGCGCGCCGGTTCGTTTAAGATGCGCGGCGCGTACAACAAAATCTCGCGGCTCTCGAAGGACGAGAAAAAGCGCGGCGTTATCACCGCGTCAGCCGGAAACCACGCGCAGGGCGTCGCGCTCGCCGCGCGGCTGCAGAACATCAAAGCGACGGTCATTTTGCCCGTTTTCGCGCCGCTCACCAAAGTGATGGCGACTAAATCGCAGGGCGCGGACGTTATCCTGCACGGCACGACTTTTGATGAAGCGGTCGCCTACGGAAAAAAGCTCGGCGAAGAAAAAGGCTATATTTACGTTAACGCTTTCGACGACTACGACATCATCGCCGGGCAGGGCACAATCGGCTGGGAAATCGCCGACCAGCTGCCCGAAACGACGCTCGTCGTCGTCCCGATCGGCGGCGGCGGAATTATTTCGGGCATCGCAATCGCGGTCAAAAATCTGATTCCGAACGTCCGCCTCGTCGGCGTCCAATCGGCAAACTGCTCTTCTGTCATGCATTCGTTGAAGGAAGGCAAACCGCTCGAACCGCTGGAATATTCGCCGACCATCGCCGACGGCATCGCCGTTAAGCGTCCGGGAGAGAAAACTTTGCCGATTATGGAAAAATACGTTGACGATTTCGTGACCGTGACCGAAGAAGAAATCGCGCGCGGCATTTTTCACTGCGTGCAGAATAATCATCTGGTCGTCGAAGGCGCGGGCGCTGCGGGCGTCGCGGCGCTGCTGGCGAAAAAAATCAAGGTCAAGCCGGACGATACGGTCTGCACGGTGCTGTGCGGCGGCAATATAGACGCGAACCTTCTGTCGCGCGTTTTAGAGCAGGTTCTCGTTCAGCAGGGACGCTATATCATGCTCAAGCTGCTTGTTCCCGACCGCCCCGGAATGCTCGCCAGGCTGCTTCAGCACGTCGGCGAATCGGGCGCCAACGTTATCGAGGTCTTTCATCGCCGCGCCATGTGGCTTGCGCCGCTCGGCTCGGTCGGCATCGAAATGCTGCTCGAAGTCCGCGACGACCAGCACAGCCGCGAAGTCGTCAAACATCTCGAAAAAGTCGGCTACCACGTCGAACGCGAAGGCGTCGGCGATTGGGAAGAATAAATGGAACAAAACTAAAATTCGGTGTCCGTTAAATAGATGAGCCGCCGGACAATGAATTTTATTTTTTTATCTAAAAACTTACGATTTGTTTTGCGGCGGCGCATCTATTAGTTGTGTCAGTTTAGACAATTCGAATATCAAAATTGATACCTCCGACCTCGTACAACCGCCTTGCAGTTCCAGTCCTGTATTGAACCAAACCTTATACTCACAACGATTTATAAGCCGCTTCACGAGATATTGGAGTGTGGAACAAAGATTGCGAAATAAAAGTTAAAGTAATGCTTCGGGATGCCGTCGGGTTTCTCGGAAACCGACAACCAAAATTTTTTCTTTTATAGGAGTACGTTATGCCTGATTTTGTATACAACGCGGATGGAACTTCCGGTCGTAAATGTAAATGTTTGGATAAAGATAAGTCGTGGCTTGCGCACTGGGTGCGCGGAACCGGTTTGGCGTTACCGTTGAAATGCTGTGCGAAAGGCTGCGGCGCTTTCGTCGAGGTCGGAGCCCATGTCCAGCATCCGGATGATTTGCGGGAGATTTGGATCGTACCATTTTGCCAGTGGCATAATAAGCGTCCGAGCTATCTGCAAATCGACCTTAAGCCGAATGTAACGCTTTGCGGCGCTTCTCCGAAAATCGACTGCGCGTAAGCGGCAAAAAATTGTGCCCTGCGACAATGAGATACCGTAAAAAAAAATCCTTATTGTTTTAGCGTAATTTAATGCTAAAGCAATAAGGATTTTTTGTTATAAAGAAATTTGGCTAAAGCCTTGTTTCTTTCTCGTGCCTATCCACTCGTCGTGGCGAGCGGCAATTTAGGCGGTCATTCCTGAGCAACTAAATTAAACCCGGCAACTTCGTCAATGACCGAGACGACCTGCGGCTCGAAATTGTAGCCTTTGGCACTCGCGCCGATGAGATAGGTTTCTCCCGACGGAACTTCGTCGAAACGGAAATAGCCGAACGGGTTGGTTCTCGCATTACGAACGTTGCCTTGCGAATCGGTTAGGGAAACGGTTGCGCGGTAGATTGCTCTGCCGCCCGCGTCCGTCACCGTGCCCGAAATCCCGACGGCGGCGGCGGTCGGCGTGAACGACGTGCAGACGAAATTCTGCGGCGTAATAATCAATGACCAGCCGCTGAGCGTTCCCGTATCGGGCGTTGCCCAGTCGGAAACGACCATCTTCCACTGTCCGAGCGAGCTTGTCCCGTCAAAAGCGGCAAGCTCGGGAACGGCGTCGGGATTTGCGCCGATAAGGTCAACCCATCCCGGTGAATTAAATGACGGTTTCCAACTTCCCGTGTAGGGCGCTTGAGCGGTTGTCGCCGTCACCAGCCCGTTCGCGGCTTCGTCGTCAATTACCGTGTTGGTAAAGTTATCGCCCGAAGAACCGAAGTTTAGGAAAACGCCTCCGGATTCCCATCCGGTCAGCGCAATCAAATCCGTGCCGTAGCCGTTCGGTCCGCGAATTCCAGCGGTTAAGTCGCCGTCGTAGGTATGCGTCAGGCTGTCCACGCGAACATTGACGTCGGCAATCTGGTAATCGTCCGGCACGTTAAGCGTGTCAATCGCGCCCGAACCGATGCCGTCGGGAATTGCCAGCGCTGGTGCTATCGTGCGCGTATATGTGACGGGTGCGAGCGTGCCGCTTGCCTGCCCCATGCGAAGCGAGAAATTTCGCGCGACGGTTCCGAGCGAGCTTGTAATCGTCAGCGTGAAATTGAGACGCGTTCCGCACGGCGAGGTCGGCGGCGCTTTGGCGACGAGGTTGAATCCTAAACGGTTGGCGTTCGCGTTCGGCGCGATATTCGGATAGGTCGTCGTCGCGTTCAGAATCGTCACGCCGGCGGT
>DASWRC010000207.1:0-2229 GCA_036403375.1 Pyrinomonadaceae bacterium
GCTCCTTTCAAATAAATGTTTGTTGATAAATTCATTTTACTTGAAAACTGAGTCTTTCCATCTTTTCTTATCCAATACTGACGTTAACAAAGTTTTCTTAATTTTATTGCCGAGGTCTTCAGGGTGTTGGAATTCAGCTGGTTCAATGGCATTATTCATGTTAGATAACTCCTTTTTTTCATTGGTTAAGGATTATTTTTTAGAAATAAACGCTTCATACCTTTGTGATTGTTTATGATTTCTTTGCGATTCTATTTTTTGGCAATCATTTTATATAGAAGCTCACCGGCACCGGCACCGAGCAGGGCAAACAGACCGCCCGGAATTGCGCCGCCCAAACCGATGGCTTTCATTACCGCTAAACCAAGAGCCGCACCGATTGCCATTGAAATGATACTTCCAGCGGAGCGCCCGCCTTGCTCTTCTTTATTTTCCGGTTGTTTATTTTCTTCCATAACATTTATTTAACGGCAGTAATTTTGAAACTGTTTTTCGCTGTTTCAAGAGCATCTTTCCAAATTTCCGCATCATTTACACGGTAAGAAAGGAATTTTTCTTACGTTACTATTTTACAAAAAGTTCACCCTTGTCAAATCGAATTTTCTCGCCCGTGCGAATCGCTTCGTAGACGGATTCGACCAGCTCGACCGATTTAAAGCCGTCGAGCGCTGTCACAGGCGGTTCTTTGCCTTCCAGAATCGCGTCGATAAACGCGCGGTCTTCCTGCAAATAACCCCATTTTTCAAACTTTTCGAGCATGTGACACGAATAAGTCTGCACGTCCTGCGTTTTATGGTCGTAACCTTTTGAATCGAAAAGCCTCTCCATTTCTTCGGTCAAAATCGTCCGGTGATGACAAAAAACCTCGATGCGCTCGAACGGAAAATGCCAGCTCGCGTCCGACGAAGAAGCAAACGTGCAGTGAAAACCGTTTTTGAACTTTAAGATTACCGAAAACTCGTCCGGTTCCGGATATTCGTGCTGCGAACCGTAGGCGGCAAGCTCCGCGATTTCGCCGAACTGAAAACGCATCATATCGAATAGATGAATCGTCGTTTCATACAAAAATCCGCCCGTCACGTTCACATCGCCCGTCCAAACCGGATTTTTCAGCTCGCCGCGATTCATCTTGATGTGCGCCGAATGCGGCGAATCGTTCGAGACTAATTCCTTGAGCCGCGCATACACGGGCGCAAATCGCCGGTTATGCCCGACCTGAAAAACCTTCTGCGAAGATTGCGCGGTTCCGAGCAGCTGCCGCGCGTTTTCAAGCCCGATGGCAAAAGGCTTTTCGCAAAAAACGTGTTTTCCTTCCCGAACGGCGTGCGCGGCGATTTCCGGGTGCGTTTTGTTCGGCGCGCAGACCAGAACCGCGTCGCAGTTTTCCATCAATTCGTCGCGCGTGGCGCAAACCCGTCCGCCGATGGCGCGCGCCGTGCGCTCCGCTCGTTCGGGCGCAATATCGTAAAGCGCGGCGATTTCCGCCCGCGCGTCCTGTGAATAAATCTGCCCGTGAAGATTGCCGACGTAACCCGTGCCGACGATACCGATTCTTACTTTTTCCATAATTGTATAATCCACAGATGAACACAGATAAACACAGATTTAATTCGATTTCATCGGTGTTTACGCGAAGCGGAGCGTTCATCTGTGGACAATTTTATGCTGTCGCTCCTTTCGGCGTCAGTTCCAAAACTTTTTCGGTTGCTTCCTTTGCTTTGCGCGCGACTTCAAACGGGTCTTCGTTCCAGTATTCGGGGCGAAAGATTTCGATTGAAACCATCCGGTCGTAGCCGATTTTGTCAAAATGCGCCTTGATTTCCTTAATCGGTAAAATTCCCGTGCCCGGATAAAGCCGGTGCGCGTCCGTCAAGGTTTCCTTCGGCAGATTTTCGGCATCGTTGATGTGAAAGATGAAAAGTTTTTCGGGCTTCATCCGGTCAATCGCGTCGAACGAGGAATTTCCGGCATAGAAATGGAACGTGTCAATCACGTTGCCGATATTGTCGCGATTCACTTTTTCGACGATTTCATTGCATAAATCGAGCGTCTGAACGGAACAATCGGTTTGTCCGAGAAACTCGAAAGCCAGACCGACATTATGTTTTTCCGCAATATCGGCAAGCTCGTTTAAAACACTTACGGACTCTTCGATAATTTCGTCTTTGGTCGCGTTTTCCGGCAGTTTGCCGGGCACGACGACGACGTACGGGCAGCCGATTGCGCCCG
>DASWRC010000208.1:0-22816 GCA_036403375.1 Pyrinomonadaceae bacterium
ATTCGATTATTAGTTTATGGTTTCCGAAATTTCTTCCGTCGCCTGCATCGTTTCGACCTCGTTGACGTCCGTCACAATCAGCGGGAATTCTTCAAGAAGCCGCGCGTCCGCCAGGGTTTGTACCCAGTAAGTTCCCGCCAAAGGAAAAACGACGTTGACGAAAAACGAAACGTTGTCGGTAAAACCGCCGGGCGCTAATTCGATTTGCGTCGGCTGCGAGGTGACGACCAGATTGCTTTTGTTCGGCGCGAGAATGCGGACTTCCGTCTGGTGATTGCCCGCGCCGCGCCAGTGATTGACGACCGCGAATTTTATCAGCGAAATCGGCAGCTTCTCGACCATTATGTTTTGAAAAACACCCATCAAAGAGATTTTGTTCCCCATCTCAATCCGCACGTCGTCGCAGAGGAGTGTGTAAACCAATTGTAAATTTTCGTTTCCCATAAACGTATTTTTTTTTAACGCAAAGCCGCAAAGAGGCAAAGGCGCAAATATTTTTTTAGAAATTATTTGTTCGACTGTAAAAACGCTCAATGCGCAAAGACTTTCACATTTTGCCTTTTTACGTTTTACTTTTGCCTTATCAAATCGCGTCGTTTTTCTTAAACCAATCCTGCAATTTCTGCCACGCGTCGGTCGATGCTTCCTTGTTGTAGCTTTCGCGATAATCGGCGTGAAAACCGTGTTTGGCGTTCGGATAGACGACGATTTCGGATTTCGATTTGCCTTTCTTTAATTCGTCCTGCATCCTTTGTACCGAATCGAGCGGAATGCCCTGGTCAAGTCCGCCGTAAAATCCGATAACCGGAACTTTCAAATCCTTCGCAATATCAATCGGCATCCCGGGCTGCACCGGATTTTTCGTATCTCCCGGAACAAGCCGCCCGTACCACGCCGCGCCGGCATCGACTTCCGGGTTGTGCGCCGAATAAAGCCAGACGATGCGCCCGCCCCAGCAGAAACCCGTAATCGAAAGTTTCTTCGTGTTGCCGCCGTTGTTTTTTGCCCACGCGACGGTCGCGTCCAAATCACTCATTGCCGTCGTGTCCGGAATTTTCGAGAAAATATCGCGCTGGAGTTGTTGAATTTCCTTGATGGTTTTAACGTCGCCCTGCCGCGCGTAGAGCGCCGGCGCGACCGCCATGTAGCCGAGCTTGGCAAAACGGCGCGAAACGTCCTGAATCCACTCGTGCACGCCGAAGATTTCGTGAACGACCAGTACGACCGGAAACTTTTTGTTCTTCGTGTCGGGCATCGCGCGATACGCGGGGATTTCGCCGTCCGCGACCGGTATCTTCACTTCGCCTTCGATTAAACCTTTATTGTCGGTCGTAATCTTGGTCTGCGCGTGAATCGGCGTCACGGCAGCGGCAAACATTCCGGCGGCAAAAATCGAAGTTGCAAAGAATTCGCGTCTGTCGAGCCGGGGCGCGGACGGATTGGAATCGCTTATATCTTGATACATTTTTTTTCTCCCTTGATAGTTTTTATTAGATTTTTACTTTTCCTCAGCCAGAGGTCAAGAGTATAATCGATTTTAGATTTTAGATTTTAGATTTTAGATTGGGTTTCTGCCCGCGCGTTGATTATTTTCAATGTCGCCGACTTTTACTTTTAGCAATCAAAATCAAAAATCAAAAATCAAAAATCGAAGGATGTTGGTTTACGGATTAATTTGTCTTTCACTGAGCTTAGCAGGCGTCGCCGGTCTGCAGTTCTTCTACATGGCATATCTCGAACGCCTCGACCGCATGCGCCGCCGCCGCATCCACGAACTCGAACAACACTGCAAACACCTGACCAACCGCTTAAAGGACGCCGAATCGCAAATCACCGAGCAAAACGACCTTATCGAAGCCATCTACGACGAAATCGAATCGGAAGACGAAGAAGAAGTCTGGGCTGACGTCATCGAAGACCGCTAAAAATTGAAAAACAACATCGATTAATTCAAATAAGCCCTGAGAAAATTTTCCGAGCTTTTGCAGCTTCGGTAGATTTATCAAAGAAAAACAGGCACATCAATTGCAGGTTATTTCGCGGCGAAAGGGCGGAGTTGTATTTTTTCGATACGACATCCCGAATTTAGGTATTACCAAAATGAAAATTGCGGAAATAGTGTATTTCACAGATACATTGTTTTCGGTCTGGTGTATTAAAGAAGACTTGTTCAGAGAGTGCCGGCGGGTCTTCGTGTTATGCAGTGTTTGATTTCTAATCTTACGTGATTTAGATATTTTTTCGAGGACGGGTCAGGCGGTTATGGATAGAGTTTTGTTTTCTTTTTATTACTGCAAGCTTTTGACGGGTGTTTTGTTCGGCAGGCACAAGACGGAACATTCGCTCGGGATAAAATGGCGCTGGTCGCATTGGCGGCGTCTTCAGCAGTCCCGAAAATTTCGGCTGTTCTAAAGCAATTTTTTGATTTTAATTATTTTATATTTAGCTCCCCGACTATCACTTTGATTTCACAGGGAAGGGTTTATGGAAATTTCGTTTCAATTGGGTTTACTGGCATTAATGTTCCTGCTGTTGGTGGCAATGTCGTACTTAAAAGCATTTTTCTCGCGCGAGAAGAAGTAAATTAAATCAATTTTACAGTCAAAACGCTTCCGGCTCGGAAAAGTCAGCCCCTTCGACTTTCCGGCTAATCAAGTGAGCGAATCGCGAGGGCTGTGAAACTGTCTGCAAAAAAAAAGAGTCGTTGAAATTTCAACGACTCTTTTTCTAGAATTCAACAATTGATTTATTTAGTCGAAGTTTGCGCCGCTGCCGTCTTCGCGTGTTCGGTTTTCATTTTTGAGGCATAGTCAACGACGAAATCTTTTATGACCTTTCTCCCCCACTTGGTATAAAAGTCGTAATTCAGCATTTCCTGGTAAGTTTTGTCATAATCCCAGCCGTCCTTGTTCAGGCGATAGACTGCGCCCAGCGCGCCGGTGCGGTGTTTGCCGCCTTTGCAGTGAACGAAAGCCACGCCGGTTGCCGGGTCGTTCATCAGCTTCAGAAACGTTTCAACCGCTTCGGGTTTCGGATATTCGGTATCTTCCATCGGAATATTAACGTACTTCATGCCCAGAGCTTCGACCGCCGATTTTTCGTATTTGGTCGGTTTTTCCTGTAAGTCGATAACGGTTTTGACGCCCAAATCTTTCAACGCTTGATAATCGTTCTGTTCAGGCTGCGCGCCGCGGTAAAAACGGTCGTCCATCTGCCCGAAATTTCTGATTTTGACGTTCCCGACTGGGCTCGGCGAAGTTTGAGCGAAAATATTCAGAGCCGCAAAACTCAAAACAAACATTACGGAAGCAACAAAGATACGCAAATTATTTTTAATCATTTTTTTCCTCTTTTTTAGACTCCGGTGCCGGCAGTCAGGTTATGCCAAATTTATCTCGTGTGAATTATTAAAAAAGGGGCGCGTCATCATTCATTCGATAACATAATATTAGACTCTGAACACGCCGAAAAGGTTGCTGTTTTTTTTCGCTTTTCAATAGTTTTTTTGAAGTGTTGGAATCTCGTAAATTATTTAATTAAATAGTTTAGCTCTTTTTGAGAGCCGCCGGAAGAAAGCCTCAATGCTTTTTAATTTAAAAGCGGAATACAGTTTGCAGTACAACATTTTAACTGTCTGTATTTGATACAGTAAAGAGCATAATTTGCTTTTTTTTCGACGTAACCGGAGGATTAAATGATATTAATCAAAACTTTTATAAAGCTTCAAACGGGCTTTCTGGTAATTGCTTTCATGACGCTTTCCGCTCTTTCGCAGAAACAGGATGCGACGACCGAAAGCAAACAGGTCTTGTGGGAACCGGTCAATATCGCCGAGCGCGACCTCTTTAACGGTCCGGGCGGTCAGACAATGCAGCCAGCGCTGAAGGAAATACAATTTTTCGGTCGGCAGACCGGCGGAACCCAAATAAAATATCGCTTAAAAGACGGCGCGGGAAAAGAATGGGTCGTTAAAGTCGGTCGCGAAACGCAGCCGGAAACCGCCGCCGTGCGCCTGCTTTGGGCTATCGGCTACCCGACGGAGATAAACTATCTCGTACCGAGCCTTGAAATCAAAGGCAGCGGAAACGGTGCCGGAATTTATAAAAACGCGCGTTTCGAAGCGCGTCCCGACAATATCAAGCGCGGCGATAAATGGAGCTGGACAAGCAATCCTTTTGTCGGCACGAATGAATTCGAAGGCTTGAAATTGATGATGGCGATATTTAATAACTGGGACATCAAGGACGAAAACACGGCTATTCTGAATGACGGCAGCGCGCAGTATTACATCATCAGCGATCTCGGCGCGACCTTCGGGAAAGTGCCGAAAGAAAGCGGCGGAAAATCGGGGCGCACCGTCAACAAGCCGGAGCAGTACGCGCAATCGAAGTTTATCAGACAGGTGCGCGACGACGTTATCGAGCTGGATTATCGCGGCAAGGCGGACAATATTATCAAAACCGCAAAAGTCGAACACGGTCGCTGGCTTGCCGATTTGTTACTACAGCTCAGCGACAGACAGATTGAAGACTCATTCCGCGCGGCAAACTACGAGCCGGAAGACGTAAAATTGCTGGCGCAGGCATTTAAGGCTCGCATTGCGGAGCTTGATGCGGCGACCAAACCGGCGGAAACAACCGGCACGACCGAAACCAAACAAACCGAACAATAAGTTCAAAATATAAAAAAGGCGGTTTTCGTACCGCTTTTTTTTGAACTTTAATCGTGAAAGGTGACAATCGTCGCGCCCCAACTTCCCGAAAGCTCGCCGGCGGTTTTAAAAGATTTGACGAACGGGGTTTCCGCCAGCACCTTGCGGACGGTTTCGCGCTGCACGCCGATGCCTTTGCCGTGAATGATGCGCACCAGCCGAAAGCCTTTTTTATGCGCTTCTTCCAGATACGCCCCGGTAACGGCTTTCACATCACGCGGCGCAAATGCATGAAGGTCGAGCGAATCGGTAATTTCCAATTCGACCGGCTCGGGAAAAGGGTTTTCGGCGTCAAAGCCTTCGTCTTCACTCATAAATTACCAATTACCAATTAACTATTTCCCGCCTTTCATTTCGTAATTTGCCATGTCTTCGGGCAGTTTAAGCTTGTAGCGGCTCTTATCGAAAATAACGCTGAAGCGCTTGTCTTCAATTTGCCCGCTGTTTTTATTGCGCAGGCGCAGCGTAAACGTGCGATTATCGCTCGTGCCTTCAATTTTCAACGGCAATTTACCCCAAACTTCACCGATGAGCGGGTAAATGCGGTAATGCGATTGGTCGTATTTGTCGTAGCCGAGCAACAGAACGCCGTCGAAATCCGGCTCGTCGCCGTTAATGGCTTTGACCTCGTTCGTGCGCGAAAGAATCACCCAGCTGCTCGGTTTGGCGGGCGTTTTCGGGTCGTCTTTGAGCGACGTGTCAACGCCGTCAATCCGCTGCCACGTGACGAATTTGTTGTTGTTTTGCTGGTAAAAAACGATGTCGGTCGGAACTTGCAGCTCGACCTGACGCCCGAAAATCCAGCCCGAAGGCGCGGGCGAAACCGACGGGTCAAGGCGGACTTTGTACCAGATGTCGTATTTTTCGTCCATCTTTTCCGGCTCGTCGTTAGTTTTCGCAGCTTCGATTTCGGCGTTTTTGGTCTTTTTCGGTTTATTGGCGTCGTCCTTGCTTGTGTCGTCGGGCGGGTCTTCGGCTTTCGGCACGAATTTCCAGGACATGATTTCAAAGGTTGACCCCGTGTCGAGCTTGACGAGAATATTGTCGTCACGCTGTTCCGGCGTCAGGCGCAGGTTGGTTTTGTTGCGCAAGAGCCCGTTTGCCTGCGGCTGCGCGTCCTTGTCTTCCTCGGCAATTTTCTTGGATTTTTCCAAAACATCGCTCGTAATGACGTTCTGCGCTTCCATCCAGCCTTCGGTCTGGTCTTCGTCGTGCGCGCGGACACGATACCAGACGACCCTTTCAAAATCAACCGTGTCGACAACGTCCAGAACGTCGCCGCGTTTGACTTCCAGAAGGTCGGTCGCGACGACCGCGTATGAAGTGCGGATGTTCGCTTTTTTGGCAATCACCGTGCAGGTCGTGCTCAAGCCCGCCACCGATACCAAACCGTTGTAGGCATTACTCAAAGCGCCGCAGCCGCTCAAAAAAGCGCCCGCCGCTAAAACCGCTGATAAAACAAAAACTTTCTTTAAATTCATTTCGATGGTTGCGAATTTTTTCGCCAGTTATTATAACCCAACTTGTCCAATAAATCCTTTTGCCGACCGTTCAAATCCGCCTTTACTTTTAATTTTGTCGTAAAATTATTCGTCGCCGATTCGATGCCGATTGCCTCTAAATCGGTTTGCCAAGTGATGTCTTCCGTGCCTTTGACATATTTATCGACGATTATTTGAAGCTCTCTGTGCGCCTGCAAAATATTCAAAATCGCTTCGTTGCCGTCCTGCCTTGGCGCGTTAAGTCCGTGTTTCCGGTAAATCTCGCGCAAAACGTCCGGCAGCGAAATTTTGCCTTTCGATTTCTGCAAAAGCAGCGCATCCGCCAGAAAAGCGACCAGCATTCCGCGCGCGTAAACCTGTGTGTTCGCCCCGTTCCAGCGATTTTTCGAGGCTTCGATAAGCGATGCCCGACGGCTCTGCAAAGAGTCAATCGAATGCGCCCGCGAGAGCGTGTCGAGAAAATCGTCAAAACGGATGCGGTTCATGGCGACCGCCGTTTTTAATGATTGATAAAGCGCGAAACCTTCATAAAACCAATCGTAATTGCCCGCCAAATTCACGCCGTTCGGCAGCCAGAAGTGAAAAAGCTCGTGCCTCAGCTGCTCGTGAAGTCTTTGCAAACTCTGCGTCTTAAAGTCTAATTCAGACGAAAAAATCGTCACCGAAGCGCCGCGCGTTTCGGCTTCCCAGCGACCGGTTTTTACATCCGCCGGAAATTTTCCCAAGTATATTTGCGCCCGTTCAAAGCTGTGCGCGCCGAAGAGCTTTTCGTAAAAATCGTAAATTTCGCGCGCCGCGGTTGCCGCTTCGATATCCGTCACCTGCCATTCGCCTGAAATTATCAGATTCAGCTTTGTGCCGCCGGCGTCGATTTCCGTGCCGCGCCAATTTTTACCGATATAAAAAACCGCCTTTTCAACCTCTGAAACTTCAAAAACATTTTCGCCCGACCGTTTTTCGACGCTCGCAATTCGCCAATCTTCCGGTAATTCAAACGTAATGCGCGCCCCTTTTTTTTCGGCGAATTCGGGCAGTAAGTCGCCGAGCATCAAAATTCCCTGCTCGCCCGCAATCCACGAAACGTGCGCCATCGCCGACGCGCCCGGCGGGGTTAAATTTGCCCGGTAATTCCACTTTTGAAAACCGTTTTCCGCCAAAAATTCGCCTTCCGCGAGTTTTTTGTAATTTACTTTTTGACCGTTTTGCGCGAATAAGCCGACATCCGCGATGCGCGCGCCGAGGTTTTCCACGCCGGCGTAAGATTTCGAAAAGGAAAAGTTTGTGACGTTTTTTGCGTCTTCGACATCAAAAAAAGCGCCTTCGACAAAAGCGTTCGAGTCCGTAATTTTAATTTTTATTTCTGCGTTCTGGGCGCGCGAATTGGTAAATATTTGTAAAATCAACGCGCAAAGAAACGCGAAACGAAAAATTGTTTTGAGTGTTTTTGACATCGAATAAAAATCGGAACTAAAATAACGATTTGGTCGTAAGCGTTTTTAGATTCTCCGGCGGTTCTAGAATAAAAAATTTTATGAGTCTTATCAAAGTAGTCATTTATACTTTAGCTTTTTTGTTGAGCCTTCTGTTTCTGGGACGCTTCTTTTTTTAGAGCGAATGGCACGACTCAAAGAATCTTTGGCGGCGGTCTTTATCCGAAAGAACACGGCTTGTTCTCGGATTATGCTTGCCGAAATAGCACAAAAAGCGGTCTGATTTTGACCGCTTTTTTACTTTTAAAATCTTACTTTGCGTCTTAGCGCCTTGGCGGGAGAAAATATATGTTTCCCGCTTGAGAAGTTAAGACGCAAAGATTTTTTATTAAATTTATGACTGAATTAAGAAAAATAAAGCGCGCTTTAATCAGCGTGTCGGACAAAACAGGTATTTTGGAGTTTGCTAAAGAATTAACGAGCTTCGGCGTTCAAATCATCTCGACCGGCGGAACTGCCCGGAACTTGCGCGAAAACGGCATTGCGGTTACGGAAGTCGCGGAAATTACAGATTTTCCCGAAATGATGGATGGGCGCGTCAAAACGCTGCATCCGAAAATTCACGGCGCATTTCTTGCGCTGCGCGATAATGAAAATCACGTCGCGTCGATGCAGGAACACGGCATCGAGCCAATCGATTTGGTCGTCGTCAATCTCTATCCGTTTGAGCAGACGATTCGCAGAGAAGACGTTTCTTTGGCGGAAGCAGTCGAAAATATCGACATCGGCGGACCGGCGATGATTCGTTCCGCATCGAAAAACTGGCGCGATGTCGCCGTTTTAACGGACGCGCGGCTTTATGAAAGCATTTTGCAGGAAATGCGCGCGCACGACGGAAGTTTAAGTTTAGAAACGCGCCAGCGCCTCGCCGCGCTTGCCTACACGCGCACGGCAAGCTACGATTTGGCGATTTCTTCCTATCTTGCCAAACAACTTTCGCCGGAAGATTTGCAGTTTCTCGAACCGTTTAATCCGTTGCAGAGTCTTATCTTTATCGAATCGGAAGAATTTATTGAGCAAGCCGAAGAAGGCGAAGGTTTGCCGGAATTTGAATCAATCGCGCTCGCCAAAGTCGCCGATTTGCGCTACGGCGAAAACCCGCATCAAAAGGCGGCGCTCTACGAATCCGAGGAATCGGGCGGAATTGCCAAAGCCGAGCAGCTTCACGGCAAGGAAATGTCGTTTAATAATTATGTCGACGCCGAAGCCGCGTGGAATCTCGTGCAGGATTTTGACGAGTTGGCGGTAACGATTATCAAACACACCAATGCGTCGGGCGTCGGTAAGGGCGAGAATAACCTGGAAGCCTACAAACGCGCGCTTTCGACCGACCCGGTTTCGGCTTTCGGCGGAATTGTCGCACTTAACCGCAAGGTCGATGCCGAAACTGCCGCCGCGATTAACGAAGTTTTCACCGAAGTCGTTGTCGCGCCGGATTTTGAAGAGGAAGCGCTTTCCATTTTCAAACAGAAGAAAAATCTGCGCGTTTTACGCGTCGCCAGCGCGGAAAATGAAAATCCGCTGGAATACAAACAGATTTCCGGCGGCTTTCTCGTCCAATCGAAAGACATCTACCGCGTTTCAGAAAGCGATTTGAAATTTGTTACGGAAAGAAAACCGACCGCCGAAGAGCTTCGCGCGCTGCTTCTGGCGTGGAAAGTCTGCAAGCACGTGAAATCGAACGCGATTGTTTTTGCCAACGAAAATCAAACCATCGGCGTCGGCGCGGGACAGATGAATCGTGTCGATTCCGTTCGCATTGCCGCCATGCGCGCCGAAAGATTCAACCTGCCGCTCAAAAATTCCGCGCTTGCCTCGGACGCCTTTTTCCCGTTCCGCGACAATGTCGACGAAGCCGCGAACTTCGGCGTTTCGGCAATTATTCAACCCGGCGGCTCGATAAAGGATAACGAATCAATCGCGGCGGCAAACGAGCACGGAATCGCGATGGTTTTCACCGGTTTTCGGCATTTCAAACATTAATTTAATTTTTTTTCAAAAAGTGCTTGACTTATTTAAAAGCTAATGTAATACTTTAACTATTAAAGGTTGACTTAAGGAACGCTCGAAGGTTGGTAAAACCAAATCTTCCGGCGTTTTTCGTTTTTTCAGGGCAGAAATCTTTCGATTAACAAATCATTTCCATTTGTTGAAACCGAAATCGTTCCGCGCTCGCCCGTTGTTAAAACTTTTGCGCCCGACGCTTGCCATCTTTCGACAACTTCTTTGTGCGGATGCCCGAATTGCGAAGTTTTGCCGACCGAAATTATCGCGTAGGCGGCTTTCGTCGCCGTGACAAACCCCTGAATTGAAGAAGTCCGGCTTCCATGATGCGCGACTTTCACGACGTCAGCCATCAATAATTGCGGGTTCTGCATCAGAAAATTTTCGGTTTCCCTTTCAATATCGCCGGTCAGCAAAAACTTTTTCCTGTCGAAAACGATTCGCAAAACCAGCGAGTGATTATTGTCTGAAACGGCTTCGGGCGAATCATCGGCTTCCGGATACAAAACTTCGACGCGCGCCTCTTCAAAGCTCAAAACATCGCCGCGTTTTAGTTTGATGATGTCGATTTTTCGCGTTTGCAAAACCTTAAAAAGCCGCGAAAAATCTTCGTCCGTTTCCGGCGTTCTGCCGAAAAATGCGGCGCGCACGCTGAAGTTTCGGGCAATGTCGGTTAAACCCTGTATATGGTCGGCGTCGGCGTGTGTCGCCAAAATATAATCGATTTTTGAATAACCTTTTTCCCATAGAAATTGCGAAACGACCGATTCGCCGATGGTTGCCGTGTCCGGCTCGAATATTTCGGGTTCTTCCGCGTCGCGCCGGACGTATAAATTCTTAAAACCGGGTTTTCCGCCGCCGTCCACCAGCAGAGTTTCGCCGTTCGGAAAGGTGACGAGCGCCGAATCGCCCTGCCCGACATCGAGAAAATCAACGTGCAGCCTGCCGTCGGCGCGCGGCGCACTGAACGGGTGATAAATGATTATGAGGACGAATATTGCAAGCAATGCGGCGGAAACTCTTAAAATGAATTTTGGCGCGAAGACCAAACCGCGATTAAATAAGCCGCTGTTTTCCGAATCTGACATTTGAAATTTGAAATTTGAATTTAAATCGAACGGTCGCCAGCGATAAAGTAAAATCGTCAAAATTAAAATCGGCGCAAAATATAGAAAATAAATTGCTTTAAGGTTTCCCGAATAGACCGGCACGCGAAAGCTCGCCCAATTGTTTTCGGCAAAAACGGCGGGCAGCGCGAGCAAAATCCAATTCAAAAATTCCGTCAGCTTGACGAGCGGCAAAGCTAAAACAGCGCTGAATTGCGCAAAAAAAAGTGCGATTATCGCCGCAAAACTTTCGAGCGCGATAAAAATTCCGACCCACAGATTAAGCAAAACCGAAACAACCGAAACGCGGTGAAAATAAAACGCGGTCAGCGGCAATAACCAGATTTGAACAACCATCGAAACCAGAACGCCTTCGAAAAGATATCGAAAAACGCCCTGCCAGCCTCTGGCTTCGAGAATTTTCAAATACGGTGATTTGAAAATTCTCGCCGACCAGATTTGCCGCCTCGCTTCGATTTGCCACGACTTTTCGTTCCAGTAGAGCATCTCGCAAAATCTTTTGAGCCATTCGGGAACGTTCGGCGGAAAAGGCGCGGCGGCGGTCGGACGCCATTCGCCGATGGCGCGCAGATTTTCAATCAGCGGAAAAGCAAACACGACAATCGCCAGAACGCTCATGAAAGTTAACTGGAAAGATTGCGAAAACAGGTCTTCCGGTCGCCAGACCAGCAGAATAAGAGCGCATAATCCGAGCGAATTCAAAAGATTTCCGTGGCGGTAAATGACCTGCGAAAAAAGCAGGACGGTGAACATTATCGTCGCGCGAACGACCGGCACATCGGCGCCGACGGCAATCGAAAAAGCCCATAGCAGCGAGCTTGCAATCAAAAACTGCCAAAATCGCCGGCGCGTAAAAAACTGCACCAGCAGCAGCGTCAAACCGCCGATAAACGTGATGTGCAGACCGGAAATAACGAGCACGTGAAACGTGCCGCCCTCGCGAAAAAGCTCGGCGCTTCGCTTGTCGAGAAAATATTTGCTGCCTAAAAGCGAGGCAATCATGATTCCGGCGGTCGAAACGCTGAACTTTTCGCGAAATTCCGCGATTAAGTTTTTGCGCATTTCATAAAGCCGCGCCGGTGATATAAAACTGTTTTCGTCGCCGTTTTTTTCGATTAACAGCGGGCTTTTAATCGAACAGGTCGCGTCCAAATCCTGCCGGTCGAGAATTTCCCGCCGCGATGCGACGCCCGGATTTTGAAATTCGTCCTCGCGCACCGGGTTGCAGGCGACGCGGATTCGCGAGCCGTACCGGAGATTTAATTGTTCGTATTCGCGCGCAATCTGCTCATCGGGAATAAATGCAAAAAGCCGGATTCTGCCCGAAACATTTTGCGTTTCGCTTTTGTAAACCAATTTTTCGACGCTGATTTCAGCGAAAAATCCGCCCGTAGCTTCTTCATATTTCCCGCGCAAAACGCCTTCGATTTCGACCGGTTCGCCCGAGTTTATTCGTTTTTCGTCATAGATTCTTTTGAGGCGATTTGCCGGAATCGTCTGATTTTTTATCTGCAAACAAAACGCTCCGGCAGCAATGAAAGCGAGCGAGGCAAAAACAACCGCAAATTTTTGTTTGATAAAGCTTTGCGCTAAGGCGGCGCAAAAAAGACAGGTAAACAGCGAAATTCTCCAACCGGTTTCAAAATATCCGGCGGCTAAAACGCCGAACGCAAAACAAACCGCCAGCCGGAATAAAGGGTAAAGCGAAAAATTTATTGAAGTTTTTTCTCCGTCCATTGTGGAAACGCTGTGTTCTCGGTTCACGCCTGCGCGTGCCTTCTGACCGCGGACGGAGTGCGGCATTTTTTCCGCCTCAAGGCGGGACTCTAAACGTTTATTCGGTTTTTATCAAATTTTGCATCTGTCGAAACCGCTTATCGCTGATGCCCGGCACCAGAATCAAATGCTCGGGCTTGCGAAAATTACCGTATTTCTCTCGATGCTCGACAATTTTTTTGGCTAAACCAGCGCCGATGTTCGGCAGCTTTTCAAGCTCCGCGACGGAAGCCGTGTTGATATTTACCGCGTTTTCGGCAATTACGGCTTTATTTTCAACAGTTAAAATTTGTTGTGGTTCCTTTTTGTTACAAGAAACACATAAAAGAGCGAAAATCAGTAAAACTAAAAGTTTAATTAAGAATTGATAAGTGTTGAAATAGTATGGTTTATGTATCGAAAAAATCTTTTGCATACGTTATGTGCAAAATGCTAAAAGTTCATTAAATTGCAACACTTAGCTTTGTGAAACCCGAGTTTTCCACAGGTTTTTCCACCATTTCCTGTGGAAAACTGTGGAAAACTTTTCCGCCGTTAATTATTCATTTCCTCAATGTCCTGCAAATCTTCGTAAGCCTTCTGCAAAATCGGTCGCGCCCGCGTGCTGCCGTCCATTTCGCCGATATAGCCTTCGCGCACCATCGCGTCTAAGATAGCCGCCGCGCGCCCGTAACCGATTCTTAAATGACGTTGGAGAAGCGAAGTCGAAGCGCGTTTTGCCGACACGACGCTTTTCACAGCATCCCAGAAAAGCGGGTCGCGCTTGCCGGGCAAATCGCCTGAATCGTCCAATTCCTCGTCGGTTTTCGTAATCGTCGTATCGTATTCGGGTGTGCCTTGTAATTTGATATGTTCGACGATTTTGTTAATTTCCCGTTCATCGACAAATGCGCCGTGAACGCGGATGAGATTCGACGTTCCGGGCGGCAAAAACAACATATCGCCTTTTCCCAGCAGACTTTCCGCGCCGTTGCCGTCAACAATCGTCCGCGAATCGACTTTCGACGAAACGCGGAAACTGATACGCGACGGGAAATTCGCTTTAATCAACCCGGTGATGACATCGACCGACGGGCGCTGCGTTGCCAGCACGAGATGAATGCCGACAGCGCGCGCCATCTGCGCCAATCTGGTGATCGATTCTTCGACTTCTTTGCCCGCAACCATCATCAAATCCGCCAATTCGTCGATGATAATCACAATATACGGCAGCGTTTTCAGCGCTTCGCCGTCGTCGTTCAAAATGCCTTCAGCATGACGGCGTCTGACTTCCGCGTTGTAGCCGTCGATATTGCGCACGCCCCAGCCCGCCAAATCCTTGTAGCGGCGCTCCATCTGCGAAACCGCCCATTTCAAGGAAATCGCGGCGCGTTTCGGGTCGGTGATTATCGGTGTCGCGAGATGCGGAATGTCCGCGTAAATCCCGAGCTCGACCTGTTTCGGGTCAACCATGATGAGCTTTACCTCGTCCGGTTTCGCCTTATACAAAATCGAAACAATCAGCGTATTGACGCCGACCGATTTACCCGCGCCGGTCGCGCCGGCGATGAGCAGATGCGGCATTTTGGCGAGGTCGGCGACGTAATTCAGACCGTCAATCGATTTACCGAGCGCGATTGAAAGCAGCGATGACGAGTCGCGAAATTTTTTCGATTCGATAACTTCGCGCAATTGGATGGTTTCGCGCTCGCGGTTCGGAACTTCGATGCCGACAAACGCTTTTCCGGGAATGCGGTCGATGCGAATCGATTCCGCTTTTAAGGCTAAGCATAAATCATCCGCCAGCCCGGTCACGCGCGAGTATTTGACGCCCGGGTCGGGTTTGAATTCATAGGTCGTAACGACCGGTCCCTGACAGATATGCATCACCCGCCCGGTCACGTTAAATTCTTTCGTTTTATCGGTTAACTCCTGCGCGATAGTGAGAAGCTCTTCGTCTTTCTGCTCGATTCTCGGCGCGGCAGGCGTTAAAAAATCGGTCGGCGGCAGGGTGTAATTTTCAAACGTCTGCGCTTTTTTCGGCGGCGCGACTGACTTCTGCGCCGGCTCTTCGGGCATTTCAAGGAATTCTTCGTCGAGCTCGCCGGTTTGCTGAATCGGCGTAATCGGAATCTTCCCGCTTTCGGCGATTAAATCGACCGGATTGTTTTGAGTTTCAAAGACTGCGGTTTCCGGTTCTTCAAAAACTGCTTCCGCAACGGAAATTGTCGGGACGATTTCTTCCCTCGGTTCTTCGACGGCAATTTCATCCCACCCGATTTCTTCTTCCGCCGCGACCGGCAAATTTTCAAACGGCTTTTCTTCGGCTTTTTCCGGCGCTTTCCTTAAATCTTCAAACAGCGCGGAAACGGTGTCGCGAATCTTAACTTTTTTCGCGTCAGCCGCGCCCGCGACGCTGTCGCCGTTCGAAATCGACGGTTTCGCCTTTTCGCCCCTAACGGTTTGCGGTTCGGGCGCAACGTTCGTTTTTTCGACGTTATCGGCTTTTCTTTCGGCGCTGTGCGCGCGTCTTTTCGTCAGCCATTCGTTAAAATGAACGCCGAAATTTTCAAACGCCATCCCGAAACTTCCGAAAACGGAAGAAAGTGAAAGACTCGTAATCAACAGAGTCGAAACGGCGGTTAACGCCAGCAGAAGAATTGTCGTGCCGATATTTCCGAGCAGGCTGAAAAAGATTTTTTCAAAAAACGCGCCTAACATTCCGCCCTGAAAATTGAAAAGCGCGGCAAGACTCGAAACGGAAGCAACAAAAAGAAAATAGCCGAAAATCTGCGTTAAGGACAATCGCAAATCTTTCGCGCGGAAAACGCGCCACGCCATCAGGACAATCAAAGCGGGCAGAAGGTACGCCGTCAGACCGACAATCGAGATTAAAAACTCGGCAAAATTTGCGCCGGCGACACCAATCCAGTTTTTGACTTTCTGTGACGATTCGGTGTTAAAAGTCGGGTCCATCGGGTTGTAGGAAACCAGACAAAGAAAAACCAGAACCGCGGCGGCGAGCAAAATCACCGCGATGATTTCGTTGCTCCGCGAGCTGGTTTTCGCTCCGGTCGTCACCTGTTTTTTTCTTGCTGTCGATGTCGTCGCCATTTTCGTAAACCTTCCGTTAAGCCGGAGACACTTGCGCGCCTTTTTTGAAAAGCAGAAATTCCTTTATAAAATCGTCGATGTCGCCGTCGAGAACCGATTCAACGTCCGAGACTTCAAATTTTGTCCGTGTGTCTTTCACTAACCGGTACGGATGAAGGACGTAATTGCGAATCTGCGAACCGAACGAAATGTCCTGCTTGCTGGCTTCCAGTTCGGCGGCGTCTTCGCGGCGTTTTTCGAGTTCGAGCTCGTATAATTTCGACCGCAAAACCTGCATTGCGACCGCGCGATTCTGAATTTGCGAGCGCTGATTCTGACACGTCACGACAATTCCGGTCGGCAGATGCGTAATCCGCACGGCGGAATCGGTCGTGTTGACGTGCTGCCCGCCCGCGCCGGTCGAGCGATAGGTATCGACGCGCAAATCCTTTTCCTGAATATCAACCTCGATATTTTCGTCGATTTCGGGCGAAACAAAAAGTGATGCGAAAGAAGTTTCGCGGCTGCCGCCCGAATTGAACGGCGAAATTCGCACCAGGCGATGGACGCCGGCTTCGTTTGCCAGAAGTCCGTAAGCGTATTCGCCTTCGACGCGAAACGTCGCCGATTTGATGCCCGCCTCGCTGCCCGACTGCTCGTCAAGAATCTCGATCTTGAAACCTTTGCGCTCAGCCCATCGAAGATACATTCGCAGCAGCATCTGTGCCCAATCCTGCGCGTCGGTGCCGCCCGCGCCCGATTGAATCGAGCAAATCGCGTTGTTCGCGTCCGTTTCGCCCGGAAGCAGGGCTTCGGTCAATGTCTGATTAACTTCAGGCTCGGTTTTTTCAATTAATTCTTCCAGCTCTTTAAGCGAAGATTCGTCCGTTTGCGCAAATTCAAAGAGAACTTCTAAATCTGAAACTATTTTCTCAAACTTTTCCTGTCCTTCAATTAATCTTTCGACGCGGCTTCTTTTTTGAACAATCGTTTGCGCTGCTGCGCTGTCATTCCAAAAATTCGGTTCAGATATTTTAGCTTCTAATTGCGCCAAATCCTTTTTGAGAGTTGAAACGTCAAAGAAACCTCCCAAGTTGTTCAACTTTAACTTTTATTTCTTCGTATTTTGTCTGTAGATCTGATAATTCCATCTGCTCCATTTTTAACGCAAACACGCCGAGACGCAAGGGCGCAAGGGATTTTTAGTAAATTTATTTTTGCGCCTCCGCTTCGTGGCGTCGAGGCGCTGAGATTAAACTAAAGATTATTAAAGCCAAGCTCAGAATCGAACACGCCCACGCGAACCAATCACCGTATTTTACATAGATTGTCTCGGCGCCGCCAGCTTTTGAAACCGTCCAAACGCGCGTTGCCTCGCCGTAAACGTCCGCTGCGTCCAGAACCTCGCCGCGTTCATTGATATACGCCGTAATGCCGACGTTCGTGACTCTCAGAACCGGAAGATTCGTTTCAACGGCGCGAAAGACGGTATTGGCGAGATGTTGTCGCAAAACGGGCGTATTTCCTAAATAACCGTCGTTCGTCATCTCAACCAAAACGTCCGCGCCGCGCCGCGCGTATTCGCGCGACAATTCACCGAAATGCGACTCAAAACAAATCATCACGCCGCCCGACGCGTCGCCGAACGGCAGCAAATCGTATCGTTCGCCAAACTGAAAATTCCCGACAAACGCCGGCATCTCGCTGGCAATCGACTCGGGCAGAGGCATATATTCGCCGAACGGCAAAAGGTGAATCTTATCGTACTGCCCGATTTTTTCGCCGCGTTCGTTTATCATCACGGCGGAATTTAAGACCTGTTTGCCGTCGCGCGTTTCCTCGGCGGAATTGAATAACACGGAAGCGTTATTGCGCAGCGCGAACTGGCGTAAAAGCTCGCGCAAATCCGCGTCGCGACCGTACTGAAAAATCATCGGCGATTCGGGAAAGATAATGGTCGTTCGCTGCCCACTGTCCGTCGCCCGTTGTTTCAGAGCGTTTTCAGCAAGCTGAATGTGGCGTTCAAGCAATTGCCGGTATTTCTCAATTGTTAAGCCGCTCATCGGCACGTTCGGCTGAACGGCGACGACATAATCGTTGGCGGCAGGCAATTTTTTTGAATTTGAAAATTCGCCGGCTGAAAAAAGCAGCGCCATAACGAAAAAAATTCCCGCCGCCGCAATCCAATCCCGGCGCTTCATTCTTGATTCGGCGTTCGCCGAAAAAGCCACTTTGGTCAAGAGAAATGTCAGATAAGCATTACATAAAACCACTAAAAAGCCGACTAAATAAACTCCGCCGAGAGAGGCAAGTTGAATCGTGCCGGTTTTGAAGGCTTGCGAATAACCAATCGCGTTCCAGTTGTTGCCGGTCAGCAGCATCCGCAGAAATTCCGTGCACGTCCACAGAAAAGGGGCGAGCAGAATGGCGTAGCTTCCGATTTTTTTCAGCAGAATCGAAAACAGAGCGGCAAAAATTCCGGGCAAGATACCGACGACCGCGCACGCCGAGAACAGGAAAAAATAAACCAGCGGCGCGGGCAGCGAGGCATAATTTATCGGCGCAAAGGTCAGCCACCAGCAAGTCCCGAAAAAGAAAACCACGCCGAACGTCCAGCCCGTCAGAAATGATTTAACAACCGAATCTTTCTCGCGCTCGACCGCAAAAAATAGCGGAATGAGCGCGAACCACGCCAAAAACCAGAATTCAAAGCCCGGAAAAGCCAGCATTAAAAGTAAGGCTGACAGCGCGGCTAACCCGGCGCTTGCCGGATGCAGCAGATTTTTTCTGAGGCGCGCAAATTTCTTCATCTCGCCAACAGTTTAGCAAAAAACCGCACCGCTTTCAGAGTCATACCGGTCAATTTCAATCAATCTGAAAGACATTCCTTCAGATTGATTGGTCAGACCGAAATGGCGCACAAATTTTGTCAATCGAAAATGACGATTTTTGTCATTCGATTGCAAAATCCGATATTTATTCAGTCAAATTGAAGTCTTTGTTTGAAAACGGCTGAAAAAGGTCATACCAAAGCGAAACAGGGCTGGATTTATTTTTATTATCCAGTAAAGACGGGATTTAAAAGCAGGAGAGCCTGACTTTTTCAAGTCAGGCTCACAATCGGAAGGACAACTGAAGGAACGCTCGGAAGGTGGTCAAGCGCAGTGGCAAACCGCGCTCGGAGAAGTGTTGGCGGCGGGGTCTCGATTAACTTCATCAAGCTAGCCGCTCCCACTATTGCACTTAGCGTGCCAGAAGGGATTCAAGCCTGAAAACGAGTGTTTCAAACTTGAATTTTCTTATTAAAACCCAGTGAATACAAGGATTTAATAAATCTTTTAATATTTTCAAACTGTTTCGGCAAAAGCGCTCGGCTCACCGGTTTCAGACCAGAAGTTACACTATTTGGTAGAACATCTCTCAACCAGCCGCTGTAAGCCTTCAACTTCCGACTTTTTCTCTTCAGCCAGCGCCGCCGAAGACGAATCTTTTTCAAGTTGACTCAAAACTTCCAACCCGGAAGTCATATAATTTTTTGCTTGCAGACAATCGTTTTTATCAATATATATTTTAACTAAAGCGATGTAAGCGTTTATCAAACGGTTGTCCCAAAAGAGCGCTGTCTTCAAACTGCTCACCGATTGCTCTTTATCGCCGCGCCGCAGGTGAATCATTCCCAAAAGATAATAACTCTCGGCGCTCATCGGCTCGCTGACCAGCACGCGGCGCAAAACCGCCATCGCATCGTCGTCGCGCCCGTCTTTGTAAAACTGCCGCGCCTGAGCCAGCAGCGTCTCGGTTTCGTTGATTGGCGTCTGGACGGTTCTGACCTGATTTTTCAGCAAAATCACGCCGACAAAATCTTTGCGCGGCGGCTGAACCACTCTCAGTCCGATGGCATCCGCCGTGCGGGCGCGCGACCACTCGGTTTGGAGCTTCGCATAGCGGTCGCCGTCGGTCAAAAATCTTCGCGCCTGGTTATCAAAATCGGCGGCTGACGCGTCCTTTAAAAGCTCTAAGGTCTTTGCCAGCAGAAAATAACTTTCGCCGTCTTTCGGATTGCTCGCCAGCATGGGACGCAATTCCTGCGCGGCTTCCGCGTATTGCAGATTCAAAAACAGCGCCAGACTGTAATTGAACCGCACATTAGATTCATCGGGCGAAGAATCCAGGGCTTTTTTCAAAAGCTCGATGCCCTCGGTCAAAAGCGCCGCCGACTTGCCTTTATTTTTCTTCTCGGCGCGCGAAGCCTGTACCGCAATTGCGCCGATGGTGTTGTAAACGCTGGTCAGTTTTAAATCTTCGGCGAGCGGTCGGAGCACGGCTAAAGCCTGCTCGTAATTCTGCTGCTGCCAGTGAATCAAACCGGTATAAAACGCGGCTTCCGGGTAAAATTGCGACTCCTGCGGGACGCGCGAAAAATAATCGACCGCCTCCGGGAATTTGCGCTGATTCAGAAAAAGATGCCCGAGTTCGAGCGCCGCGTCCGAGAAAGTCGCGCCGGACTTTTCTTCGGCGTAAATGCGAATCGCGTTTTTCAAATAATTCTCGCGCGTCTGCGGGTCTGATTCCGAAGCGAGCAAACCTTTGATATAAGCTTCGAACGCGCGCGCCGGAACTTTGTTCGCGGCTTCGACAAACTGATTTTGCGCAAACGGCAGCGCCTTGTCGCGTTGATACAAAATCTGGTAAGCAACCTGTCCCTGCACGGTTTGCAGGTTTTGCAGCGCGTCGTTCAGATAAATGTCGCGCGTAATCCGCCGTCCGTCGGCGAATTCTTCGCTCAAAAATCTGCCTTCGTTGACGCGAATAATCTTCGCCGTCACGCTGATTATCGCCGCCTGCTCGCCCTGCGCCGGCGTAATATTGTATTTTCCGGCAATCAGGAGCGTCGCTTTTCCTTCACGCGCCAATTTCAGAGAAGTTGCCAGACTCGGCAAGCTGGTCAAGGGAACACGCAGCCGCTGCTGAATAATTTTGCGCTCGTCATTTGAAACGACGTTCAGGCTCGGAACTTTCAGCAAATCGGAGAGCGAATCGGCAAAACTTTCGCCGACCCAGTTAAATTCCCCGCGCTGCGAAATATTTTCAAACGGCAAAACAAGCACCGTATCGGCATTCGCAGTCGTCGCCTGCGCCTGTGCAAAAGCGACCGCCGACATCGCGAAAACGATTGTGTATAAGATTTTTTTCAGCATTTCTTCTCTATAAAATAAAAAATTCGCTTCAGTTGAAAGCGAATCGGTTTAATTGATAGATGCTTATTTAGCGAAAAAAGATGGTAGTCGGTACGGGATTTGAACCCGTGTCGCCGCCGTGAAAGGGCGGTGTCCTAGACCCCTAGACGAACCGACCACAAAAAGGTTTGTGATGAACTAACTTCTTAAACCAGCAAGTTAATCTCTAATCTTTATACAACTCAAATAACAAACCTCGCCTCGAAAACGAATGATAAGAATATCCTATCGACTTTTTTCTTGTCAAACCGGTTAGGGAAATTATTCACAAATTTTTCCTCTGCATTTGAATAATTCACCGGTACGAGTTTAAAAATCCGTCGAAACCGCTTAAGATTATTGAGCTTGTCCCGGCATTCACGTGCTTTACTAATATGAGTCGAAAATTGTTTTATTGTATTTTTACAACATTCTTGTTTATGTTTTTGACCGGAATTGTTTTCGGCTCGACTTCGCAGGAGGAAGAGGAAACCGGCGTGCTCGTCTTAAAAGCGCCCGTCGTGCGTGATTTTAAGACCGGCGCGCGTCATATTTTCTCCGTTTCCGTGAGGGAAAAAGAAGCCGTCGAAATTACCTGCGAGCGACGCGGCGTCGACATCGGGCTGGCGGTTTTTGCGCCGACAGGCGAAAAAATTTCGGTTTCGAACGCGCCTGCCGGTTTTGCCGGTTTCGACCGCATTTTTTTCATCGCCGAAACAGCGGGCGAATATCGTCTCGAACTTGATTCGCGGCGACCGGGCAGCTTAACGGGAAGCTACACAATCCTGCTCAAAGACCAGCGCGCGGCAACCGAAGCCGATTTTGTCCGTGCCGCCGCGATGAAACTTTTGGGCGAAGCGCGCGCCGAATTAACGGGCGCGGAAAATCGTTTTGAAAAATCAGCGCGCGCCGCCGAATCGCTCGAAAAAGCGCTTGCGCTCTTTGAACAAGCGGAAGATTTACAGGGACAGGCAATCGCGCTTTTTCATATCGCTTTAATCAAAGGCTACGAATTCGGCGACAAGACAAAATCTATCGAGCTTTACGAAAAAGCGCTGGATATTTGGGGGAAAATCGACGATGAAGCGGGGCGCGCAATCTGTCTGACCTATCTTGCGGACGAAATCCGCGATTACGACAACGCCGAACACGCGCGCGACTTCTACACTGAAAAAGCCCGCAAATATTTCGACGAAGCTTTATCTTTGTACCGTAAATTAAACGACAAACCGGACGAAGCCGCCGCGCTCAGCTTTTTGTGCCGCCTTTTTAATGATACCGGAAACTTCCAGAAAGGCTTTGAAACCTGCCGCGAATCGCAGCGCCTCGGCGGCGACCGCGACCCGCTGACCGATTACCGCACTTACGGCACGCTCGCTTCGCTCTACAGCAATTCGGGCGATTTGGAGAATGCCCTGGAACATAATCAAATCGCGCTCGAACGCCTCGCGATTGCCAAAGATTACGTCAATCCGTACCGCAGCGCTTTTATCAAAGGCAATATGGGCTTGGCGCTGGCAAATCAAAAAAAATACGCCGAAGCCGAACAAAATCTGCGTGAAGCGCTGGCGATTACCGAACGCGAAAAGCGCACGCTTTATTCCGGCTATACGCTCGTCCGTCTGGCTTCGATTCTTTACGACACGAAGCGTTTCCCAGAATCGCTGGACTGCGGCAAAAAGGCGGTCGAGTACTATCGCGCGGTTGACCCGATTAAGATTCAGGGCGCGCTGAACGTGCTCGGAAACACATATTTCGCGCTCGGGCAGGTATCGCAGGCACGCGCGCTTTTTACCGAAGCGGTCGAAATAAACCGCCGGACGAAAGACCGCTATGCCGAAGCCGAATCGCTTTACAATCTCGCGCGGCTCGAAAATCATGACGGCAATCCGGAAGCCGCGCGGCAGAATATCGAGCT
>DASWRC010000209.1:0-37655 GCA_036403375.1 Pyrinomonadaceae bacterium
AACGTTTCGACGCCGCGCAAAAAAGGGTTCAAGCAGGGACTGTTCGCGCTGCTGCTGTTGATTTTGACCGCGCCGATTATTTTAATTACCGGCAAAGAATTTGAAATTCATCCGGCGCCGCTCTTTCTGACGCTGTTTATCGTCTTTATTTCGAGCATTATCAGGATGATTTACGCGCTGATGTTTGAATCGAACGAAAGGGCGGTTTCGGAATATTCGGATTCCGGGGACGCGCCGAATATCTTTCAGGATAAAACAAGCATGGGAAGTCTGCCGTCGCCGCAAACAAATCCGCTCGCCGATTTCGTGCCGCCGATAAAAGGAAACTGGCGCGATTCGAACGAGCTTGTGTTTTCGGGCGCGAGCGACGTAACGACCCGGCAATTGAAAAGCGAAGAGTAGCAAAAGCGTTCGAGTAAATCTTTGGTTTTCCACCTTTAAAGCTTATGGCAAAAATTACATTTTACGGCGGCGTCGGTTCCGTGACGGGTTCAAAATATCTGCTCGAATCGAACGGCAAAAAGGTTCTGGTCGATTGCGGGCTTTTTCAGGGCGAAAGGGAATTGAAGGAGCGAAACTGGCAAGACCCGCCGTTTAATCCGGAAGAAATCGATGCGGTTATCATCACGCACGCGCACATCGACCACACCGGATTTTTGCCGCGTCTCGTCAAGCTCGGGTTTTCGGGAAAAGTCTGGACATCGCGCGCGACCGCAGATTTGATGAGGATTCTGCTGCTCGATTCGGCGCGATTGCAGCAGGAAGAAGCCGATTACCGCAACCGGCATAATTTGAGCAATCATTCGCCCGCCCTGCCGCTCTACGACGAACAGGACGCGCGCGATACTTTTGAATTATTAAATCCCGTGCCGAACACGGGCGAGCCGCACGAAATCGCCGAAGGCATCACGGCGAGCTTCCGCGTTGCCGGACACATCATCGGCGCGAGCATGGTTTTGGTCGAAATGGGAGGCGCGAGACCGAATGGCGAGAGTATCAGATTTTTGTTTTCCGGCGATTTAGGTCATTACGACCAACCGATTATCAACGACCCCGCGCCGCCGCCCGCATGCGATTATCTGATGTGCGAATCGACCTACGGCGACCGTCTGCACAGTGAAGTTACTTCGGACGTGAAATTTGCCGAAATCATCAACGAGGCTTACCGAAGAAGCGCGCCGATTCTGATTCCGGCATTTGCCGTCGGCAGAACGCAGGAAATTCTTTATCTCATTCGCGAGCTTGAAGACGCGCATAAAATTCCCTCGATGCCGGTCGTCGTCGATTCGCCCATGGCGGCGCAGGCGACGCAGATTTACAACCGTTTTTCCGAGGAACACGACGAAGAATACGCGTCAATCCTGGCGAAGAAAGTTCACCCGCTTCGACCTGATTGGATGAAAACCGCCTCGACGCGCGAAGAATCGAAACAGCTAAATACGATGAAAGGCGCGCGAATTATTATTTCGGCGTCGGGAATGCTGACGGGCGGGCGCGTGCTTCATCACGCGATGCGAATTTTGCCGGACGAGAACGCGACGATAATTTTCGTCGGCTACCAGGCTTCCGGGACGACCGGCAGACGAATTCAAAACGGCGAAAAAGAAGTGCGGATTATGAAACAGTGGATTCCCGTTCGCTGTCATGTCGAGAAAATCGAGAGCTTTTCGGCGCATGCCGATTGGAAAACCGTTTTGCGCTGGCTTCATGGTCTGCCGGGTAAACCGAACACCGTTTTCACGACGCACGGCGAGCCCGAAGCGGCGGCGGCGATGGCGAAACATATCCACGACGAATTCGGCTGGAACGTCGTTGTTCCGCAGTATCAACAAACGGTTGATTTGGAATAATCGGGCTTCAACTCGAAAAAGTTGAGCGGCTCGGATGATTTTACCGAGCCGCTCAACTTTTACTTGAAATCATTCTTTCGAATGCCCCGTAACAACCATTGTTACGGGGCATTAACTCGTTACGGTAACAAGTCCCAGAATGTATAAGTAGCTACCAGCCGAGCATTCTTGCTGTCAGCAGATGTTCCGGGAGTGAACGAGCTGCTATCACCCAAAGAATTGAATGAAGCTGCCTGCTGCTGGGCATTTTTGATCGTGTTGGTATTTGTGCCGCAGTAAGCGGACTCCCAGGCTGCGAACGAACCGCTGCTCGGCTGCGAGCCGAAGGCGGAGGCGTTCAGCTCTGCCGCGAGCAATTGCTGTAAAAGCTGCATCCTCGCTTGATCGAGCGCTGACCGCTTAGCTCCCGTGGAAGTCTTCGAGATGTCGCTCCAGAATCCTCCCATCAGTTTGCCAAGTGTGTCAATCGGTCTGCCGCAGAGCGTCGCGTCACCGATTCCGCTTGCGGCTGCCACGCCCGGGAAGGTATGACCGAAAGCGGTGCCGCCAAACCAGGCAATGTTTGCAAGCGGCGTATGTGTACCCCAGAAACCCTGAGTACGCGTCACGCCCTGACCGGTATTTTCGAAAACGCAGGTTACAGTATCGCCGTTCTTCAACGAGATAGTCGCGGTCTGCGTTGCTAAACTACCGACGCCGGTGCTGCCGCCGCTGCCTGTAATCGTACAGTTGTATGGAGTATTCACGTCGCTGGAACCACCGATTCCGGTGAGCACCCAACCGAGCGGCACCATTTCCATAACGCTGTAATTACCTGCGTTCAGGGATTGGCTGTTCGATTGACCACCCGCAAGCCCGAAGTCATTGTAACCCGTTCCATTCGCATCGAAGCTGAAGTTTGTCGATGAACCGGTAGGTTTAATGACCTTCTGAACGATTATTGTGCCGGGTTGGTCGTTGTTGGTAATCGTACAGGTCTTGTTTTGGGCAAGAGCTAAAGTAACCGTGCCGTTTGCCGCACAATCGCCGCCCCACGCAGATGCCGTATAACCATACTGCGTTGTTTCACTCGCCGTATGACTTCCCGCATTTACGTTGACCGCGACGCTCCAAGAAACTGCGTTGCCATCGATAAATCTCGGAAAATCATTCGCGACTTTAGTTCCTCCGTTGTCGTTAACGACAGTTTTAACCAAAGTTAACGTCGGCGAAATATCGTCGTTAGTGATTGTACAGGTCTTGTAATCACCAAGAGCTAAAGTAACCGTACCGTTTGCGGCACAGTCGCCCCCCCAGTTGGAAGCCTGGTAGCCAGGCAGTGTTGTTTCACTTGCCGTGTGATTTCCTGCATTAACATTAACGGCGACGCTCCACGAAACCGGATTGCCGTCAATAAATCTCGCGAAATCATTTGCGACTTTAGTTCCGCCGTTGTTGTTAATTACCGTCTTAACGAGCTTCAGTCTGGGGCTGATGTCATCATTGGTAATCGTACAGGTCTTGTTTTCTGCAAGGGCTAAAGTAACCGTACCGTTGGCGGCACAATCTCCGCCCCAGGCGGAAGCTGTGTAACCAGTCATTGTTGTTTCACTTGCCGTATGACTTCCGGGGGTAACATTAACCGCGACAGTCCACGAAACCGCATTTCCGTCGATAAATCTCGGAAAATCGTTAGCGGCTTTAGTTCCGCCGTTATCGTTAACGACGGTTTTGACCAAAGTTAACGTCGGCGAAATATCGTTGTTGGTAACGGTGCAGGTTTTAGTTTCCCCATCGGCAATTGAACCGCTGCAATCTGCCGAGTAAGATGCGGCATAACCGCTCAGTGCACTTTCACCGACCGAATATGTGCCGGCGGTCAGCCCGACATCCGTACCCGGAGATTCCGCGCCGGGGAACGATGACGGACTCGGATTGGTTGCCGTGACGCTCATCGTGAAATCCGCCGCGACTTTGGTTCCGCCGTTGTCGTTAATAACATGTTTGATAACGATTAGTTTCGGCGGTGTAAATCGATTGGTAAATGTACAGACGATATCTTCGCCCGGATCTAAATCGATTGTTGCCGCGTCACCGACCACCGAAGTTCCACCGTCCGGGTCGGTACAGGTCAGGCTGACGAACGACCAGCCTGCGGGCATCGTGCCTTCATCGACGGTTTTCGTGCCGGATGGAAGATCCGAGAAAGTAATCGAACCGGTTCCGGCGGCGGTCGTGATATTAACAGTCGGATTTGCTCCCAATGCAGTTACGGCATAAGGGAATGTTTCGACATCCCTGCCGATCACGTTTTTAATTAATTTGACTGAACCGCGCCGGAGCGTGTTCGTAATCGTGCAGACGGCGTTTGCGCCGCTTGCCACGTTGACGGTTGTGCTCGTGGCTTGCAGCTCACCGCTGCCGCAATCGATGGTTGTCGTATAGTTGGCAAGATTGGTTCCGTTCACTGCGGTTTCACCAACTGTATGGCTGCCGGATGTGACGGAAATTAATCCCGTCGTTCCGCCGTCACCGACACTTGCTCCGGTTCCCGACGTTGAACCGTCTATTTGAAGATTGAATCTTCCGCCATCCGAACTCGGAACTAAAACTTTGTTGACCACTAATGTCTGCTGAACGATAGCGCTCAGTTGGACGCTGCGATCCTGATTTCCCGAGCCGGTTGTTCCGTCCGTGTCATCCACACCCTTCACGCGCATATGAAACGGCGCGCCGGAGATACTTCTGGCGCCTTTACCGGAACCCCAATCGACCGCCGATGCAATGTGACCGGTCCAGCCCAGCATCACGTTACAACCCGCCGCCGGACAATTTGCGAGCGTAAACTTGAAAGCGAACTCGCGGTCGCTGTCAGCGGCGCTTGAGCCATTTTGTTTCACTCGATTGTCGTTGATTGTCGCATTCTGTCCGGTCGATACAAAAGCGGCGTTGCCGCCTTCGACCCAGACACTCATATTTCGGTCTGCCGTATTGGGAGAACCGACCGTATTGGTCGTGCCCGCAATGTCTAAGAAACCAGCATTCGGTAATGTCGGCTGCGTTGCGCCCGGCGTGACAACTTCACTTGGCATTTCAAAACTAAATGCCGGCGCGCCGACATTACAAATAACATCGCCCGTCGAAAGACAGGGATTCGATGCCTGCGTCAAGTTATAACTCGTCAAACGATCAACTGCGAAAATGCCGCCCTTTGTAAAATCGTAATCCACGCGGATAACCCATGTACCGCTTGGCAGGTTCGTAAATGAACTGCGGTAAGGAAGCCCGTCGCCTTCGCGATACTGCGAATTATTTCCGTTAATATCGCCGTTTGCCCAATTTGGATGTTGATTCGCAGGCGTTGTGCCGCACGGGTCATTGAGATGCAGCAAATCGACATTCTGACACTGGTCGAGGTTAACACCGACATTATCAGTAAAGGTATGCTCAGCGTGAAGAAAAGAGGATTGCCCGTCCGCCGTTAAAAGAAACGTCGCGCCGAGCGAGTCGTCAGGATCAACATACCAGGTAGAAGAAATATTGCCGTTCGAATCCGCCGTCACAAACCACGGATCGTGCCCGCCGCTTAACTCGCCGGTTCCGGATACGTGAGCGACTTGCAGTCGAACCGACTCATTCGCCAGAAAACCGCTGCCGGTAATTATCGCGGTGTCGCCGATTTGATAATCCGAACGGTCTGTGGTGACGGACGCCGCCGTGTTCCAAAATGTAAATTCCCCGCTTTGTAGTTTTCCTAAATTGGAATTAGAGAATTTGTTTGTGGATAGTTCATGTTTTGCCTGAAAGGATATGCCTAGTTTTTCCTGTATTGAAACAGGCAAAATATTTGCAAAAAAACTTATTGTGCTAAGCAGGAGTATTGAAAAAACAGCCGTCAGTAAATAACGTTTGTTCGTAAACTTAGGGGTCATACGACTTCTCCTTGCGTAATTCGCAATCAAATAAAATGGTTGGAAGTATCATTTCAGCCTAGCCAAATGAAATCTGAAAAAACCTGATTTTTACCTGAACAGCTTGTATTGGAAGGAAGAAATGAGATGTTGGTCAATAAGCGGCGAAGGTAAAATATAACAGTTTCCATCCAAATTGCATCGGGTGTTAATAATTTTACTGCTCGATTTTAAGTGCAAATCTCAAGCAATAATCACAACCCATTATGAAAAAATGACTCTAACAGCGGAGAGTTTTGTCGAAAATACAGACAAAATAGGAACTGGTAACAGATGGGATGTGAAAAGTTTGATCCGGTCCATTACCAACTTTTTAAGAATAGACAACAATCGGGCAGGTTGATTTTAGAACTTCTAATTCTAACTATCGGAGTGCTCGATTCTATTCACCTTCTAAAGAGTTAATAGGCTATTTTCCGGCAATTAAAACATTTAGGATAGGGGAATTTGTCCTGAAATTTAGGGACATTTGTCCCTTTTTTTATTTTTTTGATTTATGGAAGTTTCCCGGGGGAAAATTATATATCGAGTTCGTTATGTGAAGCGTAAATTGCAAGTTCGAGGCGATTGGATAAAACAAGCTTGCTGTAAATAATGGTTAAATGGTTGCGGATTGTTTTATCGTTGACGAAGAGCCGGCGGGCAATCTCTTTGTTGACCATTCCTTCGGCAACAAGCTTTATAATTTCTCGTTCACGAACCGTGAGCGTGTTTATTTTTTTTAATTGTTCATACCTGAGCAGATTTTTTTTGTTTGCTTCGGTGAGGAGCTTGGCAGTCAGCGCACGGTCGAGCCATATCTCGCCCTGATGAATTCTTTTGATGGCTTTCAGAAGCGTCACTCCCGCCTGATTTTTAAGAATTATTCCCTGCGCCCCATTTTGCATTGCGCTTTTGTGTAATTTCTCATCAACAATCCCGGTCAAAACAAGAATCCGGGAGTCTTCGCTGGCAAACAGTATCTCCTGTATCGAATCGACCGCCGATTCTTTGCCCAAATTCAAATCCAGCAGAATAACGTCGGGCTTTTCGTGTGCTACCAAAGCGAGCGTGTCGGTTATATTTTCAGCCTCGCCGACCAAATCTATCTCGCGGTCATTAGCGATAATCATTCCGATTCCTTCACGGACAATCAAATGGTCGTCAACTAAAACTACGCGGATGGTATTCATATATGAGTTTCAAGTAGATTTAGATTTTTTGACAGTATCTTTTCGAACCGTCGCAAAAATCTTTAAAATACTTATAAGGGTATCTCCAATCGAATAACCGTTTTTTTATCAGGCTGTTCGATTTGGAGAAAACCGCCAAGCGATTCGACTCGCTCGGCAATTGATTGTGGTGAAAAATTAATGTATGCATTATCGTTCTTGTTGTTTCCAATTGCAAGAGTTATTTTATCCTTGCCGGTCACGACTTCAATAAAGGCTGAAGGCGAGTCCGTGTGTCTTCGGACGTTACTTAAAGCTTCGGTGATTATTTGAAATATTTCAGCCGCCAGCGGGTCTGTAATTTGAATTTTGTCTTCAACACGGATTTCCACATTAATGCCGGTCGCTTTTGTGAATTTCTCTGAATAACGATTAATTGCGGGCATTAAACCTCCTTCACTTCCGATTCCGTGAGACAGCCCGTGGACATATTTGCGAAGGTCTTCCATACCTTTTTCCCCTAATTTTCCGAGCCGGTCGATGTGGTCCTTAAGAATTTTCTTTTTCTTCGAATCTTTATGCTTGATGTCCTCTTTTTCATTGGAAATCTGAACGAGTGAATCAATTCCAATCTGAAGTCCGATATAGGATTGAATAATACTGTCGTGAATATCGCGAACAATCTTCTTTAGTTCTTGTTCAGCGGCATTTGAAGCCAAATGGTCAACTAACTGGATATTTTCAATAATTGCCGTCAGCTGATTTACGGCTTGAAGAAGAAAATCCAAATCGGTTTGATCAAACAAGCAAAATCGGCGCGAGAATACGAAAATTCGTCCGCTCGGTACCTTCCGATAGTAAACGGGAACCGTCAGAAAAGAATTAGCGTCGAGTTTTTCGGCAATAACGTCAAACGTTTCCGCCTTTTCCGGGCGGGATTTTCGGTCCGGCAAATTAAAAACATAAAGCCGCTTGAGCCGGGCAAAAAACGGGTATTTTCTTTTTTGATAAATCACTGCATAATTTTCAGGCAATGAAAAAAAATTCTGAGTAAATTGCGGGCTTAATGAACAGGGCTGCATTGCAGTTTCAGGATTATTCCGGTAAGAACGGCGAAAAATATAATCGTCCGTTTCGGCATCCTTCATAATCAACAAACATCCGTCCGCCTCATAAAAACTGCGTAAAAGCTCCAGATTAAGGTCGATTGTCCGATTTATTCCGAAGCGCGGGTTTGAAAGCATGCTTATGTCGCGAAGCAACGACAGGCGTCGTCCGGTTCGAATTTCATACCCGCCCCGGAATGACATCAGATAACCGAGAGCTATCAAACACGTTATCCGTAACAGGAAACCGCCGAGTTCAAACTCATTTTCCGAAAAGCCGATAAGCGTCAAGCCGACCGCGGAAACCAATGTTACTTTCAAACCTGTCAAATAACCGTTACTGAACGACGCATTCAAAATTACAAAGAAAAGGAAAAAGTAAAAAATACTGCTTGTTCCGTTAGTCAGGTAAATTAGTAAAAGACACCAAAGCGCATCCGCCCAATGCGAGTATTTGAAAAACGGCTTGATAATTTGTTTCTCGTAATGAGCGAAAATATAAATCGTCGCGCTGTAGAGCGTATAAAAAATAAGTGCAAGATAGGTTTGGAAAATAAAGCGGACTGGCTCGGTCGGGTGTAAAAAAACAATAAAAAGCGCGAAAAAAGCCAGTACGAATCGAATCATCGACACCATGCGCATTTCAAACCGGCTTGATAATTCGGCAGCTAAATAATTTTCCACCATTTCAAATCAAATTTTGAAATCGGACTAAGTAAAAATGAGCTAATAGCAGACAGAATACACTATTTTTCGGTTAATGAAAGTCTTTTTTTTAAAGAAAAATAAACTATCAGAATTTAATTACGAATAGTGTGTAAGACCGCCGATGCTTTGAAACAAAACCGATTCTTTTAACAATCCAAAAGCCTCATTCGCCGATTTTATTTCGACGGCATAACAAATTATTTTGAGACGGTCGCCTTTGACTATGACAACCGCGCGTTTGATAATCGCTATTGCCGCATTAACGATTTCTGCCGTGAAAGCCACCCCGCTGCCGCAAAAAAATAACAAAAGGAGACTTTTCAACAGTAAAAAATTTTGTAGAATAATTTTTTTAGAAGTAGTAGTATTGAATAGGATAAATTCTCTCATTTATCTTCCAGCCAAAACAAAATCAAATATTTCTTAATCCCCGCTAAGAACTCTTATCACGCCAAACAGAGAGAAACCAATCAATGAAAAAGAATTTATTGCGCATATTATTAGGACTTTTTTTAGTCTTTTTGTGTCTTGCAGTTACAGATTTCCGAACTCTTGCCGACAAGGGAAATGAAAAAAACTCTGCCGGGCTTTCTGATTTAACCGTTAAAGTCGTCGATTTGAGCACGCGGCTCGAAAAGGAAAACGGTTTCGCGCGCGGCGAATTTGAAAGTTTAGCCGCCGCACGATTTGCAAAAATGAGCGAGCTTGCCGAATCTGACCCATCGGAAGTTTTACGCGTTGCGTTGCCGGAAGAGGTTCTGGCAAAGATGCCGAAAGATTTACAGGCGTTTTTTGAAAAGCGCGAAGAAATTGAAGGCGAACTTGAAGTTTTTTACGAATGCGACGGCGAAAACGAAATTCTGAAATACTTTCTCAAAACCGACAAAGAGCGCCTGCCGGTTTATTTTGCCAAAAAGCCCGAAAAAGAGATTCTGACCGGTTCGACCGTCCGCGTTAAAAGTTTGCGCGTCGGTGATTCCTTGCTCATCGATGACGGCACTTCAGCACAGGAATTCAGCAGCTCACAAGCCGTCGAATCGCTTTTACCCAATACTTTCGGCGAACAAAAATTACTGGTTTTACTAGTCAATTTCCAAAACAATCAGACTCAGCCGATGACTGTCGATCAAATCAATAATTTATTTTTCAATACTGCAAACAACGGTTCGATTACCAATTATTATCGCGAAGTTTCATACGGACGGACATGGATGAGCGGCGACACTTTAGGTTGGACGACGCTGCCGATTAACAGTGGCGATTGTGCGGGCACGTCAATCGCGTCATATGCCAAACAAGCCGCGCAAAATGCCGGCTATAATCTTTCCGCTTACAATAAATTCGTTTATCTTTTCCCGAACATGAACTGTAGTTACAGCGGACAGGGCACGCTCGGCGGAAACGAGACCTGGATAAACGGTACGTTTACGCGCCAGAATATCTCGCACGAACTCGGACACAACTTCGGACTTCAACATTCTCGTTATATGGATTGTGATTCAGGGGTTTTGGGCGGCAGCTGCACAACTATCGAATACGGTCATATTATGGACACGATGGGCGGGGGCAGCGGGCATTTTCACCCTTATCAGAAAGAGCGTCTAGGCTGGTTGAATTACAGCGATTTGCCGTCCATTACGACTGTCACACAGAGCGGCAATTATACGATTGCGCCGATGGCGACGAATTCCGCGTCTGCTCCGAAGGCATTGAAGATTCTCAAATCGGTCGATTCAAGCGGCAATAAAACCTGGTATTACGTCGAACTTCGTCGAAACATCGGTTTCGATGCGGGTATTTCCAACAATGCTAATTTGATGAATGGCGTGATGATAACGATGGACAAAGAGTCGAACACGCAGGAAAATTATATGCTCGATATGACGCCCGAAACGACGACGCGTACCGACCCGGCGCTGACCGTCAACCGGACTTACACCGACAGCGCTGCCGGTATTTCTATTACACCGTTAGCGGTTAGCGACAGCGGCGCGACCGTCAGCGTGAGCTTCGGAAGCCAACCTGTACCGACGTGCGTTCTGGCGAATCCGACCGTTACAGCCAGCCCGACTCAAACGCAGTGGATTGGCGCCGGAAGCTCAGTTTCTTATACGGTAACGATTAACAATAATAATCCGAGCGGCTGTTCAGCCAATACCTTCAATATCCAAAACAGCTTGCCGAGCGGTTGGAGTTCGACGGTCGCCGTTCCGAGTTTGTATGCCGCGCCCGGCGCGAGTGCGACGACGACTATGCAGGTCGTCGCGCCCAATTCAGCGGCGAACGGATTTTATACGCTCGCAATAAACGCCAGTAATTCGGCAAACCCGGTTTACACGGCATCGGTTACCGGAAACTTATCAGTTTATTCTTCACTCGCGGTCAATGTTACGTCCGATGCAGCGAGTTACAATTCGACGCAGACAATTTATCTGACGGCAAATGTTTCGGCAAACGGCTCGCCGATATCAGGCGCGAATGTAAACTTTACAATCACGCGACCGAACGGAACGATTGCCGTCACCGGAACAGCGGTTTCAAACAGTAATGGCGTGGCGGTCTACAGCTATAAATTCAACCGTAAAAAGGATACGAACGGAACTTATCAAGTTTCTGCAAACGCCAGTTTAAACGGCATTTCGGGAACTGCGCGCACGAGTTTTGTTTTACTCAAATGAGAACTCATCGTCATTCGATAAAAAAGGCTGGATAAAATATCCAGCCTTTTTTATTTTTATCGTAATTAATTTATTACGGTGCCGGAGCCGGGTAAACCACCGGGCACGGCGATGCTTGTGCGAACGGCAGACGATTATTATTTACGCCGTCGAGGAAGTTTTTGAGAATTTCCTCATCTTCACGCAGCGGATTGCCGGTATAGGTATTGGCTCCCGTAATCGTCGGGTCACTCGGGTTGATATAAATTAGCTCCTCATTGGCAGCTATTCTAACCGAACCGATGCTTGTGTATCCAAGCCCTAAACTGGTAGCGTCAACGATTTGAGTGTCGAACAGTGATTTGTGCCGGACATCGAGTGAAGTCGCCGAAAGCTGCACTGACAACATATATGCCATATTGACGGCATTACCGTTCAAAAGCCATGTATTGAAATCGGCATAATTGGTCGGGCTGAAGGCTGATGTATTTCCGGTTTTCTTTTGCAAACTGGAATTAATCAAATTGAGCCGTCGCAAAAATGCCAAATCATTATTCATTCCGTTACTGTCCGGATTCGGATTGTCGGCAACAGGCAGATTCAACGGGTTAGAAACCGGGTAAGTGCTGATGTCAACCATTCCCGTGGTCATTGTTTTCTGTCCGTTTTTATTCGACCAGTAACCGAGCGTCAAACCACCTCTCGCGGGACCGAAACAAACGTCGCCGAAATCTAAGTCTCCGATTTGACCTGTACAAACCGTGTTATCTTGATTGCAGGTAAACGGTCCGTCGGCAATTCCGCTGTAACCCTGAAAATTCATTGAATCTGGCAAAGGCGCGGTTTGTACCCAATAGAAAGCCGGCTCCATTCCGGTGTTGGGAACAAGTTCTCTAACCGAATATTCGGCATTTTGTTGGACGCCCGGAAGCGACCAGCAGCCATCCTGACCGGTTTCGACGTAAGGTTGGTCGACTCCGTTAACAGTAACGATAATTCTGACACCCGGAATAGTTACTTCATTCGGATAGTTCGGGGTATTAAAGTGATCCCAGGAGCCGTTTGCATTTCGGTCGTAAAACTTACAGCCGCTCAGCGTGTAGGTTACATTAGCGGGCGGCGTCGGTGTCGGCGTACCCGTCGTCAGGCGAACTTTAAAGTTATCAGTTTTCGTATCCTTATTATCGAAAGTAATGTGAATGCCGTCACCCGCAACAGTGGTTTCGCTGGTTTGTCTTATCAACCAAACTTTATATTCGCCGCCGCTGTTCGGCGTGTCATTAAACGGAATTAACTGCACCGGCGTTGAAAGATTTGCCGGATTGAACGTGCCGTTCGCGTGTGGGCAAGGTCCGGTCGCGCCGGAAACCACACCGTTCGCAACTGTTAACTGCCGACAGCTCGCCAGATCGGTCGAAAGGAGCGTTGAGCCGCTCGGGTTGGTAACTTGAAAATAATAAGTTCCGTTAGGCATACCGGGTCCGTTCGTATTCTGCGGACCGCCGTTTAAGTAAACATCCGCTTTATTGTCGTAGATGTTATGATTAACGGCTGTGCCGTCACCCAAACTGGTGTAAATCGCGCCGAAGAAATTGTTCGCCGGCATTGCCGAAACAAAATTAAGCCACAGCGGATTTGTCGCCAAAAGGATAAGTGCGGTTAATGATAGGAGGCTTATCAGTTTGAACCTTGATTTTTTTATTGTTGTCTTTATTCTCATCTTTATTAAACTCCATTGTTTCTTTGATTTCTTGCCGATTCTCTTAGGAATCTGACAGCCAATTTGCCTGTGGTGCGGCAATAAACCAAAAACCTTGGGCGGGTGCATTATTACAGTCGGAGCCTTACGCACGCGTAGAGTGTGAATCGGAGTTGATGAGATTATATTGAAACCTCTTTTGAATCCTTCGGAACAAAAACATTTAAAGGGGGCTTTTCCAAAATAATTTTCAGCTTCTTCAATATAATCTATCTAACCGTCATCACTTGAACAGTTTTGTCGTCAAAGAAAAAGCCTTTCGCAGAAAACATAAAGTAATGTCATTCCTTGATAAACAATGTTTTTAAGTAATTGTTATTTAAATCACTTAACCGAGTTTTTTGATTCGAGTGTAATGTATAACTAATAAGGGTAAAAATCAAGATATTTTTCAAAAAAAATCGAGATAATTTTAAAGTGTTGACAAATAGTGGATTATAAAAAAAATAAAAGCGAATTTAGCTAATCAACGGCTAAAATTCGCTTTTATTTTTAATGAAGTACGATGTCGGTTACTCGTCGCGCAGACATTCAATCGGGTCTAATTTGGCTGCTGTCCAAGCCTGAAAAACGCCGAAAACGAAGCCGCACCCGAAGCCGCGGCGCCAGCTCATCAAATCCGCTGAATATTTGGCTGGAATCTGAAGTTAAGAAGTATCATTAAGCCGTTGAATTTATATCCGAGGTGGGATAAAATTCGCTTACGAGATTCCAACCCCCCTTTTACACAAGGAAAATTTAATGACACACAATTTATTTAGAATCCCCTTGCTAATATTCGTTTGTTTTGTGTTCGGTTCAACCGAAAGTTTCGCACAGTGCGGGGGCGGTACGAAGCCTTGTGAGACGACCAAGGAAACAACAATCACCCTGTTGCCGGAGAGTGCCGATTCATACAACAATCGCGGGGTTGATTATGGCAGAAACGGAGATTTTGACGCGGCGATTCGAGAATACTCGAAAGCAATCGAATTAGACCCGCAATATGCCGAAGCATACTACAATCGTGGAGTGGCTAATTCCAATAAAAAAGATTACGATGCGGCGATTCGGGATTACACGAAAGCAATCGAATTAAATCCGGCGCTCGCCAGCGCTTACGGTAATCGTGGCAATTCTTATTTCAAAAAAGAAAATTACGAGGCGGCGATTCAAGATTTTACGAAGGTGATCGAATTGGATTCGCAGGACGTTAGGGCTTTTGGTAATCGCGGTCGCGCTCATTTCAAAAAAGGAAATTACGATGCCGCGATTCGGGATTATACGACAGCCATCGGTCTCAATCCGCGGTATGCCGGAGCTTACTACATTCGCGGTCTCGGTTATTACGGTAAAGGTGAATACCGGTTGGCGGTGCTGGATTTTAATCGCGCCATTGATTTGGACAGCAATAATCCTGATCAATATGAACTCCGTGCTCTGGCATACAGGAAAATCGGCGAAACAACTTTAGCCGAAGCCGATGAGAGAAGGGCGGCGCGATTAAGAAATAAATAAAGGCGACCGCGAAAAATCTGCGGTCGCCTTTACGTTTACGTAAAAAAGGGTTTTGACTTATTCGTAGCGCAGGCATTCAATCGGGTCTAATTTGGCTGCTTTCCAAGCCGGAAAAACGCCGAAGACAAGACCGATGCCGACCGAAATAACCAGTGAAAATATAATCGCTTTGAGTTCGATAATGGCGGGCAGCGAAGGAACTATCAGCATAATTAGTTTGCTGATGCCGACTGCGAGAACGACGCCGACGAGTCCGCCGAAAAAGGTCAGAGTCATGGCTTCGAGCAAAAATTGCAGGACAATCGCGCTTTTCGTTGCGCCGATGGCTTTGCGGATTCCGATTTCCTTCGTGCGTTCGGTGACGGACACGAGCATAATATTCATGACGCCGATGCCGCCGACCAGCAGCCCGAGCATCGAAATCGCGATTGCCGCCGCGCCGACGCCGCCTAAGATTCCGTCGAACTGAGCGATAAAATTATCGGCGGTTTTGATGTCGAAATTGTTCGGCTCGCCGTATTTCACGCCGCGCCGCTGGCGCAAAATTCCTTCAACTTCGAGAACGGCGTCGTTGAGCTGTCCCTGTTTCGCCTGAATAATATGCAGCACCGCATCGCGCGTCGGGGCTGCCTTGCGCGCCGTGCGGAACGGCAGAAAGACTTTTCGGTCTTCTTCGTTTTCGCCGAAAAATCCGGCTTTTCGCTTTTCGATGACGCCGATGATTTCCCACGTCGTGCCATTCATTCGCACAACTTTTCCGACCACGTCGTCCTTTTCGTTCGGGAAAAGCGCTTCGACCGTATTAACGCCGACCACTATCACATTTCGACGCTGGTAATTATCGGCTTCGGAAATCCAGCGACCTTGCCGCAGAGTGACGTTCGCAACCTGCATGTAATTCGGCGTCACGCCGTCGGTCAAAGCCCACCGGTAATTTTTGCCTTCGTAAACGAGATTGTCGTCAAAGCCGCTGCCCCACGAACCGATATTGACCGCGACTTCGGCAATGTCCTGGACGGTCGTCGATTGCGCGAGAATCGCGTTCGCGTCGTCGTCGGTTAAAGGCTTTCGATTACGCTCGTCGCGGTTCGGCGGACCGAAACCGGTCGAGAGATGAAAGGCGTAGATATTATTCGAGCCGTATTCTTCGATGATGGAAACGATTGATTGGCGCATTCCGGTGAGAATCGAAAAAACGACGATTCCCGTAATTAATCCGATGACGATGCCGAGAATGGTTAAACCCGAACGGAACTTGTGCCCCATTATACTGTCAATCGCCATCTTTAGAACTTCTTTCGGTAATGAACTTGTCAGTAACATAGTATTCAGTGGTCAGTGTTCAGCGGTCGGTGGTCAGTTGGATCAGATTTTTCTGACCACTGACCACCGACCACTGTTCACTATGTTTTGGCTAATGCCACAATCGGGTCTAATTTCGCCGCTTTCCAAGCCGGGTAAAGTCCGGCTAAGATTCCGATAAGACTTGAAATCCCGACCGATAAAACCATATAAAAAAGTGTAATCGTCATCGTCATTTCAAGCAGCGCGCCGACAAGCTTTGTCGCTCCGGCGGCAAGCACCAATCCCAAAATTCCGCCGGTCACGCAGAGCAGCGCCGATTCAATCAAAAATTGCAGCAAAATCTGTTTCTTTGTTGCGCCGAGCGCTTTTCTCAAGCCGACCTCAAAAGTTCTCTCGGTGACGGAGACGAGCATGATATTCATGACGACGATGCCGCCGACGACCAGAATAATCATCGTAATCGGAATCACGACCATCGCAATCGCGTTTGTAAACTGGTCCATCTGCGAATTGAATTCGTCCGTGTTAACGACGCTGAAATTATCGTCTTCGCTGCCGAGCAGCTCGCGCCGGTTTCGCAAAGTTTGCCGCGCGTTTTCGATGGTTTCCTGCAGAACGTCGGCGTTGGCGGCTTTACCGTGAATTTGCAGACCGCCGGTGCGGTTGAAAATCTGGTTGAAAACCGTCAGCGGCATATAAATATTCCGGTCCATCGAATCGCCGAAGAACGAGCCGCGTTTTTCTTCGATGCCGATAATCTGCAGCGTTACGCCGCGCACTTTTATCGTCTGTCCGATAGGATTTTGATTCGGGAAAAACTTTTCCTGAACGTCCGTGCCGATAACGCAGACCTTCGCCGAGCGCTCAACTTCGGCGTCCGAGAAATAGCGTCCCGACGTGATGGTTTTGTCCTCGATGTCAACCATGCTCGCCGTGTTGCCGATGATTCGAACCGACGGCATCTCGATGCCGTTCTGATCGATTTCCGTGCCGGTTTGCATTGCCGCGCCGACCAGCAGGCACATTTTGCAGTTGTCGCGAATGTAATGAAATTCTTCCCACGTAACGTCTTTATTGCGGCGGTTGCGCTTTTCAAACTCTTCGTCGGAGATGCGTCCCATATTCGCCATCCGCGTCATCATAAAATGATTTGAACCGAGAACCTTGGAAACTTTATCGATGACGTAAGTTTTCAATCCGCTGATCGACGCGCCGACGACGACGACCGCCGCGACGCCGATGATGATTCCGATCAGCGTTAGAAAGGCGCGTAATTTGTGTTCCAGAATCGATTTGACCGCAATCCAGAAAGCGTCCGAATAAAATGAATATAATTGCCTCATAAAACTTCTGCAGAAGATATAATTTTAGGAATTATTGCCTGTAAAAATAGACGTTAATGAAAACGTATTTGTTAACCGGAAAGTTTCTGAAAAGTTTCTGAAAAGTTTTAATTTGCGTTAATTGTTAACTAAAACCTGTCTCGTGATATACTTTCACATTGTTTAATTCAAGATAATTTAATGCAGGGAGAATCAAATTTTGAGCGTTTTAGTTGATAAAAACACGCGCCTTATTGTGCAAGGCATCACCGGAAAAGAGGGAACTTTTCACACGTTGCAGATGATTGATTACGGGACACGAGTGGTCGGCGGCGTGACGCCCGGCAAAGGCGGCACGACGCACGAAGGCGTGCCGGTTTTCAACACCGTCGCCGAAGCCGTTCGTGAAACCGGTGCAAATGCTTCGGTCGTCTACGTTCCGCCGGCGTTTGCGGCGGACGCGATTATGGAATCGGCGGCTGCCGGAATTCCGCTCGTCGTCGCCATTACCGAAGGAATTCCGGTTGCCGATATGGTTAAGGTCAGAGAATTTTTACGCGACAAACAGACGCGTATGATTGGTCCGAACTGCCCCGGAATTATCTCGCCCGGCAAATGCAAAATCGGGATTATGCCCGGACATATTCACAAGGAAGGACGCGTCGGCGTCGTTTCGCGCTCGGGAACGCTGACCTACGAAGCCGTCGGACAATTAAGCACGGCAGGTTTAGGACAATCGACCGCCATCGGCATCGGCGGCGACCCGATTATCGGCACGACGCACACGGACGCGCTTCGTCTATTTCAGGCGGACGACGAAACCGACGCGATTATTATGATTGGCGAAATCGGCGGGACGGCGGAAGAAGACGCCGCCGAGTTTGCGAAAGAAAACGTCACCAAACCGATTGTCGCCTTCATCGCCGGACAAACCGCGCCGCCCGGAAGACGGATGGGACACGCCGGCGCGATTATCTCGGGCGGCAAAGGCACGGCGGCTGAAAAAATGAAGGCTTTGACGGAAGCCGGAATCCGCGTCGTCCAATCGCCGGCGGACATCGGCAGAGCGATTCAGGAAGTTTTAGGTCAAAAGGCTTCGGTTTAATTTTCGAAAGGAAATTTAGCCGCGGATTAACGCGGATTTCGCAGATTAAATAAATTAAAATATCTGCGAAATCCGCGTTAATCCGCGGCTAAAAATTATCCAAACGGGAGAAATCAATATGGCGGAATATGAAACTTTTCTTCATCGATGGTTTGAAGAAGTCTGGAGCCAGCGCAGCGAAAAGGCGATTGACGAAATGTTTGCCGAAGCCGGCGTTGCCAACGGCTTGAACGACGCGGAAGGCAATCCGCTGCGCGGTCCCGAAGCCTTTAAGACCCTGCACCGCGCATTTCTTGCCGCCTATCCCGACTTAAAAATCACGGTTGAAGACACGATTTGCGAAGGCGATAAGATGGCGGCGCGCTGCACCGTTAAAGCAACGCACGCCGGCGAAGGTCTGGGAGTTATGCCGACCAATGAGCCGATAGAATTTACCGGCTTGACGTTTGTTCATATTAAAGACGGCAAAATCACGGAAGCGTGGAACGAGTTCGATTTTATGAAGATGTATTCTCAAATCGGCGCTTTAACGCTCAACCTCGAATGAAGTTCGCGCAGACGTTTCGCGTTGAAAGCGCCGACATCGACGCGCAGGGACACGTCAACAACGTCGCCTACGTGCGCTGGATTCAGGATGTCGCGGTCGCGCATTGGTTTTCGGTGACGAATGAAAAAGAGCGCGAAAAATTTACGTGGATGCTGACGCGCCACGAGATTGATTACAAAAAACAAACTTTTGTGGGCGAGGAAGTCACGATAACGACGTGGGTTGGCGAGCCGACGCGGGTTTTGTGGGAAAGATTCACGGAAATCCGTCGCGGCGACGATTTGCTGGTCAAAGCCCGCAGCGTTTGGTGCTTGATTGACCGCGAACGAACAAAACCGGCGCGCATTACAGCAGAACTGATAAATTTGTTGATTTGAGGTGAGCGATGAAATTTTTGCAGGTTTTAGTTTTGATTATCGGTTTTGCTGTTTCGGCGAATGCCCAAAATGTTTCGGAGCGCGGGGAAAAATCAACTTTGAGCGGAACTGTTTTTGACCAATACGGAGCCGTAATTTCGCAGACGAAAGTAACTTTCACTGACACCAGCGGCAAAGTTTTTGCCATATTCACCAGCGAAGACGGAGTCTATAAGATTGAATTAATCGAAGGCAAATATATGATCGAATTTTATAAAGCTGATTTTAAGCCGTATAAAATCGAAAATTATAATTTGGCATTCAAAACCAAAATGCAGTTTGATGTTGTATTAGAGGTCAAGCCTTGTCCTGAAATAAATTGTGATTGGATTGAGGCTGACCCGGCGAAGACAAATAAAAAACCATAAATTTATAAAGAGGAAAACAATAAATAAATAATGAGCAATTTAACATTTGGAATTATCAAGCCCGACGCGGTGGCGAAAGGGCATACGGGGAAAATCATCGACCGCATTTTAGGCGCGGGTTTTCAGATTCGCGGGATGAAGTTGATTCACCAGTCGAAGAAACAGTCGGAAGGCTTTTACGCGGTTCACGCCGAGCGTCCGTTTTTCGGCGAGCTGACCGAATTTATGTCGAGCGGTCCGTGCGTCGTTTTGGCGCTGGAAAAAGAAAATGCGGTCAAATCGTGGCGCGATTTGATGGGCGCAACCAACCCGGCGGAAGCTGACGAGGGAACTCTGCGCAAAGATTTTGCGGGTTCAATCGGCGAAAACGCGGTACACGGTTCGGATTCGGACGAAAATGCCGCGATTGAAATCGCTTATTTCTTCAGTAAACTTGAATTAGTTTAAGTAAAAAGCTATAAAAGTTGCAGGAAGTGACAGAGTTACGGAAAGTTGCGGGTAGTTGGTGGTTTTTTGTAAAAACTTTCTGTAAACTACCTGCAACTTCCGCAACTCTGACAACTTTAAAACAAAGGAAGAAAAAACAGATGAAAAAATGCCCGAACTGCCAGAAAGAATTTCCTGATACGATGCGTTTTTGCCAGACGGACGGAACTCCGCTGCTCGATGCGGTTGAAGAATCTCAAGCTGAAGACCCGTTAAAAACCACGGTTGTCCGGCAGGAAGACATTTCTTCTTCGATACCGCCATCAGACCCTTTCAAAACGATGGTTGCCAAGCCTGGCGCAGCGGACGAAAGCGGCGATTTACTGCAGCTGCCGGAAGAAGAATTCGACCCGCTCAAAACGATGGTCGCGCAGCCTATCGGGCAGGATAAATCTGTTTTGGACGAACCGAAATTCGAGGATATAAAGGAAGACATCAAACCGGCGTCTTCATCATTCGGCGGTTTTTCGCAGCCGAGCGACCCGCTGCCGCAAGCCCCTTCGGATTATTCAAACGACCCGACGCTCGCCCAACCCCAGCCGCCGAAATTCAACGAGCCGAGTTTGAGTCCGCCGGACTTCGGCGATTTATCGTCGAAAAAGAACGCGGAAGACGATTTGCCGCAGACGGTAATGCAGAATCCGTGGGATTCTGGCAATGCGCCGAAATCCGACCAGTCGCCCTATTCAAACGATTCGCCGTTTTCAAAACCGTCCGAGACGCCGATGTCGTCGCCGTTCGATGCACCGAAATCGTCAACCGAGGAAACGAGACCGCCGTTCGACGAACCGAAATCGCCGTTCGGTCAGCCGTCGTCGCCGTTTGACGCGCCGAAATCGCCTTTCGACGCGCAACAGGAATCGCCTTTTAATCAGCCGCAATCATCCTTTAACGAATCGCAGTCACCGTTCGATGCGCCGCCATCGAACTATCAGGAGCCGTCGAATCAATTCGGTTCGGCAGCCTCGCAGTTTGAACAGATGAATCAGGGATTCAGCGGAAACCAGCCCTTGCAGCAAAACGACTGGATGCCGCCGCCGTCGCCCGAAGCGAGCTGGCAGAATCAGGGAATCGGCGCGAACACGCCGTTTCAGCCGCCGGTCGTATCGGGCGGACAAAACCAGACAATGGCGATAATTTCGCTCGTTTTAGGCATCTTAAGTATTTTCTGTTGCGGCTGGATTTTGCCCGGCATTGGTGCAGTCGTTCTCGGTTTTATGGCGAAGAGCAAAGCCGAGCAGAATCCTGCCGAATACGGTGGCAGAGGTTTAGCTCTGGGCGGTATTATAACTGGCGGAATAAGCCTGCTTTTGGGAGTTATCGTAATAATTCTTTATTTGCTTGGAGCACTCGCCAGCATTGGCAGATAGAAAAATAGAAGAGTTTTTATAAAAAGTCTGCTTTGATTGGATTGAAGCAGGCTTTTCACATTATAATTTAGTTAATATGGCAAATATTTTTACTGATGTTCTTAAATCGACCGTCGCGGTTCTCAAGGGAATGAGACGCACTTTTGCCGAAATTCCGCGCGAAAAATGGACGGTGCAGTACCCGGACGACCCGATTACGGTTCAGCCGCGCTATCGCGGAATGCACTTACTTCACGTTGACGAAAACGGCAAGGAAAAATGCGTCGCCTGCTATTTGTGCGCCGCCGCCTGCCCGTCGGAATGCATCTATATCGAAGCGGAAAACGACCCTCGCCCGTATGCCGAACGCGTCGGGCGCGACGAACGCTTCGCAAAGGTTTACAACATCGACTACGGGCGCTGCATTTTCTGTGGTTTCTGCGTCGAAGCCTGCCCGAAAGACGCCATCACGCACGGCTACAACTTTGAAATCTCGGTCTATAATCGCGCCGATTTGCTCAAAACAAAAGACGATTTGTTAATCACCAAGCAAAAGCAGTCGAAAAACTACCGCGTCGCGCTTTCGTCGGAAGACGTCGACTCGGAATACAAAGAGGTTTAAGTTTTCTAAAATATATAATCCTTCAAGCGTTCGGAGTTTAAATCCCGAACGCTTCTTTTCGTTTTGGAAAGAATTTTGTGAAAAAAAGGCTCGCAAATTACCTGCCTTTTAGAGCAAATCTCAGGTAAAAAAAAGACGATTTCCCGCAAAGGAGCAAGGTTTTTGTTTTCTTATGCGCCTTTGCTCCTCAAGCGGGAAATTGTCTTGTAATTTATTCACTCAGGAATTGCTCCAGGTAAATTGTGAGCTCACGAAGCCACGGTCAATCGTTCGTCTTCTTGCCAAACTTTCGGCAGTTCGGTGTATAATCTTTTTTCGTGGACACCGAAAATCTTCCGCCAACCAGAAAAGGCAGAAATTACGAGATAAAGGCAATGGGCTTGCGCGATTTTGCGGGACTCAGGCGCGACGACGAACCGCTAAATCCGTTCGATTTGGCGAAGTACGCGAATCTTCTGGTCGCTTCGTTCGAGCAAATCGAGCCTTTTTTATCGGAAGAAACCAGGCAGCATCTTCTGAACGAGGCGAGCGATAAATGGTCGGGCGGCGCGGCGGCGCAGAAATTGCCCGACGGACGCAAACTCATCATCCTGAACCCGACGCACGGCGCAAACCGGCAGAACGCGACCCTCATGGAAGAAATCAGCCACGTTTTTCTCGGGCACAAACCGTCGCGGCTCGCAGTTAAAAATTACAACAAAAAAGGCGAGCCCATCGCGCGCGACTATCACGCGGAAATCGAAGAAGAAGCCTATTCGGTCGGCGCGGCGGCGCTGGTGCCGTATTCCGCCCTGCGACGGATGGTTTTGCAGGGTAAATCTTCACGCGAGATTGCGCGGCACTTCAACGTCAGCCGCGAGCTTGTCGAATACCGCATGAAAGTTTCACGCCTCTGGGACGATTACAAAAAATCGCTTTCATTCAGCCGCGAATCGTAAACAGATTGTTGATTCTACGCCGTTTAGCGTTTACAATTCAGCTTTTTACGAAGCAATGAACAAAGCCAACCCGAAAAGTTCTCATCCCGACCCGCAATTGACGACGATTGACAAGCTGCGGATGCTTCTCGACATCACGAAAAAAATCAGTCGCTCGCTCGACGTGGACGAGGTTTTGACGCTCGTCATGGACACGCTCGGCTCTTTGATTCACTACGACGCCGCCGGAATTTATCTCGTTGACCAAAGCCGCGCGCCCGAGAATCCCTATATTTTCAAATCGAAAGCGATTCGCGGCTACAAGATTCCGTTCGCGCTCGTCGAGCCGCGCATCCGGGTCGGCGAAGGCTTTATCGGCTATGTCGCGCAAACCGGAAAGCCCGTGATTTCGCCCGATGTTCATCTGGACTCGCGCTATTTTCACGCCCGCAAGCAGACGCGCTCCGAAATGGCGGCGCCGATTATCTCGAACGACCAGGTCATCGGCGTTTTCGACCTCGAAAGCGATACGATTAATTCTTATACGGACGACGATTTGCAGCTTCTGATGCTCTTAGCCTCGCAGGTCGCGATTATCATCGAAAAAGCCGAGCTTTACGAGCAGGTCGTCAAGAAAAAACGGCTCGAAGCGCAGCTCGAAATCGCGCGCGGCGTGCAGCTCGAACTGCTGCCGGAACACGACCCGAAAATCAAGGACTTCGACATCAGCGCTTACATTTTCCCGGCGGAAGAAGTTTCGGGCGATTATTACGATTGGGTGAAAACAGTCGAAGACCAACTCGGCATTATTGTTGCGGACGCGGTCGGCAAGGGAATTCCGGCGGCGCTTCTGACGGCATTTTTGCGCGCATCGCTTCGTCTCGCGGTGCAAATCGGCTACGCGCCGAACATCGCGCTCTCGAAAGTCAGCAATCTTTTGTGGGATTCGGTCGAGTCGCACCAATTCATCACGGCGATTTACGGAACTCTGGACGCGACGAATAAAACCTTCGTCTTTTCAAACGCCGGGCATAATCCGCCGCTCCTGATAAAACCGGACGGCGAGCATCGATTTGTCGAATACGGCGATTTGCCGCTCGGGATGTTCCGCGAAATGCGTTATCACCAGCATTTTATAAAGTTTGAAAAAGGACAGGTACTCGTCCTCTACACCGACGGAATAACTGAAGCCGCCCGCGAAAACGGTGAAGAATTCGGGCGCGAAAGGCTTGTCGAGCGAGTTTTAGAAGGAATTCATCTGCCCGCTAAAGAAATGATTGACCACATCCGCAAAGGCGTCGCCGATTTCACTGAACGGAAATTTCTTGATGATGATGGAACTTTATTTATCGTAAAAGCTCTTTAAAGTTTCGAATCTCGCCTTCAGGACGGGGACTCAAAACTATTTAAAATGAAAAACGCGGGAGGTTTTTCAAAAAATGCTTGAACCACCTTCCCGCGTTCCTCTCTAGTTGTATTGGAAATTGTAAAACTTTTTGTTTAGTGTCCCGTCAGCGAATTGTGGACGGCGTCGCCGCCCGGCACAATCGGCGTTTGGTAATCACCGTAATTCAGCTTGTCGGTCGATGTTGATAAAGCGTACACGTCAAAGCCGAAAGCATCAAAAAACTGTGCTAATTCAATCGAGCTATCCAGATAAACAACTTCTGCATAACCCAGCTCACCGCGAATTTCGAGCAGTCGTTCGACTACTTCGAGTGGTGCAAAACATTTTACAGGGTCTTTATAAGTTGCCATAATCGCCTCTTTTTACAGTATAACTTGCCCAACCTCAACAAGCACCATCTTGGATTACGTATATTAAAGAAAGGTTGTTCTGTTATTTTGTCCAGCCGATTAATTTTCAAACGGCTGTAACTATTAGACGAAAAATATTGTCTATTTAGCGTAAAAGAATTAAAATAATTCCCATAATCTGTCCAAAAGGAGTAAAAAAATGAAAAAAAGTCTGCTATCGACCGTGACAATAGCTGTTCTCGGTCTGTTATTCTCCAGTTTTGTCTTCGCGCAGGATGACAAAATGGTTTCAGCCGTTGCCGGAACCTACATTATTTCTGCCAAGGCGGGCGGCGTTAATTATGTGGAGGGAAAAGTTTCGATTGTCCGCAAAGAGGGTAAAAGCGGACTGCTTCTGAAAACCGATTCGATAGAAATCGGCGATAAAATTTTGACCGGCGCGGACGGCAAAGCCGAAATCCTGCTTAATCCCGGTTCATTTCTTCGTCTGGGCGCAAATTCGGAGTTTGAATTTCAAACGACCAACCTCGATAATTTGCAGCTCAAATTATCGTCGGGCAGCGCGATTTTCGAAGTTTATGCCGACAACGAATTTAAGGTCACGATTGATTTGCCCGGTGCCAACATTGAACTGACGAAATCAGGCGTTTACCGCGTTGACGTGCTCGCCGACGGCAGCGGAAAAATTTCCGTCCGGAGAGGAAAGTTCGTCCTCGGCGACGAGGAAGTAAAAGCCGGAAGAACGGCGTTTGTGAAAAATAAATTAGCATCCGGGATTGCGAAGTTCGACCGTGACAACATGGACGCGCTCGACGTTTGGAGCCAGTTTCGCGGAAAGGAAGCCGCCGCCATCAACAAACGTCTGCAAAGAAACGCGCTGTCTAATTCGCTGCTCGGTTCTTACAATCGCGGCGGCTGGAATATGTTTAATACTTTCGGTGTTTGGGTTTTCGACTCATTCACCGGACGCTGGTGTTTCCTGCCCTTCGGTCAAGGCTGGAGTTCGCCGTACGGTTACGATTACGGGTTCAATATTTATCATTGCTCGCTGCCGCCGGTTATTTATACGCCGCCGCCGACGCCCGCATCGCCGGCAACCGGACAGATGACGCCGGCACAGGCTGTCATCAGGGAAGCACGCCGCGAATCTATGCAGACGCCGACTTTCCAGCGATTTGAAAACAATAATCGCAGCGAAACTCGCGGCGGCGGCGGTTCGGGAGATTCGCAAAATAACGGCGGCGGTTGGAATAACAACCGTTCGCGCGACGATTCAAGCGATTCGCGTTCGAATGACTCACGTTCGAACGATTCGCGCTCAAACGATTCGCGCCCGACTTTTACGCCGTCGACACCCTCAGCGCCGTCGACACCGGCTCCGTCTTCGGTTCCCGACCCGGCTCCGAATTCGCCGTCGAGAACTAAAGATAATTAATTCGGTCGGCTGATTTTATTTCCAGAAGCGGGAGTTTTTTTCTCCCGCTTTTTTTGTTTAGAAAATTTTTAAATGATGAATTATAAAGGCGGCGGTTTCCGGCACTGTCGGCGGCGCCGTTTCGCCGGCTCCGGGGACGAAGGATTGAGCGACCAGGAGCACCGATTGAATGCCGTTAAAAACCGTGTGCAAAACAATGCACGGCAGCAGATTTTTCGTCTTCACGCGGATTAAAGTCAACACCAGACTGAGCAATAAAAGCAGCGTGATTGTCCCGTAATCGGGCACATTGTTGCTGCTGTATTGCGGAATGTGAATCGCGGCAAAAAGGACTGTGACAAAAACTACGGCTAACTGGACGGCATATTTTGTATGAAATTTTTCAATAAGATCGAGAAGCTGCAATTTCACCAGAATAAGTTTAACGAGTCGAAAAAGCCTGAATTTACTCAGTAAAACTCCGAGCGGCGTCCTGAAACTTTTGAGTAAACCCGAATATAAAATTCCTCGATAGACGACTTCTTCGACGAGCGGCGCGGTAAAGGTCGCAAAAAGCGCGACGAGATAAGTCGCCGCCGTCGAGCTTTTGACGATTTTGTCCATCTCGTTTTCCTGCTCGGGAAAAACGAATTTAAAGCCGATTCCCAAGCCGAAAAAAGCAACCGTGACAGCAAAAGCGTGCCAAATCTTAAAACCGCCCCAATCCCAGCCGAGCATTTGGCGAAAAGGATATTTCTTTAAATTCGTGACAATCACCCACGCGAACAGAAGCGTAAAAATATGCGCGGGAAAAACCGATAAAAGCTGAAGCAGTATCGCGGTTTTATCGGTCGTCATGACTTCAATCAGGCGTGCTCTGTCCGCTAGGTCGATTTTCTGGCTGATAAGATATGGAAAGACAAAAATGGTCGGAAAAATAAAAATAAACAGGATGCTCATGACCCAGACGCCGATAGCAATCCAGCCGTTCCATGGCGGATTGTCGGGAGTCGGAGCGACGTTTGCGGAAACCGTTTCCGGCATTTGAGGCGTACTATAATTATTAATAAATTCTTCGTTTTGCACGCTTTCGAGTTTAGCGAATTTGATTTCAACTTTAAAACGCGAAAAACTTGAAACCGCAAACTTGGAACTTAAAACTTTTAGTGCTAACCTAAAATCCCGTGGAGCAACACGGGAAAAATCACCGACAAAAAGTTTTTGCAATCATTCCGGCGCGTTACGCTTCGACGCGCCTGGCGGGTAAATTATTGCTCGAAATCGCCGGCAAGCCGCTCGTTTTGCACACGCTCGAACAGGCAAACAAAGCCCGCAGTATTGATAAAACGATTGTTGCGACCGACGACGAGAGAATTTTGCAAATCGTTCGACTAAGCGGCAATGAAGCGGTTTTAACGAGCGCGAATCATCAATCGGGAAGCGACCGCATCGCGGAAGTCGCCGCCGCGCTGCCGGAAAATTCGATAATCGTCAACGTGCAGGGCGACGAGCCGACAATTTCGCCCGCGACAATCGAGAAAGCGGTCGAAGCGCTTCGTGCCGATGAAACGGCGGACATTGCGACGACCTGTGAAAAAATTGAAGATTACAGAGACGTTTTGAGCGCGGATGTTGTCAAAGTCGTCACCGACCGAAACGGTTTCGCGCTTTATTTTTCGCGCTCGCCCGTGCCGTTTCCGCGTGAAGCCGTCAAACGGCACGGCAGTCTGGAAAATGCTTTACGCGCCGCGCCGGAATTGCTCGCGCTTTTTCGCAAACACACGGGGCTTTATGTCTACCGGCGCGAATTTCTTCTGAAATTTACGCAGACGGCGCAGACCCGTCTTGAACAAACTGAAATGCTCGAACAGCTTCGGGCGCTCGAAAACGGCGCGCGCATCAAAGTCGTCGAAGTTGCGGAAAGCTCAATCGGCGTTGACACACAGGAAGATTTCGAGCGCGTGCGTTCGCTTATCGAAAATCGCGAAGAAGCGGCGGGAAACTTTATATACCGCCGCGCCGCCATCGAAGACGTGCCGCAGGCGGCGCGCGTTCACGTCGAGTCGTGGCAAAAATCGTTTCGCGGCATCGCGCCGCCGGAATTTCTCGATGCGATGTCGGTCGAAAAGCGTAAGACGGCTTTCGGCGAGCGATTTTTTGACGAAGATTATCGAATGTTTGTCGCCGAATCCGAAACCGGCGAGATTATCGGTTTCGCTGATTTCGGCGAAGCGCGCCGCGATTTTGCCGGATACGAAACCGAGCTTTTCGCGATTTATCTTCTGCCCGAGTTTCAAGGCAAAGGAATCGGCGCGCGGCTTTTTGAAACCGGCGTTCGTGATTTAGCGGCGCGCGGGTTTAAATCGATGTTTCTGGAAGCGCTGAAAGATAGCCCGTATCGAAATTTTTACGAAAAAATGGGCGGAAAAATCATCGGCGAAAGCATCCATAAATTAGCCGACAAAAATTTTGAAACGGTCTTTTACGGTTGGCGGGATTTGGTGGAAATATGCAGGATTGGCTAGGACTTTTATTTTTCGTGTTAGTGGCAGTCGGGATTTTTGCCGGGTTGAAAATCCTTGCGAAACCGGTCACGCGCACCGAAGCGGAATTTGAACGCAACGCGGCGGAAAGCGTTTCGATGCTCGGCGCGAGCATGAACGCGCTGCAGGAATTGATGAACCCGGAAGCCGCGAAAGCCAAAGAAGTGCAGACGCAAATGAAGGAAGGACGCTACGGCAAAAAGAAACGCGAAGGCAAGGCGAACGGCGAAGACACAGAGGAAAAATACAACTAACAACTTACAACGGACACAGGACAAATTATGACAAAATATATTTTCGTAACAGGCGGCGTGGTTTCGAGTCTCGGTAAAGGTTTGGCGGCAAGCTCGATCGGCTGTCTGCTGGAAGCGCGCGGGATGCGCGTGCAGATGATGAAGCTCGACCCGTATATCAACGTTGACCCCGGCACGATGTCGCCGTTTCAGCACGGCGAAGTTTTCGTGACCGACGACGGCGCGGAAACCGACCTCGATTTAGGTCACTACGAGCGCTTTACAAACGCCAAATTATCGCAGGCGAACAACTGGACGAGCGGCAGAATCTATCTTTCGGTCATCGAAAAAGAACGGCGCGGCGATTATCTGGGCAAAACGATTCAGGTCATCCCGCACATTACGGACGAAATCAAGATGGCGGTTCGCAAAGTCGCCGATTCGGAAAAACCGGACGTGCTGATAGTCGAAATCGGCGGCACGGTCGGCGACATCGAATCCTTGCCGTTTATGGAAGCCATCCGCCAAATCGGCAACGAAGAAGGTCGCGGCAACGCGATTTTCGTCCACGTCACGCTGGTTCCGTATATCGCCGCCGCCGGTGAATTAAAAACGAAACCGACGCAGCATTCCGTCAAAGAACTCCGCGAAATCGGCATTGCGCCCGACATTCTGCTCTGCCGTTCAGACCGCCCTCTGTCTCTGGATTTACGCCGCAAAATCGCGCTTTTCTGTAACGTTCAGGAAAACGCCGTCATCTCGGCGCTCGACGTGAAAACCATCTACGAAGTGCCGCTCGCGTTTCACGAACAGGGGCTCGACGCGCTGATTGTTGACGATTTGCATATGCGCGAACAGTTTCCGAACGTCGATTTGAAGAACTGGCGCGAGCTTGTTTCGACCATCAAAGAACCTTCGGAAGGCGCGGTGAAAATCGCGATTGTCGGAAAATACGTCGAACTCGAAGATTCCTACAAATCTTTACGCGAAGCCTTAACGCACGCCGGCGTCGCCAATAATCTGCGGGTCAACGTCGATTGGATTGAATCGGAAAACCTGATGAAGGAAGATTACGAAAATCAGCTTCACGATTACGACGCCGTTCTCGTCCCCGGCGGTTTCGGCAAACGCGGCATTTCGGGAATGCTGCGCGCGATAAAATACGCGCGCAAATCCGGCACGCCGTATTTCGGAATCTGTCTCGGAATGCAGACCGCCTGCATCGAGTTTGCGCGCAACGTCTGCGGTCTGCGCGACGCCGATTCGACGGAATTTAACGCCGATACGCCGTTTCCGATAATTTTCAAGCTGCGGGATTTGGTCGCGGTCGAAGAACTCGGCGGCACGATGCGTCTCGGCGCGTGGGCTTGCCGGTTAAAGGAAGGAAGTCTGGCGCGCGAAATCTATCACGGCGCGGCTGAAATTTCAGAACGCCATCGCCACCGCTATGAGTTCAACCCCGAATTTCGCACGGTTCTGGAAAAAGAAGGCTTCGTCGTCAGCGGCATTTCGCCGGACGGCAAATTCGTCGAAATGATCGAACTGCCGCGCGACGCGCACCCGTTTTTCGTCGCCTGTCAATTTCATCCCGAATACAAATCGAAGCCGCTCGCCGCGCATCCGCTCTTCGTTTCGTTCGTCCGCGCCGCCCACGAAAACCGTCTGCACAGCGAAAATCTGAAAGCCGACGTTTCGAGCGACCGACAAATCGAGATGCCCGAACGCGCCGCAGTTGGCGAAGATGAGTAGGTTTTTATTGTGTTATAATTTCGTGCAAGAGGTGCAAAAACAATATGATTGTTGCTAAAAATTATAAAGCCTCGGAAGAAGTCGCCAATTTTATCGCCGAGACAAATCCGGCGAAGGTTCTGGCATTTCGACCTTCGGAAGAAACCAGGCAGAGAGTTTCCGTTTTAATCGCGCGTGAAAAAGCGGACGAAATTTCCGCCGAAGAAAAACGCGAGCTTGATTATTATATGCACCTCGAACACTTGATGCGGATGGCAAAAATCTTCGCTCGCAAACATACCGCGAAGAAATGAGCCGCTATATCAGCGAAAATTTGCGCTCCGAAGTCGAACTTCGCGCGAACGGTTTTTGCGAGTATTGCCGAATTGCCATCGAAGATACGTATTTCGGCGGTGAAATCGATCACATCGTCAGCCTCAAACATCGCGGACAAACCATTCTCGAAAATTTGGCTTTGGCTTGCCAGCCGTGCAATCGCAGCAAAGGAAGTGATTTAGGATCGATTTCACAAACCTCGGGCTTGCTCGTTCGTTTCTATCACCCGCGAACCGACATCTGGCACGAAAATTTTCGCGTAAATGCAGATGCGGAAATCGAGTTTTTAACGGAAATCGGCGAAGTTACTGCATTTATATTCGGTTTTAACGAACCGGAAAGAATTGAAGAACGCAGAGGTTTGCTCGAAATCGGGCGTTATCTAACCTAAATATAATTTAAGTGTCTACCGAGTGAAACCCCGAAAGCGGACGTTTCGAGCGACAAGCAAATCGAAATGCCGGAACGCGCCGCTGCGGTCGTCGAAGATAAGTAAAATGCAAATAAAATTCGAGCTCCAACCATTAATTGGCGTGGCAAATTTGAAGTTTGGTATGTTTCGTGAGGAATGCAGAATTTTAATGAAGGATACTTTTTCTGTAAAACTGACAAACAAAAGAGTAGATTGTTACTATGATGCAGCTTTTCAAATATTTTTTGATGAGGAAGAAAAAATAGAGCTTATTGAAATTAGCCGAGATGAAAACATTAAGGCAATTTTCATGGGTAAAAACGTGTTGGAAGTTGCGGCGAGTGATTTAATAAAAGAAATCTCTCAGTATTTTGTCATTGATGAAAGCGATAAAGAATTCGGGTACAGTTTTATTTTTCCTGAAATTGAGTTGAATTTTTGGCGACCTATTATTCCCGAAAATGAAACTGATGAAGATGGAAAATATTTTTCAACGGTGGGAATTGGCAGAAAAGGATATTTTAGTAATTAAAAATGAAATCATTTCAGGTAGAAAATGTAACCTTCGGCGACGGCAATTTGAGCTTTATATTAGGACCGTGCGTTGTCGAATCCGAGCAGCACGCGCTTTTTATGGCGCAGGAAATCAACGATATTTGCAGCGCGGTCGGCGTTTCGTTTGTTTATAAATCGTCGTTCGATAAAGCGAACCGCAGTTCGATTGAGAGTTTTCGCGGGCAGGGAATGGAATTCGGGCTGGAAATTCTGGCAAAAGTTAAAGCAGAAATCGGCGTGCCCGTCATCACGGACGTTCACGAAACGTGGCAGGTCGAGCGAACGGCGGAGGTTGCGGATATTATTCAGATTCCGGCGTTTCTTTGTCGTCAGACCGATTTATTGGTTGAATCGGCGCGGACGGGAAAAGCCGTCAACGTTAAAAAAGGACAGTTCTTAGCGCCGTGGGACGCGAAAAACATTGTCGAGAAATTGCAGGGCGCGGGCGGCGAGAAAATCCTTCTGACCGAGCGCGGCGCGAGCTTCGGTTACAATAATCTGGTCGTCGATTTGAGAAGTTTTCCGATTATGAGAAGTTTCGGCGTGCCGGTCGTTTTCGACGTCACGCATTCCTTGCAGCTTCCCGGCGGATTGGGCAAGGCAACGGGCGGGCAAGCCGAGTACATCGAAGATTTTGCGCGCGCGGGCGTCGCGTGCGGCGTCGATGCGGTGTTTATGGAAGTTCACGACAATCCCGCGAAAGCGCCTTCGGACGGTCCGAACCAATTACCTTTAAATCGTCTGGAAAAGCTTTTGACAAAATTAAAGCAGATTCACGAGCTGGTGCGAAAATGATTGGACTCGCCCAGGAGAACGTTCAAAATAGTTCCTTATTTAAAAGACGTGGAAAGATTTAAGGGAAAATCCGACGACATTTGAAGAATACAAAAACCTCAAATTGGAGTTAGCCGCGCAGTTTGCCGACCGCCGAGAAAATTACACGGAAGGCAAAGCCGGATTTGTTAAGAAAATTCTATTTTTAGCCGAAAAACGTTTAGAGAAAAGATGAAAAAAATTACCTTGTTCTTATTTATAAATTTATTATTCGTCTGTTTGATTAAAGCGCAGACTGAAAATCGCATTTCGAAAACGTGGGAAGTCCAGAAATACGACATCACGGCGACCTTGCCCGCGACCGAAACGGATAGATATTTAAATGTTAAGGCGGCTTTGAATCTCAGAAACGCTTCGGCAAGCGCGGCTTCGAGCCTGACCTTGCGCATCAGTCCGGCGGCGGAAGTCGCGGGCGTTTCGATGAACGGCGCGACCAGCGATTTTACGAAAGGCGAAGAAAAGGTCGGGACGGGAACACTGCAAAAAATTCTTCTGCGCGGCGTTTCGGTGCCGCCCGGCGGAAATCTTTCGGTCGAAGTGACGTATAAATTAAAGGTTTCTGAAAATTCCGGCTTGAGCGCTCTATCGCCTGCCGGTTCGCAGTTTCTGCCGCTTTCCTACTGGTATCCGACCCCGAACAGTTGGTATTTTCCGCGCGGCGCCGACTTTGCGCCGGTGAGAATTCAGGTAAATTCGGCTAACGCGTTAGCGTTTGCCGCTTCCGGCGCGGAATCGGGCGGCGTGTTTGACCAGAAAATAAGCGCCCAGCCGTTTTTCGTAACGGGAAATTGGGATGCCGTCAGCGCAAATGGCGTCGCGGTTTTGCTGCCGAAAGGCGCGGGCGCAGATGAACAAAAGCGGGCGAACGAATTGGCAGCTTTAGCGGCGGATGCGAAAACCTTTACGGCAAATCTGCTCGGCGCGGCACCCGACACGCCTTTGCGAATTGTCGCGGCGCGGCGCGGCGCGGGTTTTTCGAGCGGCGGCACGATTTTAGTCGACGAAAACGTTTTCCGGCGGCAAAAAATCGATTCGCTGACCGCGATGAACATCGCCGAAGCCGTGGCAAAACTCTGGTTCGGCGGTTCGGTCAAGGTCGAAGGCGAAGGCAACGGAGTGATTCGCGAAGGATTGGTGCGTTTTATCGCGACGCAGTTCCTGGAATCGAAATTCGGGAAAGAAATCGCCGACGTTGAACGCCTGCGCCAGCGGACATCTTATGCGGCGGTCGTGAGACGCGATGCGCCTTTGAGCTCGGTTTCGCCGCTCGACGATTATTACTACACGACAACCGCAAACAAAGGCGCGATGATTTGGCGGCTTCTGTGGAAGAAAACCGGGCAGGACGAATTTTTTAATATTATCAAAGCCAATATAAAGGACGGGGCGGTCGATTTACCGAAACTGCGCGGCGCTTTTTCACAGAACAAAGATTTTCTCGATTATTCTTTCGAACAGGTGACCGATATGGATTTGATAATCGGTCTGCCGCAGGTCAGCGGCGCGGACACCAAAATGGCGCTGCGCAATTCCGGCGCGGTCGATGCAGTGGTCGAAGTAGTCGCAACCACCGACAAAGGCGAGAAGCTGCGGGCGGCGGCGACGATTCCCGCAAAAAATTTCGGCGAAGTGAGCTTTAAGACGACGAGCAAAATCGTCCGCGTCGAAGTTGACGCCGACAAGCTTTTTCCGCAGGTCGATTACTCAAACGACGTTAAACCGAGTGAGATTGACGAAAGCGATTTGCTGCTTTTTACCAAAAAGCCGTTCGATAAACAGGATTTTGCCGCTGCCGAGAAAAATGCGCGGCTCGTTCTGCGCGACAATCCGCATTTTGATGACGTCCGCGTATTGCTGGCGCGCGCGCTACAGGCGCAAAACAAAACGGCTGAAGCGGAAAAAGAATTTCGTGCGGTGCTCGACGAAAAGCTGCCGACGGCGCGCTCAATGGCTTGGGCGAACGTCGGTTTGGGCGAAGTTGCTTTGAAATCGAATCAGAGTGCGCAAGCTGTCCAATATTTTAATGAAGCCATCAAAGCCGATGCCGAATACGGCGCAACGCTCGCCGCGCGGCAGGGTAAATCCAGGGCGAACGCGCCTTTAAATAACGACGAAAGCATCAAGGCGTTTTTCGCGCAGTTTGATAAAGCCGCAATCTCGGGACGTAAACCCGATTTGGACGCGATGGTTTTATCGGGCGAAATCCCGCGTTTTTCGGGCGGAATCGCCGGACAAGCGCAGGAATGGACAACGCGCATCGTACAGATTGAAAAGGTCGATACGACTCACGCAGTCGTCGAGACGAATTTAAATATCAGGATGATTAACAAAAGTCCGGAAACCGGAACCGCCGTCTATCGCTTAACGCAGGTTGGAAATAACTGGAAACTAAGCGGCGTCGATATGTTTGAGGTTCGCTAATTCTTTTTATAAAAAGATTGTTTCCTGACAAAGCTGTCTTTTTAAGCAAAAAATCGGACAAATCTTGTCCGATTTTTGTTATGAAAAACAAAATAACTTTTTTATTGGTCTTAGGAATACTGTCAGTTTGTACGGCATTCGGTCAAAAAACCGCGCTAGGTAAAATTTGCGGCAATCCGAACGTTAAATGTAAGACTGATGCAACGATGTTTGGAGTTAACGACATTCAATTTGAAATACCGAAAAATTCGGTCATTGCCGAGTCGGAGCTTTTTTATGCCGTTATTCTGAAAAGCAGCCCGATAAAAGACTTTTTCGGCGGCGCTGGAGATTGCCGGGCAGTCGATACCGAAGCGGAGCGATTAGCTGCACAGGGACTTTTCCCGAATAATAAAGTTTTTTCCCAACGATGCGGCTACGATTCGCTTTATTACACAGGCGTTAAGGAAAATACGGTTTTTCTGGCAGTTTATGCCGGCAAGACGCCTGCACAGGCGCAAACCGTTCTGAAAACCGTTAACGCCACCGGAAAATTCAAAGGTGCGTATATTAAAAGAATACAAGCCCAGTTTAACGGCACTTAAGATTATCTGAATAATGAACAGCGAAAAATTAACTGACGAACTGCTCTCACGCGCTCGAAAAATCAAACTGTTACTAATGGATTGCGACGGCGTTTTAACCGACGGAAGACTTTATTTCACCGAAAACGGCGAAGCAATGAAGGTTTTTCACGTTCGCGACGGGCAAGGTTTAGCGCTCTGGCACAAAGCCGGATTTCGTTCGGGAATTATTACGGGAAGAGACGCGCAAAGAATCATCAAAATGCGTGCAGAGGAACTCGGAATACATTACATAAAGGTTCGCTCACAAAATAAAGCGAAGGATTTTGAAGATATTTTACAGGCTGAGAAAGTTACTGCCGAGGAAGTTGCATATATCGGAGATGATATCGGCGACATTTGTTTAATGGAAAAAGTCGGGCTGCCGGTTGCCGTTGCGGACGCGGTTTCGGAGATTTTTCCATACATTATATATAAGACGGAAAAACCGGGCGGATACGGCGCGGTTAGAGAAGTAACCGATTTATTATTAAGCGCGAAAATTACAGGTTGAAGTTTTCTGAAATATCTTTTCGAGAACGGGCAACTCGGAAGAATTTAATAACGTCTTAATCTGCTCGCTTGAATGGAGCGAGGTTTGAAAAAATGTTTTGAAAAATTTGAGCAACTCATAATGAATTCAAAACATCTTACATTGCTCACTTAAATTAAGAAAAAAGTTGAGCGGTTTGAAAAAAGATTTTTATAAGATGGGCAACTCGTCAGAAAACGATTTCATCTTAACCTGCTCACTCGGTAATAAAGAGTGAAATTCTAAAGAATAAAGTGAGCAACCCAGAAGTAAGTTACTTCATCTTAACTGGCTCGCTTGAAATAACAAGCTAAATTTGTTGGGAAATTAAGTTCTCTTGGATTAATCAATTTAAGAGAGTTTTGTTTTCGACAAATTCGAAAAATGAGTTCTTTGAATGTTGTGTTTTGTATATTTGAGCAGGCTTTTATTGCCTTTGAAAGGCACTTTTGTTTTTGTAGTAAATTATTTTGAAAAAGCTTCAAAAGCCGCTTGACAAGAATGCCTCAAATATAGAGAATACATATTTGCCCCTAGCGAAAAGTTGTTAACGAGAAAAGAGAAAAGTTAAAGTTTCGTTAGGCGGTTGACAAAGAAATTCAAATCTGTATAATCAGAAGTTTCGCTCGTAAGAGTTTTGAACTTAGAAAAGAGAAAAGTTAAAACACTAACTGAGCGGTTGACAAAGATTTTAAGTTCTGTATAATCAGAAACTTCGCCGCAGGAAACGGATGAGGACGAAAGTTAAAAAAGTTTCACTGAGCGGTTGACAAAAAAGATTGATTCTGTATAATCAATAATTTCGCCCCAAACAAAAATGAGGCGAAAACAAAAGCTAAAACGCAATTTGATTTTTGAAAACTAGATATGCGAGTCCATGTGTTAATTCAAACACAGTTCGAACAAACGAACTATAAAATAAGTAGCTAGTAATAACTTTTTAACGAGAGTTTGATCCTGGCTCAGAATCAACGCTGGCGGCGTGCCTCAGACATGCAAGTCGAACGATTAAAGCCCTCTTCGGAGGGTGCATAAAGTGGCGCACGGGTGAGTAACACGTAAGTAATCTACCTTCGAGTGGGGAATAACGTTCGGAAACGAACGCTAATACCGCATAATGCAGCGGCATCGAAAGATGACAGTTGTTAAAGGAGCAATTCGCTTGAAGAGGA
>DASWRC010000210.1:0-4498 GCA_036403375.1 Pyrinomonadaceae bacterium
AATTCGGCGACTGAAGATCTTCAGGATTTTGAGCGAACGTTATCGGCATCGCCGAAAACGATTCGGATTGAGATTCAATTTGATCGCCGGTTTGCATAATTACGAACTAAAACTTAAATCCTGAATTTCGCAAGAGGTCTAATATTCAAAGCTTTTCCAAAATCTAAACAAACCGTTATGAAAATTAAAAATCTTGCGTTCTTTTTTGTTCTGCTCGGAATCTTCGCGTTTTTTGCCGAAGCGCAGACGCCGTTCGTGAAGGTCAGGAATCACCAGTTCTTTATCGGCGACCAGCCGTATTATTACATCGGCACGAATTACTGGTACGGCACGCTTCTCGGATTGGAAAAAGATAAGCGGCGCGGCGTCGAGCGGCTTCGCAAAGAGCTTGATTTTCTAAAGGCAAACGGCGTCACGAACCTGCGCATTCTGGCTGGCGCCGAGGGCTCGGGACTCATCAACGGCGTCGCGCGCGTCGCTCCGCCCCTGCAGCCCGAGCAGGGAAAGTTCAACGAGGAAATTCTCGACTCTCTGGATTTGATTCTGTACGAAATGGGCAAGCGCAATCTCAAAGCGATCGTTTTCCTGAGCAATAACTGGGAATGGAGCGGCGGTTTTCAGCAATACCTGATTTGGAATAAAGAGGTGCCGAAAGAACAGGAAACGCGAAAGCTCACGTGGGACGAGCAGCGCGATATTGTCAGCCGGTTTTACGCCTGCGACGCGTGCCGGCGCGCGTACAACGAGCAATTGAATCTCGTTCTAAGCCGCACCAATAAACTGAGCCGTAAAAAATACACGGACGACCCGGCGATTATGGCGTGGGAGCTTGCCAACGAGCCGCGACCGATGCGTCCGGCGGCGAATGACGATTACAAAAAATGGATTCGGGACGTTGCCGCGCTGATTAAATCGAAGGACAAAAATCATCTCGTCTCGATCGGGCACGAAGGCTCAATCGGCACGGAAGGCATGAATCTGTTCGAGGAAATTCACGCGGACAAAAACGTCGATTACCTGACGATTCACATCTGGGCGAAAAACTGGGGCTGGTTCGAGGGCGACAAGGTCGCGGAAGGTTTTCCGAACGTCGTCGAAAAAATGACCGCTTACCTTAACGAGCATCTGGAAATCGCCAAAAAGCTCGATAAGCCGCTGGTCATCGAAGAATTCGGCTTGCCGCGTAACGCGCAAAGCTTCGACATTGCTTCTTCAACTTCTTTGAGGGACGAATATTACAATAAAATCTTTTCGCGACTCGCGGCGAGCGCCAAATCCAGCGGCTATTTAGCCGGCGCAAACTTCTGGGCGTTCGGCGGCGCGGCGCGCCCCGTCAAAGGACAGGTTTTCTGGAAAAAGGGCGACGATTATATGGGCGACCCGCCGATGGAAGAGCAGGGCTTGAACACCGTTTTCGACAGCGACAAGACGACTTGGGCGATTATCAATAAATACTCTAAATCAATGGAAAATGTAAAACGGAAAGTGGAAAATTAAAAGAAATATTTTCCACTTTCCGTTTTACATTTTCCATTATTTAACGTCCAGAACTTCGATAATAAAAATGAGCGTCGCGCCGGGCGGAATAACGCCGCCCGCGCCCGCCGAACCGTAGGCGATTTCGGGCGGAATAATTAAAGTCGCGTGGTCGCCGACGCGCAAATTCTGCAAGCCTTCGTCCCAGCCTTGAATCACCATGCCCACGCCGACCGGAAACGAGAGAGGCTCGTTGCGCGCCAGCGAGCTGTCGAAAATCGCGCCGTTGGTTAAGAGTCCGGTGTAATTGACGACGACCGTCTGTCCCGCTCTGACCTGCGCGCCGTCGCCGGCGCGCGTCACGATGTATGTTAATCCTGATTCGGTCTTCACCGCCTGATTGTTTTCTGCCATTTAACTTTGAAACCTCCTTGTTATTTCACCTCTTATTTGACGCCGACGACTTCGATAATGAATATGAGCGTCGCGGCGGGCGGAATGACGCCGCCCGCGCCGCGCGAGCCGTAACCGATTGATGCGGGAATAATCAGCGTCGCGTGGTCGCCGATTCTCAAGCGCTGCAAGCCTTCGTCCCAGCCTTTGATAACGCGTCCCGCGCCGACCGGAAACGAGAAAGTCTCGCCTCTGTCGAGCGAGCTGTCGAATTTCGTGCCGTTCGTCAAAAGCCCTGTATAATTGACGATGACTTCATCGCCCGCCTTGATAGGCGCGCCCTCGCCGTGTTTCGTAATGATATAAGTCAAACCCGACGCGGTCGTCACGCCTTCCTGTTTGACCGCCGGTGTTTTTTTGACGGTCGTTTTCTTAACCGTCGCCGCGCCGCGCTTCGTCGTCCGCGTGACGGTTCGTTTTTTCGTCTGCGCCATCGAAACGCCCGCGCCGACCGCAATGATTAAAAGAACAGCAAAGATAGATTTTTTCATAAGTTTTGAAGACATTTTGCCTTTCTATATTGCCTTTGCCGCGCCCCGATTTGCAACCGCAAAAGGATAGAAGTCAAAACGAGAGCGGGAACAAGCAGGTCACAGAAACTGTGACATAAATTCAAAGAAAGAAAAGTTTTGTTCCAAACGTTTTTTACATTAAAATAAAAACGAAGCCGCAACGAGATGCTTACCATGATTCTGTCAGAAAGTCTTTGGAAAAAGACGGTTGGACGGTAACGCACGACCCGTTGACGATTCGGCTTGAGGACGTAAAGTTTTACGTTGATTTAGCGGCAGAAAAGATGATTGAAGCTGACGGCGAAACGCGGAAAGTCGCAATTGAGATAAACGTTTTCGGCGGTCTTTCGTTTCTCAACGAGTTTGAAAAAGCGGTCGGGCAATATTTGATTTACCGGCAATTTCCAGGCGAGCTTTTTCCGGAACGCATCTTGTTTTTAGCGGTCGCCGAAGAAGTTTTTGAAGATTCGTTTAGTTTGCCGACGATTCAAGCCGTTGTTGCCAGACAGGAAATAAAGCTGCTCGTTTTTAGTCCTAAAATTGAGGAGATTATAAAATGGATAGAATAGAAAATTACCGCCAAATCTTAGAAAAAACAGCTAAACGCCACGCCCGCTTTCAGCCCGCCAACGGCGAAATCGAAACCCGCGCCGTCTGCGACCGTGCGAGCGGCGAATATCTGGTCATAGATTCCGGCTGGAACGAAAAAGGACGCCGCATCTACGATGTCGTCCTGCATTTCCGCCTCCAAAACGGCACAGTCCACGTCGAACGCGACAACACCGACGCCGAAGTCGTCCGAGAATTATTAGACGCGGGCATCAATAAAGACGACATCGTCCTCGCTTACAACGCACCACCGTATCAGAGATTAAACGATTTGATTGCGGCTTAATTAATGGACTTTTATTTGCCGTTTACGGAAATCTAAATACTGCTTTTATCAAATGGAAATTCAAATAAATTTTGAGCTGTTGAGGATTTCATTTCATGGGAAATCTTTTCACTATTAGCAAAACTCTCACTTTTATTTTCTGGTTCCATGAATATTAGCCATTGTAAATCAGATTCAGCTATCGAAAGATTGTTAGCTACATCTGAAAGGCTCCAATCGTTTTCCTTTAATAAATCAAAAGCTTGTGGAAGAATTGTTGGTAATTCTAATTTTGGTTCTGAAGGTTCATTGTACTTCCAACCGTTTTTTTGAATTTGAACATTTGCTCGTTTATATGTATCTTCCGAAATAATCTTCAAATCTCTGGCGCGCCTGACTAAGGCAGCTAAAGATACTTTCCATCTTTGTTTTAGTTCTAAAAAGTGATTCCAAACCAAGCGGCGTGGACATTCCTTTAAAAATGTTTCACGAGGCATCAGAAAAGCACTAGCAAATTGATTCGCCTGAAATTCTTGAATTTTGTTCCCAGGTAAATACTCCGAGTGCAAAATTAAATGTCCGAGTTCGTGTGAAGCATCAAATCTACTTCTGCTAGAAGAGCCTTTTTCAGAATTAAGAAATATAAAAGGACGCTTACCTTGCCAAAGTGAAAAAGCATCAAGTTTTCGACTCTCTTCTAACAATCGAAATACTAAAATCCCCTTTGCTTCTAGTAAATGAATAATGTTATCAAGTGGACCTAAACCTAACCCCCAATCTTGTCTGACCGTTTCTGCTGCTTCTTCAATTTCATTTACTGCTTCTGCCCCATACGAAATAGAATTTGATATTTGTTCAACAGGGAGATCAATATGTTCATCAATAAATTTAACAATTTTTCCTATTAAGTTTCCCGCCGCTATTATTCTTCTACGCTCAATCTGTGAGCAAGACATTAAACTGCGAAAATGGCATTGTTCATGAGTAATTAAAGGGAAATCTAGCTCTTGAGTAAAAAACGACGCAGGAAACCTAAGTGCTAAACATAATTGAGCTATTGTTTGCGGGGTAGGTTTTACTTCTCCTTTCTCGAATTGTGTAATGGCGCTTGGGGTTAAATTTAATTTAATTGCCAGTTCATTTTTTTTATACCCGCGATACTCCCTCGCTATTTTAAGACATT
>DASWRC010000211.1:0-2863 GCA_036403375.1 Pyrinomonadaceae bacterium
ACGACTCTGTCAAGGGAGCTTTTCCCTCTCTATATTTAAACATTGCCAAATGCTATGAGGACCTCAGCGACCCTGACAACGCAAAAAAGAATTATGAATTAGCGAGTTCGTTCAAGGACAAATTGTCTGACAACGGACCCTTTTATCACGGGACAAGGGCAGATTTGCGAGTTGGCGATTTGCTGACAGCAGGGTCCCGGTCTAATTACAATCCGGAAGTCGTGATGAATCACATTTATTTCACAGCCTTGGTTAACGGGGCGGGACTTGCTGCGGCATTAGCTAAAGGCGATGGACGTGAACGCGTTTATATCGTTGAACCGACGGGGAGCTTTGAAAATGACCCGAACGTTACAGACAAAAAATTCCCCGGCAATCCGACACGTTCGTATCGCAGTCAAGCACCATTGAAAATCGTCGGCGAAGTAACAGATTGGGTGAGACAAACACCCGAGGAACTCCAAAAATGGCGAGAAAAGCTGGCGAATGTTAAAGGAGAAATTATTAATTGATTTCTGAAATGCCCACAACCTCCCGGGTTGCTGCTTGAGCGGAGATAACATAAGAAAAAATAATTGTTCCACCGGTCGGTTTGTAACCGAGCGGAAAAGTACAACTCAGTTTATTATATTACAAACTTTGTAATATAATGTTTTTGAGGTCAATGTTGTCGGTATGATTGGAGAACAGCTTTTACGGGCACGACAAAACCGAAATTGGGAGCAGGCGGAGGCGGCGGAAAAACTCGGCATCTCGCAGCCGTATCTATCGTTGCTTGAAACGGGAAAGCGAGTCGTTACAAAACCACTCGCTGAGCGCGCCGTAAAGCTCTACAAACTGCCGCCGACCGCGTTGCCGATAGAATCCTTGCCTGAAGAGCTTTCGACGCCTCAGGAGGATAATCTGGCTTCGCAGATCGCAGCGCTCGGTTACCCGAAACTCGCGTATGTAAAAGGGAAGTCCGCCAAAAAAAATCCGGCGGAAGTTTTGTTGACGGCGCTGAGCGCCGAAGATCTCGACAGCCGGCTGGTCGAAGCGCTGCCGTGGCTCGCCGCGAGGTACGCCGACCTCGATTGGAAGGAAGTTATCAAGATCGCTAAAATCAACGATCTGCAGAACCGTTTGGGTTTCGTTGTCAACGTCGCGCGAAGGCTGACCGAGAGGATTGATAATACTGAAAGGGCGAATGTACTGCGGCAGGCGGAAGAAACGCTCTCTTCGTCACGGCTTTACCGGGAGGACACCTTATGCCGCGCTTCGATAACCGAAGCGGAAAGAAAATGGCTGAAAACGAATCGTTCCGCCGAAGCGAAGTTCTGGCGGCTTCTAACGGATCTATCGCCCGAGCATCTCGATTATGCCGAATAAAACCATTCCCGAGCCGTGGCGCTCGTTCTTTCAGGAAATCGACGCACTGCTGTCGGAAGAGACGGCGCTCGAAATACTGGGCGGATTCGTCGTCACGCAGGTTTACGGCGCGGCACGCTCGACTGCGGACGTCGACGTTGTTTCCATAACTCCGAAAAAACTTTCTCAAATACTCTTGAAAATAGCCGGCGAAGGCTCGCCGCTGCATAAAAAGCATAAGGTTTATCTCGACAGTGTCGGCATCGCAACTCTTCCGGAAAACTACCAAGACCGCCTCGGCGAAATAGCCGCCGGCACTTTCAAAAACTTGCGGCTTTTAGCGCTGGACCCGTACGACGTGGCGCTCGCGAAAATTGAACGCAACATTCAGCGCGACCGCGACGATGTCAGGTTTTTGGCGCGCGCCGTGCCGTTCGATCTGGAAATACTGAAAGATCGTTACGAAAGGGAACTGAGACCGATTTTAGGCAATCCGGAAAGGGAAGACTTGACGCTCAAATTGTGGATCGACGCCGTTGAGGAAGACCGAAGGACGAATCAGCGATTAAAATAATCCTGAAAACAGAAGAAAACGGGCATCTTAAAGATGCTTTCGGTAAAGAGGTTGAAGTTTTAATTCATCCGACCAAAGAATGGCGGTCGCGCGGGTCCGATAATAATAGGATAGAAATCGGATAGATGAAAAACAGTGTTGTTTTTATCTTGATGGTAGAATTCCGGTTTTGACTTTCTCAGTGGTTTCGGTGGATTTATTAGTATCCGCTTTTGGAACTTTTCTGTGGATTTTTGCTCGTTTTCACTCTTTGGAATTTCTCTGTGGCTCGGAAAGCCCGTTTCTGAGCTTTCCGATAATTTTACTCGATTTTACTAACCCTAAGTTATATTACTAGCTTAGAGCCTCTTTCCGACCAGTCGGAGAGTCGCCAACAGAATTTTTCCAAATCGCGTTTTTACTTTATTCAAAAATCAACAGCCTTTCTCTTTTTCCTGTTTTTATCCCTTTTCGGGTTTCCACAGGATTTGCCGAAATGCCTTACAAGCGCCTGTTATTATCGGACGCCGTAATGTTCCCGACTTTATGCGTTTGTATAGATTTTCAATACATTATACTTATATGTTCTTTTTGTTTTTCTCATGGCTTGCCTTAAGAATATTTTCCGCCGCTAAAGCAATTTTCTTCTATCAATTTTTCTGAACAACCCACGTCGTCATACATCGCAGATTCTGCACATTGGTCGTCTTGATCGGTTCCGCCAGATTTCCGCCGAGTCTGCTCGTTGCTGCAAGCAGCATTTCTTCATCGACCAGGAAACGCTCCGAACCGTCCGGCAGCAGATACCGGCGGTTTTCGATTAACTTGATTTTGTCTTCGATTCCGATACTCGAAGCGAGCCGGACAAACAATAAACCGCCCGTTTTGAGAACTCTCCACATCTCTTCGAGCATTGCATTAAATTGCCTTTCGTCGGCGGCGAAATGAAGCACGGCACTGCTG
>DASWRC010000212.1:0-11345 GCA_036403375.1 Pyrinomonadaceae bacterium
TGGCGGGCGGCGTTTTGTCGTATCTCGTATTGATTCCGATGATTAAGTTTTTCGGCGAAACTGCCGACAAGCCGATTTTGCCCGCGACCGGCAAAACGATATCCGAAATGAGTCCGGGCGAAATTCGTGGCGAATATATTCTCTACATCGGCGCGGGCGCGGTCGCTACGGCGGGGATTATCTCGCTTTTCCGCAGCCTGCCGACGATTTGGAGCGGTTTGAAATCGGGCTTGGCAGACCTTCGCGGCAGCTCGCATGAAGAAGGCGCAGATCTTCCGCGTACCGACCGCGATCTTTCGATGAAATACGTTATCGTCGGCGTTGTCGTTTTGATGGCGGCGATTATGCTCGCGCCGCAGTTAGGCTTGAGCGTTTTCGCAAACCCGCTGGTTTCGTTTTTAGGCGCGTTTTTGATTGTCCTGCTCGGCTTTTTGTTTGTTACGGTGTCATCGCGGCTGACCGGCGAGGTCGGTTCGTCGTCAAACCCGATTTCGGGAATGACCGTCGCCACTTTGTTGATAACGTGTCTGGTCTTTTTGGCGCTCGGCTGGACTGCGCCTTCGCCGTATTTTGTTACTGCGCTTTCCATCGGCGGCATCGTCTGCATCGCCGCCTCGAACGGCGGTACGACTTCGCAGGATTTGAAAACCGGCTTTCTGGTTGGCGGAACCCCGCGCAGCCAGCAGATCGCGATTCTTGTCGGCGCGCTGGCTTCGGCGCTCGTTTTAGGTCCGATTCTGCTGGTTCTAAACGACAACGGAACGATTTATGCGACCTCGACGACGTTTTCAAAAGTCAAAGATGAAGTCAAGGTTGAGCGTGCCGGACTCGTGCCCTACACGGGCGAGACAAAACCGCCGCTCGAAGGGGATTTTCTCGAATATGACAACAAAATACCCGAAGGCTCTAGAAAACCGGAAAATAAGGATTTAAAGCCCGGCAAATATCTGGTTGACGCCGCCGGCAATGCGGTCCTGAAAATCGAAGAAAATTTCCCGAAAGGCGCGCGTGTGCCGCCCGGTACGGAAGTCGGAGCGGCTGAAAAACTGCACGGCACGCAAGCCCAAACTGACCCGAACACGTATCGCGGCTGGCACAAAACGGACAATTCCGGCGGCATCGCGCCCGGCAAATATCTGGTCGATATGTCGGGCGAAATCAAATATCTGGTGGACCCGGCGATTAACGGCAAGCTCAACGCGCGTCCCGACGGTTCGGACGTGGCGAAATACGACGCGCCGAAAGCGACGCTGATGAGCTATATCATCAAGGGAATTCTGAGTCAGGATTTGCCGTGGGGTTTGGTGCTGCTCGGCGCGATGATTGCGATTGTGCTTGAATTAACAGGCGCCCCCGCGCTGGCTTTTGCCGTTGGGCTGTATCTGCCGCTGGCAACCAGCGCGCCGATTTTCGTCGGCGGAATGATCCGGTATTTTGTCGATTTATATCTGAAACGCAAACTCGCCAGAGAAAATCTGAGCGAAGAACAAATCATTGCCGAAACCGATAAGTCGAACGGCGTACTGCTTGCTTCCGGTTACATTGCGGGCGCGGCGGTGGCGGGAATTTTGTTTGCTATTTTTGCCTTGAACCCGACGCTCGAAGCCGTGCAGAAGAGCTTCAAGGACTGGGCGGACAAAGGCAACCCGTTTTTCGCCGGCGCAAATTCTGATTTGCTGGCGCTCGTTCCGTTTGCGGTGATCACCGTTTTGCTTTACTTTGTCGGGCGCGAAATGCTTTTGACAGGTAAGAAAAACGGTGATTAACCGGTCAGTCAAAAATCTATCTGCTCGGGCTGTCCTGTGTTAAAATCACGGGACAGCCCCGTTTTTTTGAAATAAAAAGCGCAAAGAATTTTCTTATCGCGAAAGAATGATTTGAACGTTTTTTGTGAGATAATCATCAAAGAAGTTTCAAAGATATGCTGACCAGAGAATTAGAAGAGACATTAAGCTACGCGGTTGACGAAGCCGTCAAATATAAACACGAATACGTTACCTTGGAGCATCTGCTGTTCGCGCTGCTCGAAGACAATTCGGCGCGCGATATTTTGTTTAACTGCGGCGCGCGGATTGAGGAAATCGCCCAGTCGCTGGAAGAATATTTCCGCGACACCCTCGAAAAACTGCCTGCCGGCGTGCAGACGATGCCCGAGCTCACGGCGACGTTTCAATCGACGATTCAGTACGCGCTTTTGCAGGCGGAAGGCAGCGGGCAAAAAGCGGTTGACGGCGGAAATATTCTCGCCGCGCTTTATCAGGCTGACCAGTCTTACGCCGTTTACCTGCTCAAACAACAGGGCATCACGCGGCTCGACATTCTGAATTACATCGCGCACGGCATCTCGAAAGTCGATAACAATTTCGATTTTGACGGCATCGGCGACGAAGACGAGCAGTTTGCCGAAGAACGTGCGGCGGGCGGAGGAAAGCGCAAAAAGCCGCTCGAAGCTTTTACCGAAGAACTCGTCAAGCTCGCTTCAGAAGGCAAAATCGACCCGATAATCGGGCGGCGCGAAGAAATCGAGCGGACGATTCAAATCTTGTGCCGCCGCAAGAAAAACAATCCGCTTTACGTCGGCGAACCGGGCGTCGGGAAGACCGCTTTAGCGGAAGGCTTGGCGCTGAAGATTTCGCAGGGCGACGTGCCGGACGTTTTGAAGGACGCGAAAGTTTTCCAGTTAGATATGGGCGCGGTGCTCGCGGGAACGCGCTATCGCGGCGATTTCGAGCAGCGTTTCAAGGCGATTATCACGGAACTCAAAAAGCACGAAAATTCGATACTTTTTATTGACGAAATCCATACGATCGTCGGTGCCGGCGCGGTTTCGGGCGGCGCGATGGACGCGTCGAATATCTTAAAACCGGCGCTTGCCAACGGCGATTTGCGCTGTATCGGTTCCACCACCTACACGGAATACAAAGCCGCGTTCGAGCGCGACCGCGCGCTGGCAAGACGTTTCCAGAAAATCGAAATCTATGAGCCGTCAATCACTGAGACTTACGAAATCCTGAAAGGCTTGAAGAAGTTTTACGAAGAGCATCACGGCGTCAAATATTCGGACGACTCGTTGAAAGTCGCGTCGGAGCTCGCCGGCAAATACATCAACGACCGATTTTTGCCCGACAAGGCGATTGACGTGATTGACGAAGTCGGCGCGGCGACAAAATTGTTGACGGAAGACCAGCGTCCGAAACAAATCTCGGTGCAGATGGTCGAAAACACGATTGCGCGGATGGCGAAAATTCCGCCGAAAACCGTGGTTGCGGACGAAAAAGACCGTCTGAAAACTTTAAAAGCCGATATGAAAGGCGTGATTTTCGGACAGGACGAAGCGATTGACAAAATCGTGGACGCGATTCAGATTTCGCGCGCCGGACTCGGGCAAGAATCGAAACCCGTCGGTTCATTTTTATTCAGCGGTCCGACCGGCGTCGGCAAAACCGAGGTTTCCAAACAGCTTGCGCAAATTCTCGGCGTCGAATTCCTGCGCTACGATATGAGCGAATACGCCGAGCCGCACACGGTTTCCCGCCTCATCGGCGCGCCGCCGGGATATGTCGGTTTTGACCAGGGCGGACTCCTGACGGACGCGATTATGCGCCATCCGCATTCGGTTCTCGTGCTGGACGAAATCGAAAAGGCGCATCCGAATCTTTTCAATCTGCTTCTTCAGGTCATGGACTCGGCGACTTTGACCGACAACAACGGCAAAAAAGCGGATTTTCGCAACGTGATTTTGATTATGACGACCAACGCGGGCGCGCGCGAATTGTCTTCGGGCGGCGTCGGTTTCCGCAACGCGGCGGATACGAAAGGCACGGCGAGAGGCGCCATCGAGCGCACGTTCACGCCCGAATTTCGCAACCGACTCGATGCGTGGGTGCCGTTCAAAGCGCTCGATATTGAAATCATCAAAAATATCGTCGATAAATTCATCAAGGAACTCAACGGGCAATTGGCGGAAAAACGCGTGCTCATTAAACTCGACGAATCGGCGCGCGAATGGCTCGCGAAAAACGGTTTCGATTCACGTTACGGCGCGCGCCCGATGGCGCGTCTGATTCACGAGAAAATCAAGCAGCCTTTGGCGCAGGAGATTCTATTCGGCAAATTGACGGACGGCGGAAGCGTCCGCGTCGAGGAAAAGGACGGCGATCTGGCACTGAATTTCTAAAAATCAAGCCGCGAATGGACACGAATAACACGAATAAAAACTAATAAATAATTCGTGTTATTCGTGTCCGTTCGCGGCTAATTTCTTACGCGTATTCGCTCGAACCCTGAACCCACATAAAAGATTGAATGTCCATCATATCGCGCGGCTGCAAATCATTGAGGTCGCGGCGGACGGTTTCGGCAAATTCGAGCATCGAAGCGTAGGTTTCCCACGACGGGCGCGGGGTGTAATAAAGCTCGAAACCGTATTCGCGAGCCGCCGCACGCGTCACTTGCGGTTTGAGAAAAATATGCGTTTCGGGCTCGGCGATAAAGCCGAAGACGGTCGCCACCGGATGCGTTAAAACGCGGCGTTTCGGGCGCGGCAGCGCGGCGAGCACGTCGCACCAGCGGTTAAACCGCGTTTCGATGCGGGCGCGACCGTGAAGAAATTCGAATAGACCTTCGGAAAACGCCCGCGCGCCTTCCGCCGGTTTGACGGCGTCGCGCAGCGCCATTTTTTCAAACGAGAAAAGCAGGTTCGTGCGCGATTCGATGCGGACGGCGCGCGAGCAAATTTCGGGGAATCTGCCCTCGCCGAGCAGCGCGCGAAAAATCGTCCGGTTTAGTGTTTCCTGCCATTGCTCGTGCGCGTTCCATTTGTATCCGCGTTCCCAGGAGATATATTTCGGGTCGTCAAAACCTTTCGGGAAAAAGTGCAGGAATTTTTCGCGGCAGCGGCGCGCGCCGTTTGACAGCACCGGGCTTTTCGCCGGTTTTGTTTTCTCTGAATTCGTTTGTCTGTTTGGTTGAAGCGTCGGCATTATAAAACCCTCCTTGTATCAATAAAGTGCAGATTTTCGGCTGAAAAAGCGCACTCGCCGCTTTGCCCGCAAATCGAATGCCAGTTTTTGCGAAAACGACAAAAACCGCCGCGTTTTTACAAACCGCGAACGGTAAAAAAATCTCGGCGCGGTCAGGTTTTTAATAAAACCATCTGACCGCGCCGAGATTTTTCAGCGTTAATCGTTTAATGAACGCTGCCGTTTCCGTTGCCGCTCATGCCCGGCTTTAAGACGACCTTGATGCACGAGTCCTGTTTGTGCTTGAACATCTCATAGCCAAGCGGTGCATCTTCCAGAGGCATTTCGTGCGTGATGATAAATGACGGGTCAATCTCGCCCGCCTCGATTTTTTCGAGCAGCGGCTTCATATATCGCTGCATATGCGTCTGTCCGGTTTTCCACGTCAAGCCTTTATTCATAAACGCGCCGATTGGAATTTTGTCGCCCGCGCCGACATAGACGCCCGGCATCGAGAGCGTTCCGGCTTTGCGGCAGCACCAGATTGCCTGCCGGATGACGTGTGCCCGGTCAGTCGCCATAAAGACGGCAGTTTTTGCCGCGTCGAGCACGCCGTCGGGCGTTCCGCCCGCCAGTGCTTCGCAGCCGACGGCGTCGATGCAGCGGTCGGCGCCGCGCCCGCCGGTCATTTCCTGAAGCGTGTCGTAAACGTTGACTTCATCGAAATTAATCGTTTCGGCATTGCCTTCGCGCGCCGCCATTTCGAGGCGTTCCGGCACATTGTCAATCGCAATCACGCGACCCGCGCCGAACATCCAAGCCGATTTGACGGCGAATTGTCCGACCGGACCCATGCCCCAGACGGCAACCGTGTCGCCCTCTTCGATGTCGGCGTTTTCCGCCGCCATGTAGCCGGTCGGGAAAGCGTCCGAAAGAAACAGAACCTTTTCGTCCGGCATTCCGTCGGGAATTTTCAGCGGTCCGACATCGGCAAACGGCACGCGCAAATATTCCGCCTGTCCGCCCGCAAAACCGCCGGTCATATGCGAATAGCCGAAAATTCCGGCAGGCGAATGTCCCATCAATTCGATAGCGACTTTCGCATTCGGATTCGAAACGTCGCAGCACGAATACAACCCTTTTTTACAGAAGAAACACTCGCCGCAGGAAATCGTGAACGGCACGACGACGCGGTCGCCGACCTTTAGATTGCTGACGCCGGAACCGACTTCGACGACTTCGCCCATCGGCTCGTGTCCCAAGATGTCGCCGGATTCCATCGTCGGCACATAACCGTCGACGAGATGTAAATCAGAGCCGCAGATGGCGGTTGAAGTGATTTTTATAATTGCATCGCGCGGGTCTAAAATTTTCGGGTCGGGAACATCTTCCACGCGTATATCGTTCGTTCCCATCCAACATAATGCTTTCATTTTTTAATCTCCCAGGTTAGTGAAAAGCGAATAGCGAAAAATGAAAGACAATAATTATTCACTTTTAACAATTCACTTTTCACTCGTTTTAAGCCATTTGTCGTGCCGAAGGCTGCCCGACGGTTGTCGGCGCATTTAAATTACCGCCGGTATCGTTCCACTGCTGCTTGCTGAGCGCGGCGGCGCACATCACGTCGAGCGCCGCCACGCCGAGAACCGCAACGGTCGCGCCCGCGAGACGGCGTTTATTATTTTCCTTGCCCGCAAAAGCCGCGCCTAAGAATGCCAGATCAATCGCGTCGCCGATGACGCGCGACCAGACCGATTCGGTCGGTTTTGTCTGGCTCATAATCCCGATGCCGTGTGCGATTTCGCGCATCCCGAGAAGCGGCAAAAACGCGCGATAACGATTGCTGACGCCGATTAATTCGCCCATCCGCGCCGGCGCGACAACTTCCGCCAGCCCGAGCGCGATGCTGAACATACCGATTCCTTTCGCCATTTTCCCGGTCGCGACGTTCGCCGGGTCGCGGTATTTCAACTCGGTGTAATCGATGTTTGAATTCATTTCCGAATTTGTTTGATTATTTTGTCCGTCGCCGGATGTTGAAGCGGATTGATTTCGACCGCTTTGAGATTGGTTGTCGAATCTTTGTTCTTCGCGTTGTGTTCCTGTGTTCATTTTCTTTCCCCTTGTTCTTCGTTTTATTACTACTGATAGTAAAACCGTATTTTCCGCGCGCAGTAGACGCCGTTCATACAAAATGCGCATTTTCGTCGGAAATCATCAGTTCGAACCGGTGACGTGCGGCGGGTTTTCGTGTTTTCAACAATCAATATGCCTGAACTTAAAAGCTTATCGAATCAGCCGGGAACCTTTTGTTCAATAGGTTACATATAGGCAAAAATCAGATTAAAAATTTCGCCCGGGTCACGACGCGGCGTTACGATTATCGGGTGCAGACATTCGGCGAAAAAATAGAAGGCGTTAAATACAGCGCGCGGCACAGGAATTAAAAATTTAATTCCCGCGCTTATTTGCAAAATGGATGGTGCGCATCGTTCTTTTATATTCGACGGGCGAATAAATTTACGGTGCGTTTTTATGAATCGAAAAACAATCATTGTTTCAACCATTTTTTCAGCCGTTACGGCACTGCTCACGGCTTCGGCAGTCAGCGCCGTTTTCTTTTTCTGCAAACCGGCGGCGCAAGTTGCCGAAACGCCGAAACCGGTTATCGAAAGTCAGCCGACGCCGCCGGCGACGCCGGAAAGCACGCCGATTCAACAGGCGGAAATTAAAGCGACGGACGTTAATTCGGCAGCAATCGAAACCGTTTATAAAGGATTTTTCCCGGAAGAGTCAAAATGTCGCCAAACCTACAACGAAATGTTCGGCGACCGCGACGGCGTTTACAGTTCAAGCTCGCCGTGCCGGATAAATCTGACGTTTAACCGCGACGGCAGCGCCGAGAAAATAATCGTTATCCGGCGCTACGATAACGCCGCCAAAGAGTGGCGCGACACGGACAAGACCGTCTGGACATCGAAAATTTCGAGCGAGCAATTTAAGAGTCTGGCAAATTTAATCGTTAATAACGAGGCTTTCAAAAGCTGGAACTATATGATGATGATAACGGTCAGCAACTGCAAAATCATGGTCAAACACACCGGCGGAACAAAGTCGCCGATGAGCAATGTCGACGAGCGCGCGACCGCTTATCTGCCGATGGTGAATGCCTTTAAAGAACTCGACACGCGCGCCCTGTGGGAAAAGACGGAATAACTTTACTCTTCGTCTTCGAGCGTCATTTCCGTTATTTTGCCGTCCTGATTGACCGCAAAACGCCATAAAAATAACCGCTTTGCGGTTTCGGCTTTGCAGCGATAGATTTTTGAACTGCCCGCATCTTCCGCGCCGAGAAACGTAAAATTTTTGACCGCGCCGAACGCCGCAATCCGCGCGTTACCCGCTTTAGCCCGCTCGCCGGAAAGCGATTTTATAAGGTTTTCGGTTAAAAGAGCGGTGCTGAATTTGTTTTCCATTCGCTCGCCGAGAACTTGTTCAAACATTTCGGTCAGTTTCGCGTCCCCGTCAGTTTGCGGCTTCATCGCCCGGATTGAAATTGCGGGAATGTAAATCTTTGCGATGCCGCGCGCGATTGTTCCGGCGTAGCCGGCATCACCCAGATTCGTGAGCACGATGACGGTCAAATCGTCGTCCACAAAGCGCGAAATCTGCGAGTTGAAACCGGCGGTCGAGCCGCTGTGACTGATGAGTCGATGCGCGCGAAAATCCATGACGTTCCAGCCGAAACCATACGGATTCGGTTTTCCGTCCGACAAAACAAACGGTTTCCACGCTTCCTGTTTGCTCCCCTTTTTAAGCAAAGTGTCGTTGCGCCACGCGGCATCCCATTTGGCTAAATCGTCAACCGTCGAAATTATCGCGCCGGCGCTGAAAAGGTCGGTCAAATCGTAATCGCGCCCCGTGAACGCGCCGTTTTCAAGCTCGTAACCGACGGCACGGTTTTTGACGATGTATTTCGGGTCGCGGTCGAAAGTGTGCGTCATGCCGAGCTTTTTGAATATCCGCGTTTGCATAAAATCCCAGTAAGATTTTCCCGAAGCGGCTTCGATGATAAAGCCCAGCAGATTGTAGCCCGAATTGCTGTACGAATAGCGCGAACCCGGCTCGAAATCCAGCGGATAAGCCGCTAAAGCTTTGATAAATTCGTCGCGCGTGAGATGTTTTGAAAGCTCAAAACCCGCGCCGATTGCCGTGTAGCTTTTAACGCCGGAAGTGTGCGTCAAAAGATTTCTGACCGTCACGCCGCGCCACGCTGCGGGCGTGTTCGGCAGGTAAACGGAAATTTGCGCGTCCGGGTTTATTTTGCCGTCTTCGACCAGCAGCATCACGGCAGCGGCGGTCATCTGTTTTGTCACCGAGCCGATTTCAAAAACCGTCTCGGTCGTGACGGGCACGCCGAATTCGACGCTCGCCACGCCGTAGCCCTGTTTTTTGACGATTTTTCCGTTTTTGACGACCGCAATCGCCGCGCCCGGAATCCGGCGTTCCTGCATCACCGCGCGGACAAATTTATCAACTTCGTCAGCCTTAACGGAAAAGACGAAAACGAGCGCAAAAAACAGAGCGACATAAACGCGAACGAGTTTCAAATCCATAAAATTTTAGTCGGTAACCGCAATAGAAAATTACAAAAAATAACAAAGCTCTGCCGTTTTTCCGGGTTAAAATTATCGCCCGCGCAAAAGCGCGTTTAAAAGAAAAATGCCGAGCCTTCTGACCCGGCATTTTACGGTTATTTTGATTCGAAAGCAATTCGTTTCAGCGCGGCGTCGGCGACGCATTGACGTTTGAGTTCGTATTCGTCGAATTGTTATTGGTATTCGTTGAATTGTCGTTGGTATTGGTATTCGTTGAATTGTCGTTAGTGTTGTTGGAATTGTTTCCGTTCGTATTGTTATTTCTGCGATTCGTGCTTTTATTGCGATTGCTGCGGTTGCTGCCGTTTCCATTTTGCCGAACATTCGTGCTGCGGTTATTCTGGCTGCGGTTGTTCTGGCTATTGTTTTGACTGTTGTTCCGGCTGTTATTTTGCTGGTTGTCCGAGCTTAAAGCCTGCGCGTCCTGATTGCCGAAGGTCAAACCGACGACAAATAAAGCCAATGCCAATGAAAGTCCGACGATTCTTAATTTCATTCCTCTCATTTTTATAGTCCTCGCTCTTTGGTTTTGGATTTCTAATCCACCCTCAGAATATTCCTGTGATGCCGGGCGCGTTTGTAGCAAAGCAGACAATTAAGAGAAATTGTTAAATTGGGGACGATGAAAAAGCGTGGCGCGGCTCAAAAGACAGGCGATTTTTTTTAGTCGGAATCTTTCCGGACGCGGATTTTTAGACAGCGGAACGGCTTCTTTCTTTGGCTGCCAGCCGGGACAATCCCTGATGACGGCTTCTTTGGTTTTTGTCCGATCGCATTTACCGCAACTGCGATTCCTGCCATCAAATTACAAGTTTAATCAAGCGCAAATTATAAAATCAGCGCTGTTGAAAAATTTTATATTTGATTCGCCAGAAAATGAGGAATGCGAAAAGACGAGGCTGAGTAACGGGATGATTTACTTAGCCTCGTCTTTTATAAATTATTTGCCTTTTGCTTTGGTTGTTTGGGCGGATTTGTCGCCGCTTTTCGCTGAAGTTTTAGCGCTGCTTTTTGACGCCGACGATGCGCTTTTTGTTTTCGACGACGCAGAGCCTTTGGCTGTTTTTGAAGTTTTTGCCGCCCCACTCGATTTAGCTTTGCCGCCGGACGCGCCGCTGCCGCCTTTCGCTTTCGTTCCGGATGATTTTTCGCCGCCGTCGCTTTCATCAAGCAAATCGCCGACCGCTTCCGCGACGACGTTGAGCGTGCTCAGTGCCGCGCCGGTCGCCGCGCCCGTCAGAATTTCGCCCGCCACTTCCGTTACCTTGTCCAAAATCGGCGACGATTGTTTCTTCGTCGATTTTTTGGCTGTCGATTTCGATTTATCGGAAGCTTTCGCCGCTGATTTCGATTTTACCGGCGACGACGATTTCTTTGCCGTGCCGCTTTTCGATTTTTCAGAACTTGATTTTGCCGAAGTTGATTTCGCGGGAGCCGCATTTTTCGCTGTTGATTTTTGATTATCTTTTTCTGTTGCCATATTTAACCTTCCCTTGATTGATATATAAACTGCTTTTTAATTAAATTTAGCACTCCTTGGAGAAAAAAGATACAGTTTTTTTTAATAAAAACCGTCTGTTCGGAAGGTTATTTGAAAAGTTCCGGGCACCGGTTTTAGCCGGCTTTTACTTGCGAGAACAGCCGATTTAAGCCGGTACCCGGAACGGATTTATTTCAAAACCGGGAAAATATACTGCAGCTCGGCAATTTCTGCGAGCTTTGA
>DASWRC010000213.1:0-46706 GCA_036403375.1 Pyrinomonadaceae bacterium
AAACCAAAAACCGGTCGTGTTATTCAAACATTCGGTCACCTGCCCGATTAGCTCGGGTGTTTATTACGAGGTTTCCGAAGTCGAATCGGACGTTAATCTCGTAATCGTCCAGAAAGCGCGCGACATTTCGAACGAAATCGCCAGCCGGACCGGCGTCCGTCACGAATCGCCGCAGGCAATCGTTTTGAAAAACGGCAAGCCCGTTTATCACGCCTCGCACTACGACATCACGGCGGAAGACATTCAGCGAGTAGGGAGTTAAGAGTTAGGAGTTGAGAGTTAGGAGTTGAGAGTTGAGAGTTAAAAACTGAAGATTTTCTTTCAACTCTCAACTCTCAACTCTCAACTCTCAACTCTTTACTAATTTTTATGATTGAACCAGTACAAATCATCGAGGAAAGCGACCGCGAGATTTCGATAAAATGGTCTGACGAAGCGGAAACGCATTACACGGCAGCCGATTTGCGGCGAAAATGCCCGTGCGCATCGTGCGTCAACGAGTGGACGGGCGAGAAAATCCTCAAAGCCGAGAGCATTTCGGACGACTTAACGATTGATTCCACATCGGTCGTCGGTCGCTACGCACTGAATTTCCACTTTTCCGACGGTCACGAAACCGGCATTTATTCTTTTCAATTCCTGCGCAAATTAGCCGAGTAAATTCCTTTTTATTTGACGGGGCGCAGATACGAAAAAACCGAAAAATTCTAAGTTTTATTAATTTTCGTCCGTTTCGCGTCTTTCGAAGGCATAATTCTTCAATGCAATCAAAAGGCGACTTGGGTTATCATTATATTAATGAACGAACGAGACATTTTTGACGAAAAATCGGAAGTAAAAAAAGCGACCTTCTCATGTCCTTTCTGCCGCGAGCGCCACGAATACGACGTGCGCTGGCTGAAACGGACGAAAAAGAAAAGTTCGCCGCGACATTTGAATCAGCAGGACCAGGCGCGTTTTCAAAATTCGCGCGATTACATGATTCGTATTGATGACCAGTTAATGTGCCAAAATATGCGCTGCCGACGGCGTTTCGATATTCCCTCGTCGCAAACCGTCGTTTTTATTTAATCTGAAACTTTTCCCTTCGCGCTGCGGGGTATGCTATCCTTTACATACAAACAAGGAGGGAAGGATTTATGACAAAACAAGAGGGTGAAGATATGATTTCAGGGAAAGATTTGGAGTTTTACGAAAACGAAGAGCCGCCAAGCGACGAAATCAGGGAACTTATGGATGACGAAATCGCGCACGCACCGCAGGCGGCAGGTGAATTAACCGAGCGTCTCAATGAACATAATTCGACCAGCCCGGCTGATGCGGGCGGCGACATCGACGCCGATTGGGAAGAATCCACCGACGACGGCGCGGAAACCTTTGCCGGTCATAACCCGACGCCCGACCAATCAGACGTTGAAGAAAACGCGCACGCCTTCGGCATCGACTTTGAAGACAACGAGCCGCTCGACTTTCTCGAAAAGATGGAAAAGCGCGACCGCAATCGCTTTGAACTCGACGAAAACTCGAAAACCGGCAGCGATATGATTTAGTAAAAAGATTTATAAAAGTAAAAAGCGCCGCAGCTCAATCTACTGCGGCGCTTTTTACTTTTTACCGGAGTTTAATCCTTGTAAATCTCGATTACCGGTTTGCCCTCGGCGTTGACGTAGGCGCGGTACATGCCTTCGGAGTTGAACGAAACCGCCATGTTGCCGAACTTGTCCATCACAATCACGCCGCCGTCGCCGCCCAGTGCGGCGACCTTTTTTAACACCGTATCCGCCGCCTGCTGAACGGTAAAAGCGCGGTATTCCATCAACGCCGAAATGTCGCGCGCGACGCCGATGCGGATAAAGAATTCGCCCCAGCCGGTCGCCGATACGCCGCACGTATTGTTGTTGGCATAAGTTCCCGCGCCGATTATCGGCGCATCGCCGACGCGCCCGTATTTTTTGTTCGTCATGCCGCCCGTCGAAGTTCCGGCAGCGATATTGCCGTTTTTATCGAGCGCGACCGCGCCGACCGTTCCAAAGCGATTCTGCGGAAGGCGTTCGGTTTCGGTCATCGCGGCATAAACCGGACTGCGCATCAGCGGATTGTCGCCCGTATTTTCCGACAACGTTCCCGGTTTCTTTTCCGTCGCTTCTTTTTCTTCCTTCAAAATCTGCTGCAGTAAATCCCAGCGTTCCTGCGTCCAGAAATATTTTTCCGGTACCAGCTCGATGTTCCGCTCTTTCGCAAACTTTTCCGCGCCGTCGCCGACCATCATCACGTGTTCCGACTTTTCCATCACGGCGCGCGCTAAAGTTATCGGATTCTTAACGTGATGAAGTCCCGCAACCGCGCCGGCGGCTAAGTTTTTGCCGTCCATAATCGAAGAATCAAGCTCGTTTTTGCCGTCGTTCGTAAAAACCGCGCCTTTACCGGCGTTGAACAGCGGCGAATCTTCCAGGATACGAATGGCAATTTCAACCGCATCGAGCGACGTTTTGCCGTCCTGCAATGCTTTATAACCGGCAGTCACGGCTTCTTCAAGCTTTTTGCGGTATTCGGCTTCTTTCTCCGGCGTCAGGCTGCCTTTCTTTATGACGCCCGCGCCGCCGTGAATAATAAACCCGAGACGCGGATTCTGCGGCGATTGAAGCTGTTTTATTTCAGCAAAACTTCCCTTTTGGGCAATTACGGGCAGAAACAGAAACACAAGAATCAAAAGAATGGAAAGAATTTTTTTCATTGAATTTTTCTCCGAAGATAATTTGGACTGAGATTTAAAAGTTACCACAAATAGAAAAACGGGTAAATCTACCCGTTCGGTCAATGTGTATTAAAAATTTGCCCGCCGTTAAGGAACGTATTTGTTCAGAACCTTGAGCCTTTCGTAACAATTCGACAAATTGCGGGCGCGATTTGTCTCCGGCAGTTCAAAGCCGAACGCCTTAATCTGCACGCCCAATCCCAAAACCACTTTGAGTTGAGTTGAGAAATTATAAAAATTTAAGCCGGTAAACTACAATCTCGAAGCCTCGAACCAAATTTTCGGAAGCGAAAGAAATTTCTGCATTTTCGAGGTACGCGCGCGACCGATAAACGGATTGAAGTTTTGTCGTTCGATTTCATCCAGAATTTTCGCGTAAATCCGCGCTGCCATCAACACCGTAAAGCGCGAATCCTGCGCGAGAAAAGCAATTCCCTGTTCGCCTTTCGCGTAAAACTCGCGCGCTCTTTTGACCTGAAATTTCATCAGCGCGATAAAGTTTGCGTCGAATTCATTCGCCAAAATCTGCTCTTCCGAAACATTGAAGGCGCGCAAATCTTCCTGCGGCAGATAGATTCTGCCCAGCGCCGCATCTTCTTTGACATCGCGCAAAATGTTCGTCAGCTGCATCGCGATGCCCATCGCTTCCGCCCTTTCGAGCGCCGCTTTTTCCGAATAGCCGAGAATTTCCGACGACATCAGCCCGACGGTCGAAGCCACCCGGTAACAGTAAACATAAAGCTCGTTGAAAGTCGTATAGCGTTTGACGGTGGTATCCATCAAAACGCCCTGCACTAATTCAAACGGCAATTCAGGCGGAATTTTGTAGTTTTTCAAAAGGTCCTGCCACGCCTGAAAAACTTTCGTTTGTTCGTCGTCCGCTGCCGTGTGCCCGTTGTCATTAATTTTTCCGTCGTAGAGTTCCTGCAATCGTAAACGCCATTTTTCGACCGCCTTGACAGCATCCGCCTGATTGCGGTCGCCGATTTCGTCAATTTCGTCATCGACGTGGCGGCAGAAAGCATAAATCGGATAAACCGCGCGCCGTTTATGTTCGGGCAGAAATTTCGCTGCGAAATAAAAGCTTTCGGCGTGAAGTTTAGTAACACTTTCGCAGTATTTGTAGGCTTCTTCGAGCGCTGAGGACATAAAAAATCAAGCTTTTCTTTCCGTCAAATAATCGGTGAGCTGAATCAAACAGCTGCGCGCTTCGGAAGGCGGAAAGTTTTCTACCAGGATGCGTTTTGCTTCTTCGATAATTTTTTGAAGCCGGAGATTTGCCGTTTCTCTGCCTTGCGAAATAGCAAAAGTTTTTTGCTCGTCGCCGAAAATCGCGTTGTCTTCTTCCAAATCGAGTAAATCGTCCGAAAGCTGGTAAGCGTCGCCGAGCAGTTCGGCAAAGCGCGAAAGCGTGACTAAATCGAGATGACTCGCACCGGCAAGAATCGCGCCGACGCGCAGTGAAAGCCGCATTAATGCCGAAGTTTTTAAGTTTCTGACCGATTCGAAATCGTAATTTTCGACGCCCGTCGCGCTCGTTCCGCCCGCGACCGCCAAATCGACCGATTGACCGCCAATCATTCCCGAAGCGCCGATGCATTCGACGATTTCGGCGTGCGCGAGCATCGCACGCTCGGGCAAATTGGCGTGATTGACGAAAACGAGCGCGTAGGAAGCGTTCAAAAAACCGATGGCAACCAGAATCGCCAAGCCTTCGCCGAATTTTTCATGCAAAGAAGTTTTTCCGCGACGCTGCGGGGCGTTGTCCATGCACGGCAAATCGTCGAAAATCAGTGAACTTGTGTGAATAAATTCGACCGCCGACGCCGCCGGCATAATTATTTCAGACTTTCCGCCAAAAAGCGCCGCGCCGAGCAAAGTCAAAACCGGGCGCAGCCGTTTTCCGCCGGAAAACAGCGCGTATCGAACGGCTTCGTTAAACTGCGTCTCGATTTTGGGCGGCGCGAGCGGTAAGAATTCGCGCAAAGATTTTTCAATCTGCGGGCGATGTTTTTCGGCATATTGCCAAAGTTCGGCAAATTTTTTCGTGTGTTCTTCCATTAGCAGCCTAAAGTTCCAAAACCGGCGGCTCATCTTCCAGATTATCCGCTATATCGAAAATTTCGGGTTTAAATTCTTCCTCGTTCGCCGGGGTAAGCATTTTTTCTGAAGTTGCAGTCGACGTTGCAATCGGCGCGACAATTACTTTTTTTTGTAACTGGAACAAAAGCATTGCCGATAAAAAATGTCGTCAAAAAGACACGGATAGTCTTCTTGGTTTTCATAGCAACTCTCCTTTATCAATCAGATTTTTCACTTTCTAAAGTTTGATTATAAAACCGTCTTGCGCGCTCCGCCGTTTCAAACGAAACCGTGACGCGAAACGGATGTTTGGCAACGAAACTCGGTACCTGCACGACTTTCGCGCCGAGCTTTTCGAGATTTTCGGCGATTTGTTCGTCTGAAAGTTCGTCAATTCCGAAGTTTTCCGCCGCGCGTTTGAAAGCGCCGCGCAGGCGGTCCAGGGCAAGTTCTCTTTCCGCGAGAACTTTTTTACGCGCCTGAAATTCTCCCAGCGCGTAGAGCAAAATCCTTTCGATTTCGGCATTTTTCGTTGATTGTTCAAAAAGTTCCGGCTGGTTCATTCTTTTTCACCGTTAAATTATGTTGGAATTTTATCATAGCCGCGCGAAATTTTTACTGTGGCTGGCAACAGTTTCGAGGTGTTTCGCGCCACAACTTTGGCGGTTCGGATGTAAATGCTAAACTTTGTGCAGAAATTTATGAGTGACGAAAAAAAGAAATTTCGCGTCGGGCTCGGCGTTTGCGGCGGCATTGCGGCTTACAAGGCGATTGAAGTGATGCGGCTTCTGCAAAAGCAGAATTGCGAAGTACGCGTCGCGATGACCCGCCACGCGACGGAATTTATCCAGCCCTTGACGTTTCGCGCGCTCACGGAAAATTACGTTCTCGTTGACGATTATGACGAAAATAATCCCGACCCGATTGCGCACATAAATTTCTCACAAACTATCGATTTGCTTCTGATTGTTCCGGCGACGGCGAATATCCTTGCAAAATTTGCAAATGGCATCGCGGACGATTTTTTAAGCTCGACCTACTTAGCCTCAAATGCGTCCGTGATGGTCGCGCCGGCAATGAACGTGACGATGTGGAGTCAGCCGGCGACGCAGAGAAATATCGAAATCCTGCGCCGCGACGGCGTTTATTTTGTCGAGCCCGTCGCCGGCGAATTAGCCTGCAAAACCGTCGGCACCGGAAAGCTCGAAGACGTTGAAAACATCGCCGCTCAGGCTTTAAAACTTCTCACCACCCGGCACACAGCACGCAGCACTCAAGATTTGGACGAAGAGAAAATCCTGATTACCGTCGGCGGAACGCGTGAGGCGATTGACCCGGTCAGGTTTATATCGAATCATTCGTCCGGCAAGATGGGTTTCGCCCTTGCCGAAGCGGCGGCGAAACGCGGCGCGCGCGTGACGGTAGTTTGCGGCGTGACGACCGTTGAACCGCCCGCCAATGTCGAAGTTATTCGAGCTGTTTCAGCCGAAGAAATGTTTAGGGCAGTCATGGAAAAACTTCCCGAAACCACAATTTTTATCGGGGCGGCGGCGGTTGCCGATTATCGACCGCGAAATGCAGCGGATGCGAAAATTAAAAAGACGGATAATGATTTTCTGACTTTGGAGCTTGAAAAAACACCCGATATTTTATCGAACGTTTCAGCCAATTGGCACAACAAATTACTTGTTATCGGATTTGCGGCGGAAACAAACGATGTCGTTAGTTACGCCAAAGCTAAGTTAAAAAAGAAAAATCTCGACATGATTGTCGCCAACGACATCACGAAAAAAGGCGCCGGATTTAATTCGGACACAAATATTGCGACAATAATTTCAGCGCAAACTGAAATAGAATTGCCCTTGATGTCAAAGCGCGAACTGGCAGACAAAATCCTCGACGAAGTGATAAAATTAAGAAGCAAAAGTAAAAAGTAAAAGGGTAAAAGTGCAGAACGAATTTTCGGAAATATTAGCGGACGTGAAGGAGCAGATTTTGTATTTGCAGGAACTCGGCGTTGAAAATTTTGACGTTGATTTAGGCGAAATACCGGATTTCAAATTTCAGATTTCAAATTCACAGGCGAAAGCAGAAATTCCTCAGGAAAAACTTGAGCGTTTCGTGCCGACCGAAGAAATTTTGAAAAGGGTTGTCGAAGCGCCGTCAAAGGCTGCAAATGCCGGTCAAAACCAGTCGCGTCTGAGCCTTTTGGAATCGACCAAACTATCGCGTCTGCCTTCGCTGCCGAAACGAGATTCGCTTTTTACAACCAATTCAGAACAAGGGGAAAAACCACAAATGGCTAAACAAAAAGTAGTCGAAGAAGACTTGAGCAAATCGCTGTTCGGTGATATTTCGCAAACTTTGCCGGATTCAAAGGAAACTATCGAGGACATTCGTACCGACGTCGGCAACTGCACACGCTGCCCGCTGCACGAAGGTCGGACAAAAATCGTTCACACGACCGGAAACTTCCAAGCCGATTTATTATTCGTCGGCGAAGCGCCGGGCGTGAATGAGGATGCCGAAGGAGTTCCGTTCGTCGGTCGCGCCGGACAGCTTTTAAATAAAATCGTCGAAGCCATCGGCTTAAAGCGCGAAGACGTGCTCGTCGGCAACATTAACCGGTGTCGCCCGCCGGGAAATCGCACGCCCACCTTGCCCGAAGCGCACACCTGCCGCCCGTTTCTGATTCGCGAAATCGCCGTCGTGCGTCCGAAAGTAATTGTGGTCTTAGGAAACACGGCTTGCCAGAATCTACTCGACACAAAAGTCGGAATCACCAAGCTGCGCGGCAATTTTCAGGATTATTACGGTATCAAAGTAATGCCGACATTTCATCCTGCCTATTTGCTGCGCGACCCGACGAAAAAACGCGAAACGTGGGAAGACATGAAAAAAGTGCGCGATTATTTGAATAGTTTGAAGTGATATTTTGCCACGAATTTCACGAATTAAAACTATAAATAATTCGTGAAATTCGTGGCTAATTCTTTATGCAAAATTCTTTATTTGAAGAAAATACCGCACCTTCGACCGAAACGGTTGACGAAATCAATCAGGAACTGCTCGAAAAAGGCAAAGCGCTGTTTCCCGAGAGATTTTTTATTTTCGGAACGGGCAAAACCGACTCGGATGTGGTGATTATCGGCGAATCGCCGGGCGCGCCCGATGCTGATTCGGAAAAACCTTTTATGGGTCCGGTCGGCGATTTGCTGGTTCGAATCTTAGCGGCGATTGGCTTGCAGCGCGAAGACGTTTATTTAACGAACATCGTCAAATTTATCTCGCAGGGCGATGAGCTGACGCCCGAAATCATTAAGTTTTTCACGCCTTTTCTGATTCGGGAAATTTTGGCGGTCAGCCCGAAAGTAATTATTTCTTTGGGAAACACGCCGACCAAAGCGCTTTTGAACACGAAGAAATCCATTACGCAGATGCGCGGCGAATTTTACGATTTTCACGGCATCCCGCTGATGCCGACGTTTAATCCGGCGTACCTGCTCAGAGACGCGACGAAAAAGCGCGAAGTTTGGGAAGATATGAAACGGGTTCGCGCCGCGCTGTCCGATAATGATTAAATTCTTTCCGTTTTATTCCGGCTTCTGATTGAAATGCCCAGAATTACGGCAGCCGCTGCGAGAAACAAAGCGCCCAGAACGCCGCCGGTCGTCATATAGCTCGGATACATAAACGCCGTCAAAAACGCCGCGAGCGAAGCCAAAAATAGAACGACTGATGCCAATCCGATTATCTGCATAAAGTCTCCTCTTGAAAGTTCCCAGAATTCAAAAAACTCTTTGCGGGGGTTCGTCTCGATTGATTTCAATTTGTTAAACTTAAGCCTTATTATAGCGCATTTTTTGCTGAATTTGAACGATTTTCTATGAAGCCTGAAATTTTATCGAACGAAACAATTTACAACGGCAGAGTTTTCGACATTTCCGTTGCCGAAATCCGCGAAAACGATGTCACTTATAGACGCGAAATCGTCAATCATCACGGCAGCGCGGTGATTATCCCGGTTTTCGACGATAAGACGATTGCGCTGGTCAGACAATACCGGCACGCGGCGCAGGAATATTTACTGGAAATTCCCGCCGGAACGCTTTCGCCCAACGAACCGCCCGAAAGCGGCGCGGCGCGCGAATTGGAAGAAGAAATCGGCGTGACGGCAAAAAATATCGAAAAGCTTGCGGAATTTTACGTTTCGCCCGGATTTTTGACGGAAAAGATGAACCTGTTTTTAGCGACCGACTTAGCGGAAAGCATGCAGAATCTGGACGAAGACGAATTTCTTTCAATCGAAAGAATCAGTTTTGAAGAGGCTTTTGAAAAAATCCGAAACAATGAAATTCGGGACGCAAAAACCATCATCGGACTGATTTTAGCCGGCGCAAGACTCGGGTTTTCCTATAAATGCTGATTACGGCTTGACCTCGCCCGGCAGATTCGTTATCCTATCAGTTCGCTTTTTTTGCGAAAATTCCTAATAGTGTAGGCACTTTATGAGTACATATTTTCCGAGTGGGAAAGGTTTAGCGGACAACCGTAAATGGTTCGTGGTTGATGCCAGCGGCAAAACGGTCGGACGGCTCGCAACCGAGGTTGCGCGCATTCTTTCGGGCAAGAATAATCCTAATTGGACGCCGTTTTTAGACATGGGCGACCACGTCGTTGTCATCAATGCGCGTCACGTAGTTTTCAAAGGTTCGAAGACTGAACAAAAGAAGTATCGTCACCATACCCTTTATCCGGGTGGTTTGCGTGAAAAATCAGTCAGAGAAATGCTCGACACAAAGCCTGAGCGGATTGTCGAACTCGCCGTCAAAGGAATGCTTCCGAAAACAAAGCTCGGTAAAGCAATGGCGAAGAAATTGAAAGTTTATGCGGACGGCGACCATCGGCACACCGCGCAAAAACCTGAAACAATTGAGATTGAAACAAAATAATATTAGTGGTCAGTGGTCGGCGGACAGTTGTCAGAAAAAGGCAAATACTGTCCACCGACCACTGACCATCGACAACTTTTAGATTTATGGCAGATATTCAGTATTACGGCACAGGTCGCAGAAAAACTTCAACCGCGCGAGTGTATCTTCGTCCGGGCAGCGGCGACATAAAAATCAATCGTCGCACCTTTGACGAGTATTTTCCGAACGAAGCGCTGCGCATGATTATTCGTCAACCGCTTAGCTTGACCGACACAATCGGCAAATTCGACATTCTCGTAAATGTCGACGGCGGCGGCACGGCTGGTCAGGCGGGCGCAGTTCGTCACGGAATCACGCGTGCATTGTTGGAGTTTAATGCTGATTTGCGTCCGACTTTGAAAAAAGCCGGACTCGTCACCCGCGACCCGCGCAAGAAAGAACGTAAGAAATACGGACAGAAAGGAGCGCGCAAGCGTTTCCAATTCTCGAAACGGTAATTAGTGATAGGTTATTGGTAGTTGGTTTTAGGCTGATTACCAACTACTTATTTACCATTTACCATAAACCATTACTGCAGCAATTGGTTGAGCCGATGTTTGCAGTGAGTACAAAAACCAATAAGGTAAAGGAGATAATTAGTTTTGGCTACAGTAACAATGAAGGAACTCCTCGAAGCAGGCGTTCACTTTGGACACCAAGTTCGCCGCTGGAATCCGAAAATGAAAGAATACATTTTCGGTGAACGGAACGGCATTTATATTATTGATTTACAAAAAACGCAGAAACTTTTCCGCGATGCTTTGAATTACGTAACCGAGGCCGTCTCGGAAAGACCGAGAATGAAAATCCTGTTTGTCGGCACAAAACGTCAGGCACAGGAAGCAATCAAGGAAGAAGCCGAACGCGCCGGACAATATTATATCAACAACCGCTGGCTCGGCGGACTGCTGACAAACTATCAGACGGTTCAGAATTCGATTCAGAAACTCAAAAACATCGAGGCGATGAAAGAAGACGGTCGCTACGAGATGTTGACGAAAAAGGAACGGCTCGGACTCGACCGCCAGCAGGAAGGCTTGATGAAAAACCTCGCGGGCATTAAAGATATGAAAGGTCTGCCCGATATGCTTTTCATCATCGACGTGCGCAAGGAAGAAATCGCCGTCGCGGAAGCCAATCGTTTAGGCATTCCGGTCGTCGCCGTCGTCGATACGAACTGCTCCCCCGAAGGCGTCAATTACGTCATTCCGGGCAACGACGATGCACTTCGCGCAATTCGCCTTTTTGCATCGCGTGTTTCGGATGCGATTCTCGAAGGTCAGAACTTCGGAACCGAAGGCGGCGTCGGCGCAGCTGCGACCGAAGAGGCGGAAGGAACTGAAACTTCTTTGCCGGAAATCGAAGTTGACGAAAAGCTCTTCAAAGTCGGTGAAGTCGGACATTCGCATTTACCCGAAACCGGCGAAGCACCGAAAGTTGCGGGCGCGACCGGCGGTGGTGATACAGTAAGACCGGAAATCGACAGAATGATGTATTCGGAAGAGTTAACGCCGATTGCCTCGGAGCTGCCGGGCGAACAATCGCAGAATGTCGGCACGCCGAAAGAGGACGAAACATCGGAAGAAACAAACGAAGCAGTCGCTAGTTAAACAAAATATTCTTAATTTCAAGAAGCGCAGCATTTTCCGTTTGTTCTAAAAAACGGGCTGCGCTCTTTTTACAAAAATTTTATACTAATTTATTGGAGTTAATTATGGCAGAAATTACAATGAGTGCGATTAAAGAGCTGCGCGAAAAAACCGGCGCAGGAATGATGGATTGTAAATCGGCTCTGACGGAAGCGAATGGCAACGAAACGCAAGCCATCGAAATTCTTCGCAAAAAAGGGATGGCAGACCGTGACAAAAAATCCGGTCGCGTGACGGCTGAAGGCGCTGTCGGTTCTTACATTCACATGGGCGGCAAAGTCGGCGTGTTGGTTGAAATCAACTGCGAATCGGATTTCGTGTCGCGCGGCGAAGAGTTTCAGCAGCTCGTCAAGGACGTCGCGATGCATATCGCAGCGGCTGACCCGCGTTATACCAATCGCAACGAAGTTCCGGCTGCGGAGTTGGAAAAAGAACGCGAAATTTTGTTGGATCAATTGAAAAACGATCCGAAAAACGCCAATAAGCCGGCGGATGTTTTGAACAAAATCATTGAAGGTCGCCTTAACAAATTTTATGAAGAAAGCGTTCTTGTCGATCAACCGTTCGTCAAAGACCCGTCAAAAACTATCGGTGAGCTAGTTGGCGAAAAAGTTGCTTCGATTAAAGAAAATATATCGGTTCGCCGCTTCGCGCGTTTCAAAATGGGCGAAGGAATCGAGAAGAAACAAGACGATTTCGCAGCCGAAGTCGCTTCGATGGTCGGATAAATCAGTTGAGAGTGGAGAGTGGAGAGTGGAGAGTTCAAATTTTCCACTCTCAACTCTCCACTCTCAACTCTCAACTATTATGAAGCCTGTTTTCAAACGCATTTTGCTCAAGCTTTCCGGCGAAGCCCTGATGGGCACGCAGACTTACGGTATTGATGTGCTTGTTGCCGAAGCGGTCGCGCAGGAAATAAAAGCCGTTCACGCGCTCGGCGTCGAAGTCGCGGTGGTCGTCGGCGGCGGTAATATTTTTCGCGGCGTTTCAAAATCGGCGGGCAATATGGACCGCGCGGCAGCCGATTATATCGGAATGCTCGCGACCGTTATGAACGCGGTTGTGTTGCAGGACGCGCTTGAGAAAACCGGCGTCATTACACGGGTTTCGTCCGCCATCGATATTCCGCAGCTTGCCGAACCGTTTATTCGCCGCCGCGCCGAGCGCCATCTGGAAAAGCAGCGCGTCGTTATTTTTGCCGCCGGGACGGGCAATCCGTATTTTACGACCGACTCCGCCGCGGCGCTTCGGGCTTTAGAAATTAAAGCCGAAATTATTTTCAAAGCGACCAAGGTTAACGGCATTTATTCGGCTGACCCGATGCTTTTCACGGACGCTGAAAAATACGATAAAATAACGTATCAGGAAGTTCTCGAACAGCAGTTAAAGGTGATGGACTCGTCGGCAATTTCGCTCTGCATGGACAATAATCTGCCGATTATGGTTTTCAATATGCGGCAGTCGGGCAACATCTTAAAAGCGGTCTGCGGCGATTTATCAATCGGAACGCTCGTCACATTGGGCGAAAAAAATCAAACAGCTTAAAATTAAATCAACAATATTTTGGAAAAATTATGAGTGTAGATTCAGTTTTGAAAGATACGAAACCGAAAATGGAAGGGGTTATCGAAGATTTAAAGCGCAAGCTCGGCAACATCCGCACCGGACGCGCGACGGTCGGTTTTCTCGACAGCGTCGTGGTCGACTATTACGGTTCGCCGACGCCGCTCAATCAGATGGCTTCGGTCGCCGTTCCCGAACCTCAGCTGATTACCGTTCAGCCGTGGGATATGTCGCAACTAGGCGCCGTCGAAAAAGCGATTACTGCCGCGAATCTCGGCGTTAATCCTTCAAACGACGGCAAAGTTATTCGTCTTCCGATTCCGCCGCTCAATGAAGAGCGCCGCCGTCAGCTGGCGAAACAGGTTCACGAAATCGCCGAAGACCATAAGGTTGCCGTCCGCGCCGTCCGCCAGCATTCAAACGACACGCTCAAGAGAATGCTTAAAGACAAAGCGATTTCCGAAGACGATGAGCGTTTCGGATTGGACGAAGTTCAGAAATTAACCAATACTTTCACGGGTAAAATTGACGAGCTTGCCAAAACCAAGGAACAGGAAATCATGCACGTTTAATTAAACGGAAAACGGAAAATGGAAAGTGGAAAATGCTCAATAAAAACATTTTCCACTTTCCATTTTCCGTTTTCCGTCAACTTCATTTTGCCAGCGTGAATGCGTTTTCAGGCAATTTGGTATCAACTAATATTTCCTTCGCCTTAAAATTGGAGTAATAGCTCATCTGTCCCATTTCGAGGCGCTGCGTGAATTTTTCGTTTATCATAACGCCGGCGATTTCTCTATAACCGTCAATCGCAACCGAAGTCGTCACCTGCCCGCCGTTAAAATCGTAGCTTGCCTCGTATTCTTTAACCAGATTAGTTTTTTCATCCGTCAGAAAGTCTGTGTAGTAGCCTTCGGGCGAGGTAATTCTAAAGCCTCGCTTTTTCTTAAATTTTTCCGGCAGCGGCGAAACGACATAGCCTTTCTCGTCATATTTCATCAGCAGCGGAAATCCGAGCCGGTTGAGCGGCGGCAGATTTAATCCGCGCATCGAAGAATAGGTTTCCTGCCCGTCGTAAACCTGTTTGAAGCTGACCACCGGCGGAGCTTGAATATCAAAACTATATTTCTCGCCTTCATACATAATCACAAAACCGGCGGGCAAAGTTTGTGTCGGAGACGACGAGATTTCCGTCGTTCCCTTCATGAAAATATTTTTCAGGTTCTTGAATTTATCGCCGCCGAGTGCAAGTAACGCTTTTTTTGCTAATTCAAGCGGCTCCTTCGTCGAAACTTCTGCCGTTAATGTCGTTTTTTCCTTTTCTTTTGTGGTCTGTTCCTTCTGCGCCGAAATACTCGCCGCAAAAATAAAAACAAACAGTAAAATACCGATTTTCTTCATATTTGTGCTCCCAAAACTTGTTTTTAAAGGTGAACTGCCTCTTGATACGAAAATGCGGAACAAAAGTTTTCACTTTTGTTCCGCATTTTTTATACATTAACCGGCGAATTTTACCAATTAAATCGCGCCGACAATTCGACGCGGCGATTTGCCGAACCGCCGCCGCCGCCGAAAAATCCGAACGCGCCGCCCGTCGAACGTGAACGTCCGAACGAAGGCGAAGTCAGCGAACCGACCGGCGAGCTTAAATTAACGGTATTGAAAAGGTTCGTGACGTTAATTCCAAGCGTCAGGTTGTACGGCTTTTGCGCATCGCCGCCTCCGGCAAAACCTCCGCCTCCACCGCCACCGGCAAACCCGCCGCCGCGATTTGCGCCACCGCCGCCGCCGCCGTTACGACGATTTCCGCCGCCGCCGTTGCGGTTGTTTCCGGTTGTCTGATTTCCCGGCTGGGTCTGGTCGGTCTGGGCAACCGCGCTTTTCTTCGCGCCGCCGAAACCGAACGTTTTGCTCAGATTCATGTTGACGTTAAAACTGCCCGGACCGCGACCGTAGTTGCGCGGAATAATCGCGTTCGGGTCAGAAACACCGCTGATGTCGCAGTAAGCTTCGGTTAAGCCCTGACGTTGGCAAGCCGTCGCCAATTCCCCAAAAGTCGGGCGGTCGAAAAACAGCAAATCGTAGTTTTTATCAACGCCCGAAGTGATGTTGAAGGGTCTGCCGGTCGAAGCGATAATAATCGAATTCAGACGGAAACGAAACGGCAAGCTGAGCGAGCCGACCAAAAATAGCGAATGGCGCGCGTTGAAAGCCGACGGCGCGTATTCATTGCTGAGATCATAGCTGTAAGCCGGAAATCCGACCGTGTTGACGGCAAAACGCGGGCTGCTGAGACTGTCCGTATCGCCTTTCGCGAACGAGAGCGTGTATCCGCCGTTTATGGAAATTCGCGGGTTGATATTTGCTCTCAGACCGATGGCGAGCAATTGCGCGTTTGAATAGCCGCTCGATTCGACCTGATAAATATTGCCGCGCGTCGGGTCGGGACGCAGTGAATTGATAAAATTCGGATTCGTCACCGTCAATCCCGGCGGGCAAACCGTCGTATTCGGGCAAACCGGCGCGTTGACGTTGCGCTGGCGTAGAAGGTGAAGCGATTTCGACATCGTGTAGGTCGCGCTCAGAACCGTCTTCCAAGGCAATTGACGCTCGACGCTAAACGCGCTTTGAATCGAATAGGGCGACTGCAAATTGTCGGCGATGACAAATGGAATGCTCGCGTTAGGCGCCTGCGCGGCAATCTGCTCCGGCGTCGGAACATTCGTCACGCTGCCGTCGGGAGTGAAAATCGCCTGTCCCAGAATAGTGGGATTTACAACGGTATAAGTGAGCTGCGTGACGCCGTTCTGACGATTGGCGCGCAGCGTATTGTTTTCGCCGAAACGGTCGTAGAAAATTCCGATGCCGCCGCGGAAAACGGTTTTCGGCGCGCGCGCCCCGCCCGCACCGGGCGACCACGCAAAACCGAAGCGCGGTGCGAAATTCAAACTGTCGCCGAGGTTGGTCTGTCCTTCGTAGCGCAAACCGAAGCTCAATGTTAAATCCGGGCGAACTTTCCAATCGTCGGTGACGAAAAGCCCCGCATCGAGCTGCGAAACACCGGCGAGCGGGTCGCCGGTCGTAATGGTAAATTGCGTCGGGTTAAAACGCGGGTCTGTGCTTCCGAGAACTTTTTGCCGGTATTGTTCGATCGACGAAACCGCCGGCGAAATGATACAGGTGTTGTCGGTCAGCGGGTCGCACGTCGAATTTCTTCTGACCTCACGAAGTCCGGCAAAAGTAAAAGTTCCGCCGTAATTCGACTCGGAACGGTCGTCGATGTTGACGCCGCGCAGGCGAACCCCGAATTTAACGGCGTGCTGCGAGGCTTTACCGAACGAAGTCGTCGTGTAATTCTGTAATTCCCAGCGCTTCGAGCGATTGAAGCTCAAACCGACCTGCGAGCCGCCGGACGTGAACGAGCTTGAAACGTTAATCGTCGGAATCGAATTATCGCCGATTTGTTCGCGGTCGTTGAATTCAAAACGAAAACGCGTTTCGTTGACCGTTTTCGGGTTGATAATCATCGATTCGGTGATATTAAATTCGTGCTGCGTGTTGGTCGTATCGTAGGCGCGCGAAGGAAGCGTAAACCCGCCGATGCCCTGATTCTCGGCGGTCGAGCGCGTAAAGCCGTAACGCGCGACGATGGTATTTTTATCGTTAATCGCGTAATCGAGCCGCGGGCTGATTGAAAATCTCCGCGTCGGAACGGTCACGTCCTGATAATAGTTGACGATGTTCAGATTTGGATCGAGAATCGTTGCGGAAATAACCGCGTTTTCATCGCGCTGGTTCTGATTAATGTCAACGAAGAATGAAGACTTCTTCGACTGAATCGGACCGCTCAGGAAGCCGCCGAAATTGCGATACTGGCTCGCGGCGCGGTTCGCGGCAAACGGGTTGCGCGAGTTCAGGCTTTCGTCGTTAAAATTGAAAAACGCCGAACCGCGAAATTTGTCGAAACCGGGTTTCGTCAAAATGTCGATGCGTCCGAAACCGACGCGGTCGTATTCCGCCGAAAATGGATTCTGGTTAATGCGGATTTCGCGAATCGCTTCTTTCGGCGGCATTCTGCCGCCCTGGAAACCGTCGATGTTAATCTGTCCGCCGTCCGGTCCGGCGAGCGGTCCCGCGAGAGCCTGCAAAGCCGCTTCCAGTTCGTCCGGGTCGTCCGGCAAAGCATCCAAGTCTTTGTCCTTCAGGATGGTCGAATTAGCGTTGTTGTTCGGGTCGGTATCAACCTGATTAGCCCCGTTCACATCAACGTTTTCGCTGACGGCTTGAATAGTCAAAGCAATGGTTAATTCCTGTTTTTCTCCCGCCTTTACTTCAACGTCCGCCTGCTCGTAAAGCGCGAATTTCGGAGCGACGACGCGAACCGTGTACATTCCCGGCGCGAGTCCGTTAATGGCAAATATGCCTTCGCGGCTGGTAATCGCGCTCTTTTCCTTCGCATTCGCGTCAACCGCAATAACGTTTGCGCCGACGACGACATTGCCGAGGCTGTCGTAAACCTGTCCGCTCACGCTGCCTGTCTGCTGCGCCAGCGCACTTGAACTTATAAGCAGTAATAAAAAACTTATAAAAGCAAATGATTTAATTTTTTTCATGTCAATTTCCTGCAAAATAAAATAATGGGAGCGCGGTAATTACTGCTTAAAATAAAACTTACCGGCGCTCTTTTTGTAATAAAAAACTTTTAATTTCCGCCGAACCCGTCGAGTCCGGGAATGTTCAAACTTGCGCCGCCGCCGCCGCGATTTCCGCCGCCTTGTCCGCCGCCCTGCGCCGTCTGCTGCATTTTGATAAACGGTTCGACGCCTGATAATAATTTAATCGCCCTGATGCGGTTCGGGTCGGTGCTTTTCGTGCTCGAAACGGCAATCATTTCGCCGACTTTCAAATCCGCGACTTTAACGGTCGGGAAACGGTCCAGCATATCGTCGATTCCGCCGCCGGCGCGAAATCCGCCGCCGCCCTGTCCCGTTCCGTTCGGCGTCTGACCGCTCTGAGCTTGCGGGTTCGGCTGCGGGTTCTGTCCGCCGCCCTGCGTGGGCGGGCGAAAACCGCCGCCGCCCGTCTGAAACGCCGCCATTCTCTGCGCCATTTCCGCCGGGAACTGTTTCAGAATCGAAGCGTCGGTCACGACGACAGTCACCGGTTTCTTGGTTTGAAAATCGCTGATTGTCACTTCGTTCGTTTCGGTATTGATAGCGGTGATTGTTCCGCCGACAGTCTTAAATGCGCCGGTAACTATTCTTTCAGCCTTTAATTCCGAGCCGTCGGCGTTTTTGTCGCCGAGCACGCGAATCATATCGCCCGGTTCGATTTCGGCGATTGTTCCTTTTTTCGCTTCGCTGAACTTAACCGAATCCGGCGCGTAACGGAAAAATTCCGCCTTGTCTTTCGGCGACACCGAAACCGTTTTTTCGCCGGCGAAACCGCGCACCGAAACCGTAATCACACTCGTTTGCGGATTGTACGAAACAACGCGCCCGCTGATGCCGCGCGTGCGCCATTCTTCTTTTTCTTTGGCTTGCTTGCTGGCGATGTCCGATTTGGTGATGAGATAAACCGATTTGGCGGGAACCGTCTTTTTGTCGTCCGATAAAATTCCGGTAACGAGCAATTTGTCGCCTTCGCCGATGTCGGCAAAAGTCGCGGCAACAGCCGCTTTCAGCGTCGGATTTTCGGGCGGTACGCGAAAATACTGCGTTTTGTCCGAAAGCGTGGCTTCGACATTGCCGTCTTTCGTTTTCAAAACGATTTTTTCGGCGCTGATTGAACCGACTTCGCCGCTCAGAGCGCTCGGCTTGAGCTGCCCGAAAGCCGTTAAACCGAATAATCCGAGTAATGAAATAATGGCTGTTAAAAACAGAGTTTTACGCATTTTTGACCTTAATCTAATTAGAATTTTAAAATTTATAACCTTTTTTTATACGCAGCGGTACATCAAAAGTTGCCTTTTTAACCGCTTTAATACAGACGTTATTTTGACGGAAAAGGTTTTACCAATAATGTAAAGAATTGTAAATATTTATGAAATAAGGGGAAATTTTGCTTTTTCGGCTTGTTTTGTGACTAATTTCACACTTTTTGCCAGCCGTTTTTCGTTCGCGCGGTAAATACCAGCCCGATGCTGACCGAAAAAAGCAGAAGCAGCGCGAAAGTCCAAAGGTAAGGTACGGAGAGAATAATCGTCCAGGCAACGACGCCGAGCAGAATCGCCGTCGTTTCCGAATGTTTGTTTTCAGGTAAAAAATATTTTTGCAGCAGCTTGCCGGAACTGACCTGAAGCGCAACGCGCCCGAAAAAATAGGCGAGAAAAAGCAACAGCAGCGTCATCAGGCTGATGATACCGCTCAGGTAGCCGGGCAAAAACGCGACGCTCAGCATGATTCCGATAGTCGTCAGCAAAAATCCGGAGATGCCGACGGCAACGATTTTCAGGGTTGAAAGCTGAAAACGCGCCACCGCGCGGCTGACCGCGCCGGGTGAAATGGTGGTAAAAGCAAAGGAAAGCAGAAACCAGAAAAGAATCGACAAAATTCTCTGGGCTAAGAATCCCCAGGTCAATGTCGGCGAAAAAATCGCGGTCGGATTCTGGGCAAAATTGCGAAGTTCTTCTTCAAAAATGCCGATAATTACAGTTTCTTTTTCCGCGTTCCGAAGCGGTTTTTGAACTTCGGGCTGGTAAGTTCCGCCGAGGACGATGACATCGCCGCCGATAAAAGCGCCCTCTTTTTGAATAATCGAGCCGCCGATTGTGCCGACGTCGCCTTCGATTTTGCCTTCAATCGTGACGTTGCCGCCGAAAACGAAAACTTCTTTCGCGGCTTGCTTGACGACGACGTTTTTCCCGAAGGAATAAACCTTCGTGTCGGTATTTCCGTCAATAATAAGTGTTTGCTGGTCGTCTGTGGTAGTAATGTTAGGAGTTTGCGCTAAAATCACGAACTGGAAAAGGAGAATCGCGATTGCTCCGCCGATAAATTGCCAGAGAGGAATTTGCGGCGCAAATGTAATTCGATTGATTGTGCTGCTCAGATAACTCACTTTTCCCTGAAAAATATCAAAAACGTCTGTGCTTTAACAGTAAGCGTGAAAAAATAACGAGTGAAACCACAAAACAAACCCCGAGGGCGATTGCTGAAACCGCGGATTTAAAGACAAACTGTAAACATAAAGACCGGAAAATCACGGTTGTGGCAACGGTAATGTCATGAATCAGGTGAACAAAAAAGCCGCCGACCGCTAAAAACTGTTCGGTTAACGCGCCGAAAGCGGCAAAGGTTTTAGAAGTTTCCGCACCGAGACCGAATACCCCGAGCAGACAGAGCGCGGCGCAGACAAACAGCGCACGATTTCGTTCGCGCGGGCAGCGCAAGCCCTGAACGTTGCTCTCGGCATTGGCGACGATAACTTTCGTAAAATTTTTCGGCAGCTCGAATTCATCCCTGTCTTCGAGCGCGAAATCGAGCGCATTGAGCATTTTCTTCTGCTCGTTGAGTACGGCGACGCAAATCTGACAATCCGCAAAATGCATTTCCAAATCAAATTCCTCGCGCGGATTTAACTCGCCGTCAACATAGGCGGCGATTTCCGTGCGCGGGCAGGAAGAGATTTGATTTTTGGCGGTATCTTGCTGCATTAAAAAAGTTTTACTTCAAAAATTTAATCGTTAAAGGATATTCCCAAAGCTCGCCGTTGTTGGCTTTAATCCCGCCGATAATCGGGAAAACGACGCTTAAAACGCCAATCGCGAGAAGCCCGAAAACTCCGATAATTACCAAAGTTAAAATTCCGCTGATAATGGCATAAATTATGGACGAAATGAGCCAGTTGACAATCATCTTGCCGTGCGCGTCGAGCGCGGGCATTTTATCTTTGTTCATTTGCCAGAGAACAATCGGGGCGATTATACCGACCGGCGGAATAATAAGGTTTATCAATTGCGAGAGGTGCAAAAACATTCCCATCTGTTTTTCATCCGGCGTCTGCAAAGACATCGGCGGTCGAAACTGCATATTATTCATAAGCTTTTTCCTCCATTAAATTCCTGTGAATCCTCGTTCTATAAAAATCTCGCGCATCATTTCGCGCGCGCGAAAAAGGCGGTTTTTGACCGTTCCGAGCGGAAGAGCGGTAATTTCGGCAATCTCGTCGTAGCTCAAATCCTGGGCGTGACGCAGCAGAATCAGCTCGCGGTAAACCGCCGGCAGGCATTTCACGACCGCCTCGATTTCCGTTCGCCATTCGCTTCTTTCGCGTTCCTGCTCGGGCGTCGGGTTCGGGCTTTCGATTTGCAGCTGATACGAGCCGTCTTTGTTTTCGGTTTCGATTGATTGCTCGTTCGGCGAACGGCGGCGAATATAATCAATCGCCGCGTTGTGCGCGATGCGGTAAAGCCACGTCGAAAATTTATATTCCGAGCTGTAACGCGAGAGCGAATTATAAACTTTGATAAAAACTTCCTGCGTCACGTCGAGCGAGGCGTCGTAATCGTTGAGCATCCGGAAGACGTAATTCGTAATCGGTCGCTGGTAGCGGCGGACAAGTTCCTCGAAACCGTCTTCGCGCCCGCTGATGGCTTTCGCAATCAATTCGACATCGGTCAAACTTTGAATAGGATTTAATGCAATTGCTTTGGAAATCATGACGCTAAGTTACTACGGTAGTTTTATCAGAAAAGTTTCAAATCTGAAAGCCGAAAAATTGATTTAAAGTTTTCTGATTTTTGTTAACCGTAGCAAAAAGGTCTGATTTCTTCGGTTCACCATAAATCGTCAATAGTTTCAAGAACGCGAAACAATCTGCCCGATCTCAATGTCCTGCATTCCGGTCGGCAGCATACCTTTGAATCACAAGCTATGAAATCCTGCCAAATAAGAAGCATCTGGCGCGATTTGCCTTTCTCATAAAGACTGAGAAAACCTACATAACTGGTGAAAATGCTTGCCTCACCCGGCGGCGTGTCGGTTGATAAATCTTCAATTCTCGGCGGCACGGCTTGCTGCATAGCGGACACCTCTGCAAATAAATTGTCATAAACCTGCGCGTTCAATTCCTGTTTTTTTTCCTTTTGGAGGTCGTTCTCAACGAGGCTCCAAAGATACGCATTATTTTCCGTGCGGATGAACCAAATGTCTATATGCTCGCCGGCGTGCGGAGCCGGAAAATCAATTAAAATAGAAGAAACAATCGGCTCGCCCTGCCATTCTTCAATCCATTTTTCGGCAGGCGATTCCTTGCGGGTGTTTGGTCCTTGATAACCAGATTTTCGCCATATCCACAAAAATTCATTACGAGCGACGTTATTTTTTTCGAGCACGGATGTATATGTCAAATCCCAATCCAAAGAGTTCGGAATTACAGATACTTCGCTTGTTTGCGGAATGTCTTGAGAAACGAACGGTTCAAGCCAAGAGGCGAGGTATGAAAAACCGCCGAAAGACCAAACACAAAAAATGCCAATCGAAAATGCTAAAAGTGTAATTAGAATTTTGAAACTAAAGTTTTTCATCGCTTTCGCTCAAACCATAGCAGTAAATTATCGATACGTGGTCACAGTCCGCACGCTTAACCGTTCATTATTTTTACGTTAGCCGTTCGCGTTTGCCTTGTCGCCAATGTCGTTTTTTGCTTCTTCGCGCCCCTGCGCAGTTTCGTTTGTATCAACGTTTCCGGCTTTGTCGCGGTTATCGGGATTTCCTTTCGTTTCATCGCCGCGCAAGGTCTGCCGCTGAATCTCATCGATGTTTTGCTGGCTCGCCTGGTCGGCTAGTTCCTGAACGCTCCAATCTTCACGACTTTCCTTTTCCTTTTCGTTCTGCATAATTTTCTTCCTTTTCGCCGTGCGGAGTTTTATTTTCAAGTGAAAATAAAACTCCGCCTTTTTTTTACCTTCATCTTACTCGCCTTGAAAAAATCTAAGCCGTCAAGCCATCACTTTTTTCCAGAATATCGCGCAGCCACCATTCCTGTTTTTCATGAATCTGTACAAAGCGCGTGAAAACGTCCGCCGTTCCGGGATCGTTGTTTTCTTCCGCCAGGCGATAGGCTTCGCGCATTTCCTTAATTATTTGCTGGCTATTCTGGTCGGCTTCGCGAATCATTTCGCGCATATCGCTGCCGGCGACGGCGGATTTTATCGAAGCCGTCTGCAAAAATTCTTCGATGCGCGAAACCGGATTTTGTCCGATCATCCGCACGCGTTCCGCCAATTCGTCGATTGTGCCGTAAACTTCCCCGGCAAATTCGTCAAAGAGGCGGTGCAAATCGCGAAAGAGCGGTCCGAAGGTCTGCCAATGATAATGTTTATAATTCAAATATAAAATAAATGCGTTTGCGACCTGCTGCTGCAAGTTCGTCACAATCGCATCGGTCGGTTTGTTATGCAGGTTTAATTTTTCCGCTATGTTCGCTTTCGTATTCGCTTTTTTTGTACCCGTCAGTGCCATAAATTCTCCTTCAAGTTTGGTTTCAATAATGCTTCAGAAGCTTTGGTTTTCAACTATCGTGCCAAATCGTGAATTACCGGTTAAATTGTGTTGTTACAGCTATTTAATTTATTACCGGCTTTTTTTGCGCCGGACACTCTGAATCAAAACCGAACAGTTCGGACGGCTTTAAAAATAAAAAAGGCGAGCCGAAGCCCGCCTTTTTTATTTAAGCCGTAGAAGAAACTAACGGTTATAAGGAGCTGTTGCAGTAACCGTAAATTCGGTTCCGTTCGGAAGTTCGAGATTGTCCCGTCCCTGTAAAATCACCGAACCCGCGCCGGCGCCGGCACCGACGCCCGCTCCGATTGCCGCGCCTGAACCGCCGCCCGCAATAGCGCCGATAATCGCGCCCAATGCCGCGCCGATTCCGGCACGCGTCGCAGTTTTCGTCGTTTGATTGCTGTCACGGATTGTTCCCTCATTATTGACGCTTACCATATCGCCGTCCGGTTCGCGAACCGTGTCAACGATTCCCGAAAAACGATACGTGCTGCCGTTGCGCAGGCGAATCGTGTCGAAATCCATCGAAAGATTCGCTCTGCCCGAAACCACGCCGGATTTCGAACCGTTAACGCGTCCTTCAATGACTGCTCCCTGATATTGCGCGGGAGAGGTTACAGTCATCGAAAAACGGTCACCGTCACGAAATGTTCTGGTTGAAAGCGGTGTGTCGAGACTCGCAATTATTCGCGTGTTGTTCGCGATAATAAACTCGTTGTTAACATTACCGTTGGTGGTCGGATAATTGGTGTTGTTGGAATATGTATCATTATTCCGGTAAGTGATATTATCCCAACGCGCAACCTGGTCGGTTTTGTCGTAAACGCTGTTGACGGTTACGGTTTCGTTGCGGTTTTCAAGATAGACGCGCCGCGAAACGCGAAGCTGACCATTGTTCATCGGCATAAAGCTGACGTAAAAATCGTTCATCCGGTCGCCTTCGTAATTAATCGTCAAATCATTATTCGTTGCGGTGACGCGGGTTTGCACCGTGCGTCCGTTCGGATTCGTTTCCGAGCGCGAAACGCCGTCGGCGCTGAAAGAAATCTGCTGCGACATCGAAGACGCCATCGTGATTTGCTGTCCGCGTTTTTCAATCACAAGCATATCCGGTGAAGATAAACGACGCTCCAAAACACGACGCATACGGTCGTTTTGATTGTTTTGATTGTTTTGATTGTTTTGATTTTCGTAGCTTGTATTGTTGCCGAGCACGCGCCCAACAGCCGTGCTGACATTGTCGCTCAGCGATTCGTTTAAGGTATAGGTTCCCGTCAGACGCGAATCGAAACTGCCGCGCTGCAAGCGCGAATTATTGCGATTATCTGGATAATTTTGATCGTTGGTCGGATAAGTCGAGCTGTTCGGATAAGTCGGAACGCGGTCCCAATTCCAGCTCACGCGGTAATAACCCGCCAAAATATTCAAATCCGAGCGAATCTGATTCCACTGGGTCTGCGCCGCATTGTTCAGACGATTGTTGCGCAAAAACTGGTCGATAACCGACGCGCGATTAAGAACTTCCTGAACGTCGCCGGACGACGAGCGGCGGTTCGTAAAATTACCGCTCAAATTATCGGTCGCATTTTCAAAATCCGTCACTAAGGAAGCAACTCTCTCGCTGGTCTGCGAAGTGTTTCGACTTTCCCAGCGCTCGATTTGTTGTTTGAATGTGTCGGTACGGGTTTCGATACGCGTAATCACCGCTTGAACCTGCGTGTCGGCTACGCGGTACGGACGATTGTATTGCGCTGACACGGATAAAGCCATCGAAAAAACGACAGCCAGAAGTGTAAAATTTGTAAGTTTATTAAAAATATTTTTCATAAAGTCCTCCTTGAACTTGTTTGTTTAGTGATTATTTAAGCCCTTCCCCTATCACCAACAGACCTGAAGAAGTAGATGGCAACCAGCGTGCCAGAGAGCGTTTTAATAAATTATAAGCTAATGAATTGCTTGGCTTGAGGTGGATTTTACAGGGCTTTAGAAAAGTAATAATTTACTGAAATAAATAAAATGCACCGTAATCGTACGGAAATTATGGAGTAAAAACCGGAAGTTTGACCGAAAACGTCGCACCTTTTCCCTCGCCTTCACTTTTTGCTTCGATGCTGCCGTTATGGAGTTTGACAATGTGATGCGAAACTGCCAAACCCAACCCGAGCCCGCCGAATTTGCGGGTCGTTGAAGTATCGTCCTGGCTGAAACGGTCGAAAATATGCGGGAGAAACTTGGGATTAATCCCGCGCCCGCTGTCCTCTATAACAATATCTATGCAGTTTTCTATTTGTTCGAGCCGCGTTTCAATCGTTCCTCCCGAAGGCGTAAATTTCAGCGCGTTAGAGAGCAGATTCGCCAGCAGAATCTTTATTTTATCGGCATCGCCGAGAATTTTTTGTCCGCTCAGACGGTCTTCTTTGCTGATAGAAATTCCCTTTTTAACCGCAACCGGTTCGATTTCCCGAAAAACGGTTTCAAAAATATCCGAACAGTCGATTTCCTTTTTCTCCAAATTTTCCTTGCTCGAAATAAGCTGCGAATAATTAAGCAGGTCTTCGACCAGATTTGTTTGCAGCCGGAGGTTTTTTTCTATTTTTTGCAGCGCCAGATCCTTCGTAGTGAGCGATAAATCGCCGCTCTTTAATATTCGTGTCCAACCGGCGATGGCGTTGAGCGGCGTGCGAAGCTCGTGTGAAACGACCGAGATAAATTCGTCCTTCGTCGCGTTGGCGGCTTCGGCTGTCCGGCGCGCATCCTGTTCCTTTTCAAGCAAACCTTGAATTTGCCGTTCGGATTCGGTCAGTTCCACGGCTGTTTGCTGCAATTTGGCGCGCGTCACCGCTTCCCAGTAAGTCATTCCGAAAAGCAGAAGGCTAAAAATCATGCCGCACAAAAAAATCAAAGGCGTCCAGCTGACGCTCGATTGAGTTGCAAATGTCGGCAGCGAATCGTATTGAACCACCCATTTTCGCCCGGCAATATCGAGTTCGCTTTCGGTCGAATAACTTTCGCTGAGCTGTCCGGTTAGATTTCGCGCGCCGCCCGCGCTTTCGGTCTGCGCGAGCAGGTTGCCGGGCGTCGCCGCGCCGTCGTAAATCCTGATAACAATATCGTTCGTACCGGCATTGTCGCGCACGTCCTTTAAAAAATTGTTCGCGCGAAACGGGCTATAGATATAGCCGCGCAAGCTTTTTTGTTTTTCTTCGGTAGTCGCCGGCTCGTCGGCGCTTTCATAAATCGGCACGTAAATCAAAAAACCCGCCTGCCGTTCAAAATCGTTTTCCTGCAGCAATTCAACCTTCGAGGTTGCCGAAGCCAGTCCCGTATCGCGTGCTCTTTCCATCGCCGCGCGGCGGTTTTCTTCGCTCGACATATCGAAGCCGATGACCCGCCGATTGCGCTCTCCGGACGGCTCGATATAAACAATCGGCTGGTATAAATCTTTTTCGGTCGGCGGAAAAATATTGTATTCGCTAAATCCCTGCGCTTTCATCGAGGCAATAAAATTCGCGCGCTCGTCATTGCGGACAGTGCGCGAATACCCGATGCCTTGCGCCCCGTAATAGTTCTTTTCGAGCTCCAGGCTTTCAACAAAGTCTTTGAATTTCTGCCGATTTAAATCGTTTGAAGATTGGATAAAACCGCGACCGGATTTAAGCAGCGCGACGTATAACCCGATGCGGTTTTCCAGCGAGAAACGAATGCGGTTGACACCGTTCGAAAATCGCGTATCGTCTTTGGTTTTCGCGCTTTGGTAAAAAAGAATAGTCGCGCCGATAGTCAGTAGAATCGAGAAAAACAGGACGTAATAAGGAAACCGAATGCCTTCTCTGAATCCTTCCCCTTTCGATTTTTCCTCTGCTGCCGCTGCCACAAAATTATGCCTTCCCTTTTTAATCGTTCCGGTAAATGCAATTAAGCAAAGCCGTTATCCAGCAATAAACATACCTTAGAAAAAATCCTTTGCTTCCTGCTAAAGTCTATCGATTACAGAAATTCGAGCTTGCCGGTTTGTATGAATATTTTACATAATTGTTTGATTTTATTGCAAAATACGGGTTTTTAATTTTATTTTATGAAGTCTCGCGCCGGCATTTGGACGCTAAATTTCGTATTTATTATTATTTAACTTTAGTGGCACCGATTTTGCTTATAAAGCTATAGATTTATTAATTTTATTATCAGACTAGGGAGTGAAAAAATTTTATGTCAGAAGACAACAGCACTGGAAGCAACTTTATTTGGGCAGTAACATTGATTATTATCGTGGCGATTATCGCCGGCGCGCTTTATTACAGCGGATTTTTGGGCGGAACGAAGAAAGAGAAAATCGATATCAATGTTTCCGCGCCAGCTGCGCCGTCAAGCAGATAAGTTCTCCTATATCCTGTTAAGTAAAAGCCTCCTGGCGTCAGGAGGCTTTTTTTGGCTTTAATTATCAAATAAAAAATCTCGCGGCTTGAGTTGTTTCTCAAGCCGCGAGATTTTTATTTTTCAGATAGTTTAGATTTTCTCTTCCAGATTATGGCGTTTAATCATTCCGTAAAGCCGCGGGCGATAAAGCCCGAGCAGATTTGCCGCCGCCTGTTTATTGCCGTTCGTACGCCGCAGAGCAGCCAGCACGACACCGGTTTCCAACGAATCGAAAACATCCTTTTGCTCGGAGCCGTCAACCGGTTCCGGCAGATTTTCGACGATGATTTTTCCGACTTCTTCAAAAAGCTTTTCGCCGTCCAAACCGCCGCTGATTTGAATACTCTGCGTTTCGTGACTCGTGCCGTTAGATGTAAAACCGCCGGCGAGCGACATTTCTCCATCGGAGCTTTTTTCCGAAGCCAACGCGCTAAAGGCGAACGAAACCGGCTCGGACGACGTTTTCGGAATGTTCAATTCCGTAATCGTATTCGTCTTGCAAAGCAAAACAGCGCGTTCAATCGCATGTTGAAGCTCGCGCACGTTGCCGCGCCAGTTGTAATTGAGCATCTGGTCAAATGCGTGCTGCGAGAATTTATTCGCTTTGCCTTTATACTTTTCGGCATAAATTTCGAGAAAATGCTCGGCAAGCATCGGCACATCTTCCATTCGCTCGCGAAGCGGCGGAATTTTTATTTCGATGGTATTGACACGATAATACAAATCTTCGCGCAGATTGCCGTCCTGAATCGCGTCAAACGGATTGCGGTTCGTCGCGCAGACCAGGCGAAAATCGACTTCCTGCGGTTTATCCGAACCGACCCGATAATAAACTCTCTCCTGCAAAACACGAAGCAGCTTCGGCTGTAATTCGACGGGCATCTCGGCGATTTCGTCCAGCAGAAGGCTCCCGCCGTTTGCCTGCCCGATAAAACCGGTTTTGTCGCTCGTCGCACCCGTAAACGAACCTTTCGTATGCCCGAAAAGCTGCGATTCAATCAAATCCTTCGGCAGCGCCGAGCAGTTTACCTTGACGAAAGGCTTTTTCGAGCGATGACTTTTATAATGAATCGCGTTGGCGATAACTTCTTTCCCTGTGCCGGATTCGCCGAGGATTAAAATGTTCGCTTCGGATTCGGCGACGCTTTCGATAATTTCATAGATTGACTGCATCGTGCGGCTTCCGCCGATAATGCCTTCGTACGACGTGCGGCTGGCGAGCTTTCCGCGCAGCTCCTTGATTTCCTTCGCCTGTTGTTTGCGTTCGACAGCCTTGCCGATTAATAAATTCAGTTCATCAAAATTGACCGGTTTTTCGACGTAGTGAAACGCGCCGGCTTTCGTCGCTTCGATGGCTTTTTCCATCGAACCGAAACCGGTAATCATTATAATTTCAGTATCGGGCGAAATTTGTTTCGATTGTTTGACCAGCTCGACGCCATTTAAATCCGGCAGGTTCAAATCCGTCAGAATAATATCGAATTCCGTCTCACGCACAAAATCCAGCGCGCGCTGCCCGCGCTCGGCGGTCGTCACGTCGAAACCTTCGTCCTTTAACTGAAATTTCATGAATTCCAGCGTCGCTACATCATCATCAATTACTAATGCCTTATATGCCATAGTTATCCTTAATTTCGTTCAAATTTTTAAGAAAAATTGCGTGAGTTTGATTATTTTCATCAAACAAAAAATTCAATAAATATGTTTGTAATTTCGTTTGATTCAAAGCGGAAGAGGCAAGCCCCCTTAACTTCTTGCCCCCTCCTAAAATCCCACAAAATATTGCGGGAACTTGTATATTATCCGGATTACCTTTTAAGAACCCGAATATAAAGCACGCCGGTTAAATTCGCAACGAGCGTGCCAAAAAGCATTAACCGCAATTTTTATAAATATTTAGGCACTTTTTCAAAGAGTTTGGTTTCAAAAATTTCAAACAAATCTGTAATATTTTAATACATTGGAAAGGTTTTTTGAAGTCGGCTCAAAATCAATACAAAGCAACCCGGCTGGCGTGTACGGTTTTAATACTATTTAATAAATTTTATTTTCTCGCATAAAAAGCATAAATCCGTTAACCTCCTTATTTCGTTCACTTTACAATTTTGGCACGCGAGTTGAAGTATATTGGGCAACTGCCTAAGGGCAAAAAGTTTTAGAAATTGAAAAGGGGGAAATTATGTTAGAAACGATTATTGTTATTTTATTGGTTTTATGGTTAATCGGATTGGTTGGAGGTCAGACTCTCGGTGGATTCCTACACCTTTTACTGGTTATCGCATTAGTCATTTTCGTTATTCGTCTTTTGACCGGCAGAAGAGCTGTTTAACCTGGATTTATTTGACCAGCAACAATTTAGGTAAAATTACTTTTCTACCGATTTAACCTCGCGTTCGAAAGAGCGACGGGGTTTTACCCTTTTTAAATTCAGAATCTTAAATCTGTCAGTGATATAATTTTATGTTCCAAACAGGTCAGCAAGAAACTTCGTCGACGGATTCTGTTCGCGAGCCGGAGCTAACAAAAAAAATGGAATTCCCCCTTGATATTCAGACAATCGAGATTTTCAAAAATTTATTTTCAATTTACGGCACCCTCAGTCCCACCGGCGTTGTTTTGTCGCTCGCCGGTAAAATATTCGAACACACCTTTGCCGACCCGAAACTTCTCGTCGGACATAATTTAACCGAGACGGTTTTCTGGCAGTCTTCGGATGCGAATTTTCGAATGATTACCGATGCGGTCGAAGCGGCGGCAAAAGGCATTACGTCGAAAACAATTCTCGAATTCAGAATCAGCAAGGAAGAGAAAAGCCTCATCGAGCTTAATCTTTCGCCGATTTATGAGGAACCGAACGGCAAAATAAAGCATATTTTTCTTTGCGGGCAGAACGTGACGGCGCGCGAAAAGGAAATCGAATTTTACAAAAAACGCGGTGAACAGCTTCTTTATGCGGCGGAGAGCGCTGAAATAGGATTGTGGTTCTGGGACCTCGCGGAAGAAAAAATTTATTCGACGCCGAAATGCAACGGGTTTTTCGAGATTTCGCCGTTTGACTTGATTGCCTACGAAGATTTTCTTAAAGTCGTTCACCCGGACGACCGTCAGAAACTGGTTGACACATTTCTCGAATCGCAGAAAAACGGAACGGAATACGACATTGAATACCGCGTAATTTATTCGGACGGGACGATTCACTGGCTCTCGACGAAGGGCAAAACTTATCTCGATTCGGACGGCAATCCGGCAAATATGATGGGCGTTGTGCGCCTCATTACCGAGCGAAAAAACGCCGACGAAGAGCTCGCGCGCGTTTATGCGCTCGAAAAAAAGGCGCGTGACGAAGCCGAAGACGCCAACCGGACGAAAGATTATTTTCTCGCGCTCGTTTCACATGAGCTGCGTTCGCCGCTCAACGCCATTCTCGGCTGGACAAAAATTCTCTTAACAAAGGAAGTGAACGAACAGATGCGGCGCAGCGCGCTCGAAACAATCGAGCGCAGCGCGATGTCGCAGGCAAAATTGATCGGCGACCTTGTCGATTCGTCGCGCATTGCGTCGGGCAAACTGCGCCTTGAGATGCGTCCGATGAATCTTTACGATGCGGTCAATACGGTTTTCAACTCGCAGAAACCGACCGCAGAATCGAAAAACATCAATCTGACGTTTAATTTTAATACCGAAAACGCAATGATTTTCGGCGATTTGGTCAGAATTCAGCAGGTTTTTACAAATCTTCTGACAAACGCGCTGAAATTCACGCCCGAAAACGGAAATATTCAATTAAATCTCGACGCCGAAGACGGAAGAGTCGTAATTTCGGTAAAGGACGACGGTCAGGGAATCAGCGCCGCGACGCTGCCGCACATTTTCCGCCAATTTTCGCAGGGCAGCCAGACGATCACGCGCGAACAAGCCGGTCTCGGTCTTGGTCTTTCAATCGTCAAAACGCTGGTCGAAAAACATCAGGGCGCGGTTTCGGCATATAGCGAAGGCATCGGGCACGGCTCGACGTTCACCGTGATTCTGCCGTTATTCAAGCAGGCGCAGGGCGTCGCGGACGAAATACGGGAAGCGCCGGGTTTTGAAGAGATGCCGCTCGCCGAAGTGAAGATTTTATGCGTCGAAGACGATTTGGATTCGCGCGAAGTTCTACAGCTTTTTCTGGAACAAAACGGCGCAACGGTTGAAAGTGTCGAATCGGCGGCTGAGGCGTTAAATGTTTTGAAAAAATCAGCCCGCCGATTCAACGTTATCATTTCGGATTTAGCAATGCCGAACGAAGACGGTTATTCGTTGATTTCGAAAATCCGTCGATTTTCGTCCGACAACGGCGGCAAAATTCCGGCAATGGCGCTGAGCGCTTTTACGACCAAAGAAAACAAAGCCAAAGCCTTTGCTTCGGGCTTTCAAAAATATCACACAAAACCGTTCGAGCCGGATTTGTTAATCACCGATATTCTCGATTTGGTCAAGAAATAAAAGGGAAAAAGGGAAAAAGGGAAAAGGTGAAAAAGTTTGGTTCGTTTTCGCAAAAGCCCGCTCTTACCCTTTTACCCTTTTAACCTTTTCCCTTTTTCCCCTTTATCCCTTTCTACCCTTTCATTCGTCGAGCTTTTTCGATTAATTCGACAAATTCCCCGCGGTAATTCTTTAAATCATTGCCGCGCGATGAATTGGCGATTTGCCAGAGGTTTGTAAAACTGGCATTGCCTTTGTAATTCGAGTCGCGCAGCAGCATCCCGAATCCGGCAACCGCCGAGGCAAAACGCAGATTTTCCGAAGCATTTTCAAACGAACTGTCTCTATCAAGCAGACCAGTCGTCAACAGCTTCGATTCGTCGCCGGCGGGCTCTTTGTAGCGCAGCTTGACGGTCAAAAGCTCGGCGTTAAACTGCGTATCCGAAGGCTCGACTCGACCGTAACGCAGCTCGTCAACACCCGGATTTTCTATCTTTTGTCCTGCCGGAACGATTTCGTACAAAGCCGTCACAGTGTGTCCCGCGCCGATTTCGCCCGCGTCCTTGAGGTCGTCGTTAAAATCTTTGTCCGCCAGAAGACGATTTTCGTAACCGATAAGCCGGTAACCGGCAACTTTTGCGGGATTGAATTCCAACTGAATTTTAACGTCTTTCGCAATCGTGTAAAGAGTTCCTGCCGCCTGCTGCCCGAGCGCTTTGCGCGCTTCTTCTTCAGTGTCGATGTAGGCGTAATTGCCGTTGCCTTTATCGGCGAGCTTTTCCATCATCGAATCGTTCAGGTTTCCGGTTCCGAAACCGAGAACCGACAGAAAAATATTACTTTGGCGTTTTTGTTCGATTAGCGAAACCAGTGCGTCGTCGCCCGTCAGCCCGACATTAAAATCGCCGTCGGTCGCTAAAATCACGCGATTGTTGCCGTTTGCGATAAAATTGTCCTGCGCGATGCTGTAAGCAAGCCGGATTCCCTGCCCGCCGTTAGTCGAGCCGCCCGCTGCGAGATTGTCGAGCGACGCGAGGATTTCGCCCTTGTTAGCAGCCGAAACGGACGGCAAAGCCAAACCGCTCGCGCCCGCATAGACGACAATCGCCACGCGGTCTCTGTCGGAAAGCTGGTTGACCAGCGTTTTCAACCCTTGTTTGAGGAGCGGCAATTTATCGGGCGAATCCATCGAGCCGGAAACGTCAACCAGAAAAACAAGGTTCGACGGCGGCACGTTGTCGAGCGAAACCTTTCTGCCCTGCAGCCCGATTTGCACGATTTTATGTTTCGCGTTCCACGGGCACGCCGCCACTTCCGTATTTACCGAAAACGGTAAATTTCCGTCCGGCTGCGGGTAATCGTATTCAAAATAATTGATTAATTCCTCAATCCGCACCGCGTCTTTCGGCGGCAGGCTTCCGCTGTTTAAGAATCTTCGGACGTTTGCGTAAGACGCCGTATCGACGTCAATCGAAAATGTCGAAAGCGGCGCGCGGAGCGTTTCAAGAAACGGGTTTTCCGAAATCTCCGCATACCGTTCAGCCCTTTGTGTTTGTCGTTCAGATTCCTCGTACTCGTAAACGCCGGCATTAGTTGTCGTATTCGACGTTGTCGTACTCATCTTCGGACTTGAGTACGGCTGTCGTTCCGTCGCAATCGTGCTGTCCGCCGTGTTTGAATTGCTGCTTTGGCTCGTGCAGCCCGAGAAAATCACCGTATAAAGCAAAACCGCCGCAAACATTGATTTGCCGACGGAAACAGATGTCCTTCTTCTCATAAAAAATGTCCTCTCAAAAAAGAAAATGCAAGTTTGAAACTTGACCGAAAACTTCTCTATGCGAAAAAGAACGATTCGGACATTTCAAACTTGCAAAAATTTTTTACGATTTTTTTAGGTTATTTTTTGACGACTATAAGCTCGTTATTTTTAACCTTAAGTTCCGAGCTGTCGGGGTAAACGGTCAGGATGTGAAACGCCTCGGCGAGATTAACTTTTTCGCTCGTCAGGTAATTTCCGCTTTCCGTGTCGAGAACCTCGAACACGACATAAAGATTCGGCGGTCCGCTGCCGACGCCGTTGATGACAAATTTTGAATCGACCGTCAGCGTCTTGCTGTTTCCGTCCTTAAACGGCTCAATTAAAGTTTCCGCTTTCAACGATTTCGGATTTTCGGAATTATCCATCATGAAAATGCGCGGCTGGACGGAAATTTTCGCGGGCGGCGCGCCGCTGCCGTTCCAATAAAGCGTAATTTTCGACACCAGAACATTATTTTCGACGTAATAATTTGCGCCGTCTATCGTGTAATAAAACTGCTTCGTGCGGCGCGGAAAACACGCGGTCGGTCTTTCACTGCGCGTTTCCGTTTGCGAAACCGGCGGCTTGACCGCGTTCTTCGACGGCATCGAAGGCGCGTAGAAAACCGTATAAATAAAAGCAAATGTCGCGACAATTAAACTAAAAAGCGCGAAACCGAAAATGTGTTTCTTCATACCAAACTTCTCCTTTTCAAAACTAGAACGATTGTAGCGAATTTGCTTGCAAAATAACAAGATTTTTTCTCGCACTTTTCAAACTTCGGAGCTTAAAGCGTCATTTCGTCGCCGGCGAAAGTTTAATGTACGCAAATTCGACCGGAATTTCCGCCGCCGTGTTGCAGGCAATCAACCCGACCTGCACGGTTTCCGGATAACTCGAAGGATATTTTCCGACTTCCTTCCATTCTCCCTCGGGCAGACGCCAAAAGGCGGTAAACTCGCGTCCCGTCCGGCGAATTTTTAACTCGACTTCTTTGGCGGCGGTCGGAAATCTTTCCTGTGTGGCAATCGGTTCGTAAATTTCGTCTTCGCGCTTGTCGAAACGGATTCCGCTTTTTTCGCTGCCGACTCCGCCGAAACCGCGTTCAAGCCGGATGTAATTATTGTCGTTGCGAAAAACCAGCAGTCCCGCGCCTTGATAAGTATCATTCGGGTCGAATCTAACACGCGTTTCAATCTCGAAATCACCGGTAATCGCTTTCAATAATTGCGGCGCGGTGCGCGTTTCGCCGTATAAATCTTTGCCCGTCGGTATGTCGATATGCAGCGCACCCGATTTCGTATCGTAAACGGTCGGATTGTATTTAGCGTCCGCATCGAGCCAGCGCCAGCCTGCCGGCAATTCGCCGGGCGCAAATGAAATCTGCGCCGGATTTTCTATCTTTTCGCCCGTCTGATTTTGGGCGGGCGTGACGGAGTTTGCCGTGCCGTTCGGACTTCCCGACGATTTTACTTTTGAATTTTCGGTTTTATTCGCCGTGCCGGCAGATTTGTTTTCGGTCTTGTTTTGGCTTGCACAACCAGCCAGGAGCAGGAAAAACGCGATTAAAAATACCTTCTTTTTCATAACCAAACCTCAATCAAATCGGCTTTCGGTCAAACCGCCGTTTTGTTTTCCGTGACGCAGAGTCAGATTCGGATAAGTCGCGTGCTCGACCTCGAAATCTTCCGCGCCGAGAAACATCTCGGCTTCGGCAATAGTCGTGACCGAACCTTCGATTTCCATATACAAGCCGAACGGCAATTCATCCAGAACAATTTCGACCTGCCGGAATTTCCAGGTGCGGCGACGTTTTTCGTAAACCAGGGCGCGGCGAAAACCCAAACTTTCGATAATTTTTACAATTTCGTCGAAATCCGCAACCTCCGTTTCGTACTCGGTGTTCTGCTTAACGGCAAATTCGTTTTCAATTCTTTGTTTATAAGTTAAAATCGTCTTTTCGCCAATCCGCCGCAGGCGCAGAACGGCGCGCTTCGCCGTTAAATCCGGGTTTGAAAAAAGTATGTTTTCTTCAAAATCTTCGCCCTCGAACCGCGCGCCGATTTCCGCTAAAGCTTCCAAAACTTCCTGCCTTTGCACGACGCTCAAACGGTATTTTTTCTCGATTTCGTTCGCCATCTTGATTTTTATCGCGCGTCAGCTTTGCCGAATCCATTTCCAGACTTCGGGAATCGTCGCGCGCTTGCCGTACATCAGCATCCCGACGCGGTAGACGCGTGACGCGAGCCAAATCAGCGCGGCAATCGTCGCGCCGTTTACCAGAATCGAAAGCGCAATCTGCCAGAACGGCGGCGTTTCCGCCACAATCCGCACGGGCATCGTCATCGGCGCGACAAACGGCACTATTGAAGCCCAGAATGAAAGCATCGAATTCGGGTCGCGGATGACCGCAAAACTAAAATAAAATCCGATAAGCATCAGCATTATCGGCAAAAACGCAAATTGCCCGCCTTCCTGCACGGTCGTCACCATCGAACCGATGAGCGCAAAAATCGAGGCGTAAAGAAAAAATCCGATGACGAAAAAAATCAGGAAATAGATAATCGCCAGCGGCGAGATGGTCGGCAGCGGCAGGTCAACGCCGTTTGCCGCCAGATACGGAATCGCAATCGCGATTACGACCGCTGCCGAAATCACCCAAATCGCAAACTGAGTCAGCCCGGCGAGCGCGACGCCGACCAATTTTCCCATCATCAATTGAAACGGTCTGGCGGACGAAAACAAAATCTCGGCGATGCGCGTTTCTTTTTCTTCGACGACCGCGCCCATAATCATCTGCCCGTAGATTGCGAGATTGAGATAAATCATAAACGCGATGATAAAACCCGCCCAGAAACTGCCTGAATCGTCTTTTGCCGCGCCCTTTTCGTCAATCTTTTTCACGTCCCAATCGACTTTCCGGCTCAAATCCTGGAGACGTTCCTCGCTGATATTGGCATCCGCCAGACGCTGTGAACGGACGGCATTATCGAGCGCGTCTTTGAGAGTTTCGTTGACGATAAAATCGCCGGATTTGCGCGAGTAAAATTCGTATTTGGCGTCCGCGTCCGAATAATTTGCGGGAATTATCAAATAGGCGTCCAATGCGCCGCCGGTGATTTGATTCGTCAGCTCCTGGCGAATCGTTTCGGGCGTTTTCGCGGTCGCGTCAAAATCGACAAAATTGAAACTGTCCTGAAACTGCGCCATATCGCGCTTCATTTTTTCTTCCTGGTTCGGCGTTAAGTTTTTCAAAGAATCTTTCGTCGATTGTCTGGCTTTTTCCTCGATTTTCTCCGCCGTCAGATTGGCTTTCAGTCGCGGCGCTATTTTCCCGGTCGCGTCAATCACCGCAATCCGCGTCGCTTCGCCCTTAATGGAAAAGATAACCGCCGGCACGACCGCAAAGCCGGCGGCGATAACCGGGAAAAGCAAAGTTCCGAGAAGAAACGTCCATTTCAGAACGATTTTTCGATATTCGTGTTTGACGACCGCCCAGAATTTACGCATCTTCGCCCCCTACTTTTTCAATAAAAATATCATTCAAGCTCGGCTCGATTTGCTCGAATTTCGTGACGCGCGCGCCCGATTCAATTAATCTTTTCAGCAAAACCTGCTCATCGGCATTTTCGGCGAGCTGAATTTCCTTTTCGTCGGCGTGCTCCGTGATTTTTGCGACCAGCGACGTATCTTCCAAAACGCCGTTGCCGCCCGTCGCGCGCAGTGCAATTAGATTTTTGCCGTAGCTTGCCTTGATCTGCCGCAGCGTACCGCCGATAACTTTGCGCGATTTGTCGATTAAGATTATGTCGTCGCACAAACGCTCGGCGGTTTCCATCAAGTGCGTCGAAAAGATAATCGTCTTGTGCTGCGCTTTTAGTTCGGCGACGACTTCGATTAAAAATTCGACGTTCACCGGGTCTAACCCCGAAAAAGGCTCGTCCAGGATAAGCAAATCCGGATTATGCAGAACGGTCGAGACAAACTGGATTTTCTGCGACATTCCCTTTGAAAGGTCGGTCGTTTTTTTTGTTTTCCATTCCGAAAGCTTCATCCGCTCTAACCACCGGTCAATCCGCCGGTCGGCGTCTTTCTGCGAGACGCCTTTGAGCGCGGCAAAATAGCGAAGCTGGTCAACGATTTTCATCTTTTTATAAAGCCCGCGCTCTTCCGGCAGATAACCGATACGGTTCTGCATCTCCCTCGGCGTGTGGCTGCCGAACAGCTCGATTCTGCCTTCGTCCGGCGCCGTAATCCCGACAATCATCCGAATCGTCGTCGTTTTCCCCGCGCCGTTCGGTCCCAAAAAACCGAACACCCGACCGGCACGAACCTCGAAGCTCAAACCGTCGACCGCCGTAAAATCGCCGAACCGCTTCGTCACGTTTTCAACGCGCAATGTTACGTTTCTATCGTTCATAAACTCGTTTGCAAAGATACCATAATTATTTACGCTTTGACGAAATTTTAGTTTGACGAAATTTTTATCCCGTCTCGTTCACCGGCGACAAAACGAATATCACAATGTTTTTTTTGCTTGCAATATTTTTTATATCGTGTTAATTTTCCGTCCATCGTAAACAACTGCCTGCGATTTAAGCATCCCCGAATTATCGCATTGCTTATATTCACTACCCCGCAGAGTGTTTGATTAGCTAATGCTTCCGGATAATAAAGTTCAGCTCTTTGCGCCCGAACATTAATCTTTTCATTGAAACATTTCGCTTTACTGTTCAAACAACCGGCTTTTCGGCAACAATCGGTTTCGTATATATGCAAGGTAACCAGCTATGAACAAAAAAAACAATTTGAACGCCCCGAAATTAATCGTGCTTTTTGCGCTTTTTGCACTCCTTTCTCTGACCTGCGCTTCGCAGACGGTAATGAGCGAATCCCGCCCGAGAATCGACGACCCGCAAACTTATCAGATGTCCGGCGTCGCCGAATTGACGAACGGTCGCCGCGTCGCGAACGCGCGCGTCAGAGCGACCAATCTGACGCGCGGTTTTAGTTATCCCGAACAAAGAACAAGAGCCAACGGAACTTACACGTTTTCGGGACTCCTGTCCGGCGATTACCGCATCGACATGTTCGTTCCCGGCTACTCGACTCTTTCCAAATTATTAAACATCGGCGGCAGATTCGGAGCCACGACCACGAGTATCAACACGGAATCGAATAGCAAGATTAATTTAGACTTTCGAATCGACGAAACCAATCGCGTCGAGCTACGCGGAATAATCACGGACGCCGACCGGAAAACCATTCCAAACGCGCTTATCAAAATCACCAGCCTCAAAAACGGTACGAGCCGGGAGATTACGACCGGCGCCGGCGGAAGCTACGAGATTGGCGAGCTGGATTCAGGTCAATACCGCGTCGAAGCCGGAGCCCCGGATTTCCAAAGTCGCGCCCGAAAATTAACGATTATGCGCGGTAAATCCAAAACACAAAATTTTAGTTTAAGAAAGAAAAACAATTAATTTTTTGCAGGAGTTAGAAATATGTCCGACAAAACCGCTCAAAATCAAAAACCGATAAATTCCGAAATTCCCGAATACGGACTGCTGTATTTTGACCATCTACAGGGCGAATACGTGCTGGAAAGAACTTCGGACATCTCCGAAGAAGACAAAGCGGCGTGTCTTAAAATTGTCGATAAGCGCCAGGACGGCACGCTCAAATGGAATGACATTTACGCATACCAATTGATACTTCTGAAGTACCAGGATTTTGAAACGATTAAAAGCAAAATCATCGGTTTAAGAATAAAATATCAAAATTTAGCCGGAACCGCCGAGTATAACAGCTATGTCGCCCTCCGCGCGGTCGATTTGACAAAAGCCAGGGAGGCGGAAGACCTCGCGAAGCTCAAGGCGGATTACAAATACCTGCTCGACGAGTTTTATATCCGCTACGCCTATGTCGCGACGCGCGAAAATATCAGGACCCGGCTGCTTCGCTACGCGGCATTTCTGACCCTGCTCTTTTTCGTCGCGAGCGTCGGATTTACGATTTACGTGTTTTACTTAAACGATCCGTCGCGTGATATGACATTACCGCCGTCTAAATACGCGTCGCTCGTCACGACTTTTTCGACCCTGATACTGGTCGTTTTCGCCGGCATGATGGGCGCGTTCGTCAGTATGCAGCACCGGCTTCAAACTATCTCCAATCATGGCGACCCGATTTACAACCTGTCTTTGCTGACCTATGGCTCGTTCAGTATTTTCCTATCACCTATCACCGGCGCAATTTTCGCTATCATCCTTTATTTCTTTTTTGCAGGCGGGCTGCTCAAAGGCGCTATTTTTCCGGTCATGAATTTGGACAAACCGCACGCCGCACTGCAAAATACGATGACGGTCAGACCGTCGCCGGTCGTCGTTGCGGATAACGGCGACGGCAACGATTCCGGGAAACCAGCCGACATTGATGAGAGCAACTCGACGGTGACGGCGGTTGAGCCTTTCGTGATGGGCTTGAGTAATTTTTTACAGGAAACCGGTCCGCAAAAAGGAACCGATTTTGCGCTGCTCATAATTTGGGGGTTTATTTCAGGATTTGCCGAGCGTCTCGTGCCCGATACCTTGATGCGTTTAGTCAATCAAAAAAAATCGAATGATTCATCCGTCACGTAAAGCCGTGAACCGGATTTTTAATTCGCCGGGAAAATCTTTCGTATAAAAACCGAAATTGCGCGCTGCCGGTTGTCAGTTATTACCTGTCAGTGATAAAACCTTTACGGACAGACTAATAATTATTTATGGAAGTTTTTGTTTATCGAAAAGGCTCGGACGAAGTTGAAGAAGGTTTTACGAAAGAAGATTTGCCGATGCTTCTGGCGGACGAATCGAACGTCGTCTGGGTTGATTTGCAGGGCGAAACCGATGAGAAAGCGGCTGAGGCGAAAGACGTTTTGCTCAATGTCTTTCATTTTCATTATTTGACGGTCGAAGACTGTCTCGAAACGCGCAATCAGCCGAAGGTCGAAGCCTTTCCTAACTATTTTTATTTTATCGTGCACGGCATTAAGCCCGAGGAAACAAGCTCGGTAAATTTCACGACCAAAGAGCTTGACGGGTATTTAGGAAAAAACTACGTCGTCACGTTTCATGTTGAAAGATTCAGCAGCATCAAGAAGGTGAAGAACCAGATTCGCGCCAATTCCTATGCGTGCCAGCGCGGGGCGCCGTACCTTTTGCACCAGATTTTAGACCAGATTGTCGATTTATATATGCCGGTTGTTGACGATTTCGACAACACTATCAATGCAATCGAAGACCGCGTTTTTCACATGAAAAAAAGCAACACGGCGATTTTGGAAGAAATCATGGATTTGCGCCGCTCGGTCGCCCGGCTCAAACGAATTTCGTCACGCCAGCTGGACGTTCTTTACCGGCTTTCAAACGGCGAGTTTCCGCAGATTCCTGCTAATATTCTGCCCTTTTACCGCGACGTTCACGACCATCTGCTGCGGATTTCCGATTTGTCGGAAAGCTACCGCGACCTTGTTTCGGGGCTTTTCGACATTCATTTTTCGGTGACGGCAAACAAAACCAACGACGTGATGAAGGTGCTCGCGATTTTCTCGGCGATTATGCTTCCGCTTTCGCTGATTGCCGGAATTTACGGGATGAATTTTGAAAATATGCCGGAGCTGCACAGCCAGAACGGCTATTATTTGACAATCGGCTCGATGATTTTAATCGCGCTCGCGCTGCTGTTTTACTTCTGGCGCAAAGGCTGGATCTTGGATAAGTCGGAAGAAGCAGCGGCGGAAAAAGCGATTGCGGCGGAAGAAAACAAAAGTAAAATTACAAGCGAGTTTTGAGTACGAGCTTTAGTTGGTTTTTGCCTGCAGACCAGCCGACTAAAGGCGGTACTCAAAACCTTTCTAAATTTCCGCCAGAATTCTTTGCACCTGCGCGTCACCGAAGCCGTAAACGCCGGCTTTTGATGAAAAAGCGGGGAAGATTTCGGCGAAATCCGTATTGCCTTCGGCGACAATTGCTTCCAAAATCTGACGCGGACGAGCGCTTTTCTCGATTTCGGCGCGGCACACTTCCTTTAGGTATGGAAAAACCGCCGATTCGGTTTCGGAAAGTTCTACGAGCGCGTCATAATCCGAATTCTGATACGCCCTCCACAAATCCGCGCCTAATTTTATATCGCTTTCAGAATACTCCGCGCGTTCGGCAAAACACTTTGCCAAATCTTCTGCGCTTAAACGACCGAAACCTTTCCAAATATCGCCGCGAGCGCGCACAACCGGCGCGACACGAAAGATTTTTGCACCTGTTTCAGGCAGTAAGGAGAGGCAGAACCAGAGATTCACCTGACAGAAAAGCTCGTATTCAAACCAGAGATTTATTTCCGTTCGGGCAGTCGCAAGGCTCGATAGTTTTTCAAACTCGCCCGCGACACTCGAAAAATAGTCTTCCTTTTTCCCGCCGTAAGTCTTTTCGATAAACCGCGCGCGAACTTGCCAGAAATCTTCGAGACCTGCGGCTTTGACGTCGCCTTCGACCAGACATTCGCGGCAGACGATAATTTCGCCGTCAATCTCGGTTTTCTTAAAATCTTCCGTCAGCGCATCGCCCGCTAAAACATGAACTTTCATAATTTTCGATTGTAACTTAAAACCAGGTGTGCGCAAGGGCGTAAAGTACCGACAGGCACACGCCGCCGTAAACTCCGGCTAAAATGTCGTCGGCACAGATGCCGATTCCGGCGGGCAGATTTTCCAATGAATCAATCGGATACGGCTTCCAAATATCGAACAGGCGAAACAACAAAAATCCGGCGAAAATGAGCGTCCACGAAATCTCGAACGGCACAAACAAAAAAACAATCAATTGCCCCATCACTTCGTCAACGACTACCTGCGAAGGGTCTTTGCGTTTGAAAAGTTTCGTCGCGCGGCTCGAAGCCCAGATTCCGAGCAGACAAAAAAGCAATAAGGCAGCCGCGTTTCCGGCATAAATCCAACCATTTGTCTGCTCAATCGTCCGACCGTAGGCGGCAGTATCAATCCTCGCCGATATTTCAAACACGCGTAACCCGAGATAAATCGCGACGCCGACCATCGACCCCCATGTGCCGGGCGCGAGCGGCAGATAACCGACGCCGAAAGTCGTCACCGCCAAAGAAAAATAATCGATAAAGTTTTTTTTCGGCGGCGCTTCTGCGTCCAGTTTCTGTTGTTCGATGGTGGCGGAAATATTTACAAGTTCGTCGTAATCGGGCATTTGTGATAAATTTTATATGATTTACGAAATTATTCAAATAACCTTCGATAATAAACAAAACGAAAATTTATATGGATTCCTTTGATATTTATTTGGATGACGCAACGCGATTGGTAAAAGTCGTTGTGATGGGCGAAGTTTTTCAAAATGAGGGCGAAAGAGTTGTCAAAACCGCCCGCGAAACGGCAGCGAAGCATAATTTTAATGTTCTTTACGACATTCGTGCGGCGACCATTACAGTGCCGTTTGCGAACTGGTATACCTTACCGAGAGAATTGGAAGTATTTAAGACCGTCACTGCCCGGCAAACAAAAGCGGCGGTTCTGGTTTCTCAAACGGACAAGGCGCTCGAAGATTATCGCTTTTACGAAACGGTGGCGGATAATCTCGGCTTCAAGCTTCGTGTCTGTTTTGAAGAAACGGAAGCGCTCGAATGGCTTTCTTCAAATTCAACAGATATCCGTCCATGAAATCGTAAATACATTCCACTCAATAATGATTTAATTTATACGGTTTGGCTTTGAAATCTACTGTTTGTGAGCTATTGTTTTTTCAACCGGAGCGGAGAAAATATGAGAATTTTTCAAATATATCTAATTATTTTTGTTTTTTTCGGCGCGGCATCAGCGCAGAGCATTTTCATTCCTTTCAAAGGAGAAAGAAAAATTGCCAATATTGCAGAACTGAAAATGGGAATCACGGATATTTCCAAGCTGGGCAAACCATGCGGCGATTATTTTTTTTATCAAGTAGTCGGAGATAGTCCGGAAACGATTCAAAAAGTCGTTTCTTTCCTGGTGCCGGTTTCGAAGGAAGAAAGCAGTAAAGGAGCAAACAGTCTTATCAGTATCGTCCTCAAAGACCTGGTCATTGAATTTAATGACGAGCTGAAATATCCGACCGCCGAGTGGAAAAAACCCGACCGGGATTACCGGCAACTCATCCTGCGTATTTCTAAAACGGGTTTTGAGGCGTCGAAATGTTTGTCAAAATCTGATTGAGACTCAGATAATCTCGCCAATCAAATCGTAGTCGTGTGCCTCCGTGATACGAACGTTGTAAATTTCGCCGACGCGCGGGTCTAAATCTTGGGGCATATCGTTAATTAAAATATAACCGTCGATTTCCTGCGCCTGACCTTCGAGTCTGCCTTGAAAAAGTAAATCCGATTCCTGCGAGAAGCCTTCAAATAGAACTCTGAAAGTTTTGCCGATTTTTTCCCTGTTTTTGCGCCTGGAAATTTTCGCCTGCTCTTTCATCAAAGTCGTCCGGCGGCGCTTGGCGATACGAGCGTCAACCTTGTCCGGCAAATCGAAGGCGGGCGTGCCTTCTTCGTCGGAGTATGTGAAAACGCCGACGTTATCGAATTCGCAGTTACGAACGAAAGTCATCAGCTCTTCAAAATCTTCTTCCGTTTCGCCCGGAAAACCCGTAATAAAGGTCGTCCGAATCGTGATGCCGGGAACCTCGGCGCGAACGCGGCGGATTAATTTTTCCAAAGATTCGCGTGTGCCGCCGCGTTTCATCAATTTTAAAACATTGCGCGAAGCGTGCTGCAGCGGCATGTCGAGATATTTGACTGCCTTTCGCGTTTCCGCAATCGCCGCGAGAAAAGCATCGGAAATATGCGTCGGGTAGGCATACATCACGCGAATCCATTCCAAATCTTCGATTTCGCCCAGCGCGCGAACAAGTTTTGCGAGCGCATCGACTTCGCCCAAATCCTCGCCGAAACGCGAAGAATCCTGCGCGATGAGAACGATTTCGCGAACGCCTTGTTTGGCTAAATCCTCGGCTTCCTTCAAAATCGAGCCGAACCGGCGCGAACGAAACGAGCCGCGCATCGACGGAATCGAACAAAACGCGCACGGACGGTCGCAGCCTTCGGCAATCTTGATAAAAGCCGTGTAGGAATCGGTCGCGCGATAACGCGGCGTGTCGAAATCATACAAATAAGTCGCCGTTTTATTGCCGATCGGAAGTAAGGGCAATTCTCTGAATTTCTTTGTCTGGTCGGCGGCTTCCAAAATTCTGCCGATTTCGTTCGTGCCGATAAACGCGTCAACTTCGGGCAATTCCTTCATCAAATCGTCGCGGTAACGCTCGACCAGACAGCCCGCGACGACGACGCGTTTTGCCTTGCCTTCACCTTTAAGCGAAGTCGCTTCGAGAATCGCGTCGATCGATTCCTGCTTTGCCGATTCGATAAACCCGCAGGTATTGACGACGACCGTTTCCGCTTCCGCCGCGTTGTTGGTTATCTCGTAACCGGCTTCTTTTAATTGACCCATCATGACCTCGGAATCAACCAGATTCTTCGGACACCCCAGACTGACAAATCCTACTTTTTTCATAACACAAAAACAAACATTTAGAATAGCACAAAACCGCCCCGAACCGGCTTTACCATTTGTGAATGACCATATAATCAAACGAGCGGAAGCCTTTCTAATATAAACAGTTTTTTAATTCTTATCCTTCTTTTCCAAACTTTCGAGCCAGTTTTCGATTTCCCTTGATTCTTCACCCGACAGATTTTTTTCGCCGAACCGCACGCGGTTGTATTTTTCGGTAATCTGCACGGCTTCGGGCATTCCGAGCGCAAATGCAAATTCAAGCGGGGTTTGATGCGACTGCCTTTCAAAGCCGCGATTTGCCAGAACTTTTTCCATTCGCTCGTAAAACTCGACAATCGATTTCTGCTTTTTGCGCTGCCACCAATCAATGAATTTTCGCCATAACTCCAATCTCTTCGCGCGGCGATAAAGCCACTGCAAAACCAAAAATCCGGTGATAAAAGCTATTAAATATGCCGCGCCGTAGGCAATTGCCCGCGCGCTCGCCTGAACACCTTTGTCGCCGCGCACATCCGTCCACCAATCCTGTATTTTATACTGGTATTCGTTGAGCCATTCGGTCGCTTTCATTTGAAAATCGGTAAAACCGCTCTTCATTGAACGAAACAGCGAGCGCTGCTCCTGATTGTCGAAAGAGACGAAATACTGAATCCATAAGGCTTCCAGAGCATCGAGATATTTTCCGACAAAGCCGAATATTCCCGTCGAATTTCCAGATAGATTTTGTCCGGCAAACGGCGTCGGGTCAAACGTAATCCACGCTTTTTCCTTCGGAAAATAAGCTTCGACCCAGGAATGCGCGTCCTTCTGTTTGACGACGAACATATCCGCCGTTTCGTTAAATTCGCCGTGTTGAAAACCGTTCACGATTCGCGCCGCGATGCCCTGCGTGCGGAGCA
>DASWRC010000214.1:0-9215 GCA_036403375.1 Pyrinomonadaceae bacterium
GTCGTCATCGTGACGGGCGGTACGAAAGGAATCGGCGAAGGCTGCGTGCGCGCGTTTGCGGACGCGGGCGCGAAAGTCGTTTTTTGCGCTCGCCGGCAGGCAGAAGGCGACGCGCTCGCCGGAGAATTAAATTCTTCGCAAAAGGGCGACGCGTTTTTCGTTAAATGCGACGTTTCAAACATCGACGAAATAAACAATCTGATTTCGCAGGCGGTCGCGAAATACGGGCGAATCGATTGCTTAATCAACAACGCGGGCTGGCATCCGCCGCACAAGCCGATTGACGATTTTTCGGTTGAAGAATTCCGCGATTTGCTCGACTTAAATCTTGTCAGCATCTTTGCCGCCTGCCAATTCGCGCTGCCTTTTTTAAGAAAAACGCGCGGCAACATCATCAATATGTCGAGTCTGGTCGGCGAGATTGGACAGCTTCATGCGGTCACGTACGTCGCGACCAAAGGCGCGATTACGGCTTTTACAAAGGCGCTCGCGATTGACGAAGCCGCGTTCGGCGTGCGGGTTAACGCGGTTTCGCCGGGCAATATTTACACGCCGCTCTGGCAGGCGGCGATTGACGCTTCGGAAAATCCGGCAGAGACGCGCCGCGCGGGCGACGCCGCGCAGCTTTTCGGCAGAATGGGAACAATCGAAGAAGCCGGAAAACTCTGTCTTTTTATCGCTTCGGAAGCGACTTTTACAACCGGCATCGACCACGTTATTTCGGGCGGCGCGGAACTCGGATACGGGCGCAAAAGCCGGCTTGGTTAAATTGGATTTTCGGTCTTTGGTTTTCGATTCCGGACTTTGATAAGCTGTTTTTGAATTTCTCAGCGGCGAAATAACAACCGGAACCAAAATCCGAAGACCTGAATTGGTTAAAAATGAAACTGATAACCTTCAAAAAATCTTCAAACGAAGAAAATTACCGCATCGGCGCGCTTGGCTCGGACGGCGAAATCGTGGATTTGACATCGCTCGCTTCGGATGAAAATCTGTCGGCGGGCGATTTGCTGAGCTGCTTCGATTTGCTGAGCTGCTTCGATTTGGAGAATGATTTTCTCGGAAAAGCAAAAGCGGCGCTTTCGCAAAGTGATTTACCGAAGTTTGCAAAGGCGGGAATTCACATTAGCGCGCCGGTTCCGCGTCCCGGCAAAATTATCTGCATCGGGTTGAATTACCGTGACCACGCGCTTGAAAGCGGCATGGCGATTCCGGCGTCGCCGATTATCTTCTCGAAATTCGCGGCGTGCGCCGCCGGTGCAAACGAGCCGATTTTACTGCCGAAAGACAGCACGCAGGTTGATTACGAAGCCGAATTGGCGTTTGTCGTCGGACGCCGCGCGAAAAACGTGAGCCGCGCCGACGCGTTTGAATACGTTCTCGGCTACACGAATTTCAACGACGTTTCGGCGCGCGATTTTCAGTTCGCGGACGGACAATGGACGCGCGGCAAATCGTGCGATACTTTTGCGCCGATGGGCGAATTTATCGCGACGCAGGACGAAATCGAAGACCCGCACAGCCTGCGGATTCAGTTTCGTTTGAACGGTCAAACTTTGCAGGATTCAAATACGAATCAGTTGATTTTCAAAATTCCCGAACTCATCGAATTTTTATCCGCGTCAATCACGCTCGAACCGGGCGACATCGTCGCGACCGGAACGCCGCCGGGCGTCGGGTTTGCGCGGCAGCCGCCCGTTTTTATGAAAGACGGCGATGCAGCGGAAGTCGAAATCGAAGGTTTGGGAATTTTAACGAATCAAGTTAAGGAAAATTAATTCAGAGTTTAGAGTTCAGAGTTTAGAGTTCAAAAACCGAGTTCTAACTCTAAACTCTGAACTCTGAACTCCGAACTTTATTATGTTTGATTTATCGGGAAAAATTGCGCTGGTGACGGGCGCGGCGTCGGGCATCGGCGAGGCGATTGCCGGAACTTTGCAGCGCGCCGGCGCATTTGTTTACGTCGCCGATTTGGACGAGACGAACGGAAACCGCGTCGCCGGTGAATTGGAAAATGCGAAATTCATCAAAATCGACGTCGCCGAAAGCGAAGACTGCCGGAAGGCGGCAAAACAGGTTTTAGAAGAAAAAGGGAGGCTCGATATTCTGGTCAACAATGCCGGGCTCGGGCACGTCGGCACGCTTCTGGAAACTTCGGAAGAAGATTTGGAGCGGCTTTTCGCGGTCAACGTGCGCGGCATGTTTTCGCTGACGAAAGCCTTCCTGCCTTCGATGATTGAGCACAAATACGGCGTGATTATCAACCTCGCATCAATCGGCGGCGTGATTGGAATCAGAGACCGTCTGGCGTACTGTACAACAAAATTTGCGGTCGTCGGTTTGACGAAATGCGTCGCGCTCGACCACGCGGCGCAGGGCATCCGCGCCAACGCAATTTGTCCGGGCAGAGTGGAAACGCCGTTCGTCAAAAAGCGGCTTGCCGAATACCCGGACCCCGAAAAAGCCTTTCAGGAGATGGCGGCAACCCAGGCGTTGGGAAGAATGGGGAGACCCGAAGAAATCGCCGCCGCCGCGCTTTATCTGGCAAGCGACGAAGCGGCTTTTGTGACCGGCACGGCGTTTGAAATCGACGGCGGCTGGGCTGCCGGTAAATAATGCGCCGGCGAAATTTTCGTGCCCCGACCGGGGACAATCTTAAATAAGCAATTACACTTTTTATAACTGCACGAAGGGAAAAACTTGCCGGGCGGGTGATGCTCGCTCTAAAATGCAGAAAGAGCCTTCGGGCGTTCGATTTTGATTAATTTTCAGCCGGGGTTACAAATGGAAAAGATTCAGTACCGGGATTTTCAAAACTGTCTGCGCCTCACAAACGGCGAGGTTGAAATCATCGTCACGACCGATTTCGGACCGCGGATTATTGCTTACAATTTTGTCGGCGGCGAAAACGTTCTCGGGCTTCACCCGCACGCGCAGCTCGAAACCGCGCTCGGCGTCTGGAAGCCTTACGGCGGGCACCGGCTCTGGGCGGCGCCCGAACATATGCCGAATTCATACGCGCCGGATAATGAACCGGTCGAATATTTCGTCGCGCCGGAAAATCTTTCGGTGCGGCTCGTCCAGCCGCTCGAAACCGTGACCGCGACACAGAAGGAAATCATTGTCACGCTCGACGAAACAGGCAGCGGCGTTCGCGTTTCTCATAAAATACAAAACCTCGGCGCCAGCGAAATCGAGCTTTCGGCGTGGGCTTTGACGATTATGCGCGGCGGCGGCGAGGTTCTGATTCCGAACGAGCCGTTCGCGCCGTACAGCGGCGAAACTCTGCTGCCGGTCAGAAATTTGACCGTCTGGTCGTACACGGATTTGTCGGACGCGCGCTGGAGCTTCGACCGCGAATTTATCCGCTTAAAGGTCGATGAGCATCAGGAAAACCCGCAAAAAATCGGCGTTCTGAATAAATCGGGCTGGATAAAATACCGGCTTCAAGACGTCGTCTTTACCAAAACGTTCGAGCATCAGGCGAACGCCCTTTATCCGGACATGAATTCAAACACGGAAGTTTACACCGCCGGAAGCTTTATCGAGGTCGAGACGCTTTCGCCGCTCCGGCAGCTCGCGGCGGGCGACGCCGCCGAACACCGGGAATTCTGGGAGCTGGCAAAACCCGTTTGATGCCGGACGGCAAGTTTAGTCGCCACACTTCGGGCAGTCGAAAAAAGAATCGCGGGTTTCGGTAAATAATTTCTTGTGCCCCGCTTGAAATGTCTTATAATAAGCCTTAATCAGAAAATCAAGGGCAGGTTTAAAACAATTAAAAGATGGTGGACGAAAACGGTCGTGAATTTCAGGCTCGCTCAAATTCTAATATCGAACATCAATTATTCATTTCGCTTGCCGATAACAGCGCCGAATTTTTCGGCATTTCCGATTTAACTCTTAAACCCGTTTACGTCAATCCTGCCGGACTCCGGCTGGTCGGACTCGACAGCTTCGAACAGGCGGCGCAGGCGAACGTGACCGATTTCTTTTTCCCGGAAGACCGGACATTTATCAAAGAGGAATTTTTTCCGCGCATCGAGCGCGACGGCGCGGGCGAGACTGAAATTCGGTTTCGTCATTTCAAAACGGGCGAGCCGGTCTGGATGATTTACAGCGTTTTTCTCGTCAAGGACGAAACGGGCGCGCCAATCGGCTACACAACAATCAGCCGCGATATTACCGAGCGCGTTAAAACGGAAGAAAATCTAAGACGCACGCAGCAGGAAACCGAGCGCCAGCGGCGACTGTATGAAACGATTTTCTCGAACACGCCGGATTTGGTTTACGTCTTCGACCTCAACCATCGTTTTACCTACGCGAACAAGATTTTGCTCGAAATGTGGGGCAAAACGTGGGACGAAGCCATCGGGAAAAACTGTCTCGAACTCGGGTACGAAGAGTGGCACGCCGCGATGCACGACCGCGAAATCGAGCAGGTCAAGGCGACACGGCAGCCGATTCGCGGCGAAGTTCCTTTTTCGGGCACGTTCGGGCGGCGAATGTACGATTATATTTTCGTGCCGATTATCGGCGCGGACGGCGAGGTCGAAGCCGTCGCCGGAACGACGCGCGACGTGACCGAGCGCAAACAGAGCGAGCTTTACAACCGCTTTATCATGCAGATTGACGAAGCGGTTCGCCCGCTCGAAACGCCCGAGGAAATAACCCTCACGCTGGCGCGGCTGCTCGGCGAATATCTCGGTGCCGACCGCTGCGCGTATGCCGAAGTCGAGCCGGACGAAGACCATTTTTACATTCCCGGCGATTACACGCGCGGCGCGACCGAGAGCATCGTCGGCAGATACTCGATGTCGAGCTTCGGCGCGGAAGTTCTGCGCCTGATGCGCGAAAATAAACCGTATGTCGTTTGCGATGTGGACGATGACCCGCAGGTCACGGCGGAAGATTTAGCCGCTTACCGGCGGACGGCGATTCAAGCCGTAATCTGCGTGCCGCTTCATAAAAACGGGCGGTTTGCGGCGTGTATGGCGGTTCACCAGAAAGAGCCGCGCCGGTGGAAGCCGGAAGAAGTCGAGCTGGTGAGCTTTGTTTCCAATCGTTTCTGGGAATCGATTGAGCGCGCGCGCGTCATGAAAAGCCTCAACGAAACGCTTATTCGCGAGCAGGAAGCCCGCCATCTGGCGGAAAGCGCGAACCGCGTTAAGGACGAATTCCTGGCGACGCTCTCGCACGAGCTGCGGACGCCGCTCAATGCCATCCTGGGCTGGTCGGCAATGCTGCAAAAGGGAAAATTGAATGATGAAGAAACCGGTCGCGCGCTCGAAACCGTCAGCCGGAGCGCCCGCGCGCAGTCGCAGTTAATCGATGATTTACTCGATATTTCGCGGATTATCACCGGCAAGCTGCGGCTCGAAATCGACACGATTAACCTTTTAAAAGTAATCGAATCGGCGATAGACGCGGCGCGTCCGGCGGCGCAAGCAAAAGGAATCCGTATGGAAGTCGCGCTCGACTCGCGGGCAGGCGCGATTTTCGGCGACGCGAACCGCCTTCAGCAAGTCGTCTGGAATCTGATGTCGAACGCGGTCAAATTTACGCCGCGCGGCGGGCGCGTGTCGATAAATCTGAAAAGCGTGGAATCGCACGCCGAGATAATCGTCAGCGACACGGGCAAAGGCGTCGAGCCGGAATTTTTGCCGTATATTTTCGACCGTTTCCGGCAAGCCGACCAGACGACGACGCGGCGGCAGGGCGGTCTCGGGCTCGGACTTTCGATTGTCCGCCAGCTCGTCGAAATGCACGGCGGAACCGTGACGGCACAAAGCGCCGGCGAAGGACGCGGCACGACCTTTATTGTCCGGCTGCCCGGATTAACCGCCGCGCCGCCGGACGCGGAAAATAAAGAAACGCGCGTTTCCGCTTCGGGCGAAGAACAAAATCAAATTCACGAAGCGCCCGAAATAAGCGGCTTAAAGGTTCTCGTCGTGGACGACGAAGCCGACTCGCGCGAGCTTTTGGCAGCTGTTCTCAAACAGTTCGGCGTCGAGGTCACGACTTCAATTTCGGCGTCCGAAGCCTTTGCTCTTCTTGAGACGCAGCCCTTCGACGTGCTCGTCAGCGACATCGGAATGCCGGACGAGGACGGCTATATGCTGATTGGCAAAGTGCGCCGCCGCGAAGCGGAAAAAGGCGGGCGAATTCCGGCAATTGCGCTGACCGCTTACGCCCGTACGGAAGACCGCGTCCGGGCTCTGAAAGCCGGCTTTCAGGCGCATGTTCCGAAGCCGGTCGAGGCGGTCGAACTGGTCACGGTCATCGGCAGTCTGGCGGATGGATTAAGCCGCAACGGTAATTTCAAATAAAAACAAATTTCAACTTTCTTTAAATAGCCGTTTTTGGTTAAATATGCTAATACTTAATGGAAAACTTCGGAACGGGTGGAAATCGATAGCTGAAGACCTTTCTCATAACACGAATCCCCGGTTAGCAATCCGTTTCGAGAGCGGTTAATCGTGCAAATAATTTGCGCGTCCTTGTGATAGTTAACAAACGGGAGACAATTTATTGTGAGAACTTTACGTGTAAGTTTTGTTATTTGTATTTGTCTGCTCCTGACATTCAGCATTCCGGCTACCGATAACAGCTTTAAACTCGATTTCGACGGCGACGGCAGAACCGATTTGGCGCTTTACCGCGAAGGCTCGCGCGATATATCGGTCGCGCCGCAGCCGTCCTACTGGTTTTATCTGAATACCAACAACGGGCGCTGGGGCGCAATTCACTGGGGGCGTACGCTGGACGTTCCCGCGCCGGCGGATTACGACGGCGACGGTAAAACGGACGTCGGAATTTACCGCTGGTGGCTTTTCGACATCGGCGATACCAACGAATACTGGTTAGGTAAAAACGGCGGCTACGAGGTTCTTAATTACGAATGGGAGCCGAGCTATTACAAATTCAGCCGCAACTACGTCGGCGACGCGCGCGCCGAAATCGCGCACCTCTACAAAATAAATATCAGCCAGGACCCGACCGTGCCGTGCTACTTAAGCGTCTATTTTATCGGCGATAATCGCGACAACACGATTCGAAAAACCGTCGGCGACACGTGCAACGTCAATCCGACACCGGTTCCCGGCGATTACGACAACGACGGTCACAGCGAAATCGCCGTCTTTAACAATCACCTTTTCAAAGTCTGGTTTGCGCCCTACAGCTCGGGTTATACGACGCCGGCGACGACGCAGTTTTTAGACGTCGATTTTCCGGCGGTCGGCGATTACGACGGCGACGGGAAGACGGATTTCGCCGGCACCCGAGCGCAGAACGGAAGACTCGTCTGGCGCATTAAAAAAAGCAGTGACGGGAGCGAAACCGTCACCGATTTCGGTTATTCGACCGATAAACCCGTGCCCGGCGATTACGACGGCGACGGCAAAACCGACATCGCCATCTGGCGTCCGTCGGATGGCGGCTGGTGGATTATGTACAGCGGAAACGGCTCGGTCAGTAATTGGTATTTCGGCTTGCCGACCGACACGCCGTTAGCCGCGCCGGTAATTCCCTTCGACCCGTCGTAACGCGTTTTTATCAGTTTTGGTAATTCTCCGTCACAATTTTCATTTTTCGATAAAAGGAGTCTAACGGTATGAACCGCAAACACTTAAAAAGCCTTCGCCTGTCTTTGAAGGTCTTCTTTATCATCCTCCTGCTGGCTTTTCCGGCGCTCGCGCAATTAGACCCGAACCCGAATTCACCGACCCCGGTTTTATTAACCGCACCGGATTCGACGCGCGCGCTGGCGGTAAAAGAAACCGGCAAACTTTTGAGCGACCGGCTGCCCGCCGCACAAACTAATGCGTTTGCTTTGTATTCGACTGTCGTTTTATACGTCGCGAACATCGAATTAATGACCGGCGAAGCTGCGAGCGCCTTTCGCGTTTACGCCGAAGACTCGAACGGCAGACGCTACCGGTTTCCGGTTCTCGGGCTGCGATTATTCGACCGCCGCAATCGTATCTATGCGTTGACAATCGAATTACGGGACGAGCTCGGAATTTGGGAAGAACCGCCCGCGAAAGGCGATTGTTTAGTAAGCGTCGCGTGGCGCGGCTTGGAAAGCAATCGCGTCCGGCTCGGGTTAGACGCGACCGGCGGCTCGCTAAAGGACGACGCGAGCGCGAAAATCAATCTTTCCGCCGCGTCGAAACAAACCGCCGCCGAATTAAGCAGCGTCGGTTATCGCTGGTCGGGCGACCGCACGCGATTTTTGGAACAGGCGACTTTCGGACCGACGCCCGCTTTAGAAGACCGCGTGCGCCGCATCGGGCTTCGCACATGGCTTGCCGAACAATTTGAAGCGCCTTATCCGACCAGCCCGTATCCGGGTTTTCCGCTCCGCCCGACAAATCCGCCGCCCGATTGCAACGGGTTGATTGACAACGAGCTGCCCGATTCCGACCCGTTCTGTTTTGTCAATCATTACACGATGTACCCGGTCCAGAACTGGTTTTACAGGGAAGCTTTTTACGGCGACGCGCAGTTGCGGCATCGCGTCGCGTGGGCGCTCGCACAGCTCTGGGTAATTTCCGGCGTCGAAGTTCAACAGTCGAGCCACATGACCGCCTATCACAAGATTTTAAGCCGCAACGCTTTCGGCAACTGGCGCACGCTGATGCAGGAAATGACGCTTAACCCGGGAATGGGCGGATATTTAAATATGCGTACTTCGACGCGGTTCGCGCCGAACGAAAATTACGCGCGCGAGCTGATGCAGCTTTTCAACGTCGGGCTCTTTATGCTCAATCAGGACGGCACGCCGCGGCTCGACAATCAGGGCAACCCGATTCCGACTTACGACCAGAATACGGTCAATAATTTCACGATGACTTTCACGGGCTGGGCGTTATGCGAAGTAACCGGCACGCAATGCCCGAACCGCGCCGCCGGCGCGCCGAATTTTATCGACCCGATGATTATCACCAACCCGAATAATCACGATTTGGCGGCGAAAACTCTTTTGAATTATCCGGGCTCGACGACGACAAATATCGCCGCCTGCGCGGGCTGCACCGGTACGGCGATTGCGACTTACGCGAACAACTCGCTCAATCAGGCGCTTGATAATATCTACAATCATCCGAACGTCGCGCCCTTTGTCAGCAAGTTCCTGATTCAGCAGCTTGTGACCGGCGACCCGACGCCTGCCTTTGTCGGGCGAGTCGCGGCGGTGTTCAATGCCAACCGCACGA
>DASWRC010000215.1:0-10415 GCA_036403375.1 Pyrinomonadaceae bacterium
TATTCGATCGGGATTCTGCTTTTGCTTTACCCGGTTTATTTGATTTTCAAAATGCTCGACAGGCAGCGCGGGCGGCGCGTTGTTTGATTTTAATTTATCCGCTATTTTGAATTGAGGTTGAAACTTTATAAAGATTTCGGGTTGATAAAATGACCTTGACTGTTCCTGACAATCCAATTGATACGCCAGCCGAAACAATGCGCGTCGTCCTGATCGAAGATTTGCGCGACATTCGCGAAGGCTTGACCGCGTTGATCAACGGCACGGCGGGTTTCGCGTGCGTGGCGAGCTACGGAATGATGGAAACTGCGCTGGCGCGAATCGAAAATGATAAGCCGGACGTGATTTTAACCGACCTCGGTCTGCCGAAAATGAGCGGCACCGAGGGCATCGAGCATATGCGCCGGATTTTTCCCGAAATTCCGATCATCGCCTTGACGATTTACGACAACGACCGCGAAATCTTCGACGCGCTGTGTAATGGCGCGAACGGTTATCTGCTCAAAAATACGCCGCCCGCCAGATTGCTCGAAGCGCTTCGCGAAGCCGTCAAGGGCGGCTCACCGATGTCGCCGACGATCGCCGCGCGCGTCGTCAATCTCTTTCGCACCTTCCGCCCGCCGAGAGAAGCCGAATATCGCCTCACGCCGCAGGAAACCGAATTATTAAAACTGCTCATCGAAGGTCATCACAAAAAAACCGCCGCGCGTGAAATGAACATTTCCTTTCATACGGTGTCATTTCATCTGAAAAACATCTACGAAAAACTTCAGGTTCACTCGAAAACCGAAGCGGTCGCGAAAGCTTTGCGCGAGCGAATCGTCTGAAACGACTTTCAAAATTTTTTCGCTAACCTGCTCAAACGAGTAGTTATATCGCCGCGCGCGTTCTGTTATAAATCATCTCACCTGTATTTAAAAGGGAAAAAGGAGAACGCCAATGACGACGAAATGTATTTCCCGGTCTGTTTTTATTGTTTTGTCATTTATCTGCTTAATGGCGGCGACCGACGCGCCGGCACAGACGACATCGTTCAGTTATCAGGGACGTCTGACGAGCGCGGGCGTACCGCCGACGGCGAGTTACGATTTCGAATTTCGACTGTTCGACGCGGGCGGCGCGATGGTCGGCGCAGCGCAGCAGGTTTCGAACGTTTCGGTCGTGAACGGCGTCTTTAACGTGACGCTCGACTTCGGCGCGGGCGCGTTTCTAACGGGCGCGAATCGTTTTCTGGAAATCGGCGTCCGACCATCAGGCGGCGGCGGCTTTACCGTCCTTGCGCCGCGCCAGCAGATTCTCGCCGCGCCGTATGCGATCAGATCTCTCACGGCGGCGACCGCCGATAATTCGGCGCAGCTCGGCGGCGTAAATTCCTCCGCCTTCGTTCAGCAGGACGCGGGCGGCAATGTTTCGATTGCCGGCGGCTTGACGGTCAGCGGCGCGCTCTCGCTCGAAACGGTTAACGCCGCGACGCAATACAATCTCGGCGGCAGCCGCGTGCTGAGCAGCGCCGGGAGCGGCAATCTATTTGCGGGCGTCAATGCGGGGCAGTCAAACACGACCGGCACGAGCAACTCATTCTTCGGTTACAGCGCCGGACAACTAAACACGACCGGCATCAGCAATTCGTTTTTCGGCTCGCTCGCCGGACAAAAAAACGCAACCGGCGGCGCCAATTCATTTTTCGGCAATCAGTCGGGATTCAATAACACGACCGGCTCGAACAACGCCTTTTTCGGAAATATCGCCGGTTTGAGTAATACGACGGGCGCCGCAAACTCATTTTTCGGCTCAAACGCCGGTTTTAGCAGCGGGAGCGGCAATTTCAACAGCTTTTTCGGCTACAACGCCGGGCGCGACAATCAGGCGAGCGAGAATTCCTTTTTCGGCGCGCTTTCGGGAGTCGCCAATACGACCGGATTTCGTAATGCGTTTTTCGGAAATGCCGCCGGGGTTAATAACACGACCGGATTTCGTAACGCCTTTTTCGGAAACGAATCGGGAACGGCGAACACGGACGGAAAGTTAAATTCCTTTTTCGGCGACGGTTCGGGTGCCGCCAACACCGGCGGGCAGAGCAATTCGTTCTTCGGGCAATGCGCCGGATGTTTTAACACGAACGGTAGTTTTAATTCGTTTTTCGGAACCAGAGCCGGAATTAACAACACGACCGGAATCAACAACACTTTATTCGGCTTTCAGGCGGGCGATGTCAATGTCACGGGCAGCAATAACACGATCGTCGGTTTTCAAGCCGATTTCGGCGCGAACAATCTCAGCAATGCGACCGCAATCGGCGCGGGCGCCGTCGTTTCGAGCAGCAACGCCCTCGTCCTCGGCAATAATCTTGTCAACGTCGGCATCGGCACGAGCGCGCCGCAGGCAAGATTTAACGTCGTCGGCTCGAGCTGGTTTCAGGGCGATTCGACTCCGCTTCCCGCAAGCGCCGGCAAAGGCATCGTCGTCGGCTTCGGCGGCGAGCAGGGTTATATTCAGGCTTTCGACTACGGCGCGTTTGCGGCGAAAAATTTGCTGCTCAACAATTCCGGCGGCAACGTCGGCATCGGCACGACAACGCCGAATTCGCGGTTGACCGTCGCCGGATTAATCGAAACGACACTCGGCGGCGTTAAATTTCCTGACGGCACGATCCAAACGACCGCCTCGTTCGGAGGCGCAGTCAACGCCATTCTCAATCAAACGACGCCGCAGGCGGGCGCGAATTTCAACGTCGCGGGCAACGGCACCGTCGGCGGGACGCTGACGGCGACGACGGCGCAGATCGCGGGCAACGGCTTCGTGCTCGGCAATTTCGGCATCGGAACCGCCGCCCCGAAAGCAAAGCTGGACGTGACGGGCGGCAATATTCTGCTCGACACGCCAGGCAGCGGAATAATTCTCAAATCGCCCGACGGAAACACCTGCCGCCTGCTTTCGGTCAGCGACGCCGGCGCGGCGACTTTAACGACAGTCGTTTGCCCGTAAAAGGAAGTTTTTCTTTTTACTAAATGAGGAAATTATGACATTTCGGCAAACAATGCGCGGCAAATTACTTACCGGGTTGGTTCCGGCAATCTTTTTACTGATTTTGTCGACGGTCGGCGCGGCGCAGGGAAAAATCGTTTATACGTCTTACCCGAACACGGGTGCGTCCCAAATTTATACGATGAACGCGGACGGGATGAACCAAACCGACGTTACCAACACGTCGAGCGACGAACTGGAGCCGTCAATGAGCCCGGACGGCGGCAAAATCGCTTTTACTTCGACGCGCGACGGCAATTATGAAATTTATATCATGAACGCCGACGGCACGAACCAAACGAGATTGACAAATAATCCGGGAAGCGACGAATTCCCGAAATTCAGTCCCGACGGCAGCCGAATCGTCTTTTCGTCGAACCTCGGCGGCGGCTTCGTCGACATTTACACGATGCAGACGGACGGCTCGAACGTGACGCGCCTGACGACCGATTCGGCGACCCATAACTCACCGTCATTCAGTCCCGACGGCAGTAAGATTCTTTTTCTTTCCCGCAGCGCCGCGACGGGCAACAACTTTCAGATTTATGTAATGAATGCGGACGGCACGAATCAAATCAATTTAACCAACAGCGGCGGTCTTTACACTTCTCCGACATTTAGCCCCGACGGCACCAGGATCGCCTTCAGCGCGCGCATCGGCATCGGCAGTCAATACGCCGTCTATGTAATGAACGCCGACGGCACGAATCGAACGAACATCACAAACAATGCGTGGGCGGATTCCTCGCCTTCGTTCAGTCCCGACGGCAGCAAAATCGCGTTTCTTTCTTTCCGCAACGGCGTGCGCGACCAGATTTACGTGATGAACGCCGACGGCACGAATCAGGCGAATATTTCGAATAATTCCAGAACCGAAGACGCGCCGTTCTGGGGCAGACCGGCGACAACCGTCTTGACGACGCCGACGAAGTTGAAAATAGCGGGCGGCAATATCTTAGTCGGCTCGCCGGGGCAGGGAATCATTCTCAAATCGCCGGGCGGCGCGACCTGCCGGCTGCTTTCGATCGACAATGCGGGCGCGATGATTTTAACAAATGTCGCCTGCCCCTAAACCAAGAGTAAAACTATGACTGGAAAATCTATTCTGCAATACATTTTGATCGGCTTGATTTTCGTTTGCGCGGCGAGTGCTCTACAAGCACAGACGACCGCCTTCACTTACCAAGGAAAACTGACCGACAGCGGAACGCCGCAGGCGGTTTATCAAATGGAGTTTCGGCTCTTCGGATCCGCGAGCGGCGCAGACCAGATCGGCGCAACCGTGACGAATCCGGGCGTGGCGGTCAATCAGGGCGTGTTTAGTGTTCTGCTCGATTTCGGCGCGCCGGCGTTTTCGGGCGCGGACAGGTATTTGCAAATATCCGTGCGGCGCAGCGCCGGCGAAAGCTTCACAATTCTCAACCCGCGCCAGCAGTTGACGAGCTCGCCGTATTCGATTCGCACTTTGAGCGCCGCGCAAGCCGATATTTCGCTCGACGCGAACAAACTCGGCGGCATCAGCGCGAATCAGTATGTGACAACCTCGAGCGTCGGAAACTCTTTTATCAGAAACTCGACGGCGCAGCAGACCGGCGCGAACTTTAATATCGACGGCAGCGGGCTGTTCGGCGGCAGCGTCGGAATCGGCATCAATCCGTTCTCGGGCGTCAAACTCGACGTCAACGGCGACATGCTCGTCAGAACTTCGGGCAGCGGCGGCAATATTCAATTGGGAACGCCGAACACCGAAACGGGAATGTCGATCGCCGGCGCAAGCCAGCGCGCCGACGTCCGGTTCGACGGCGCGACGCTCAAAATGATCGTCGGACCGGCAGGCGCGCCGCCGCTGGCGACAAGCGGAATTGTCGTCAACACGGCGGGCAACGTCGGCATCGGAACCGTTACTCCGCGCGCCAAACTCGACATTTCCGGAAACGCCGTTCAGGACCGCGACCGGGGCGGGATTATCAAGGCGGCGGTTTATGTCGCGGGCAACGGAACGCTTGTGCGTTGTTATAACGGCGTTACGGGCGTGTCAGGCGGAAATTGCGGGTTTTCGGTGACGCGCGCCGGCGCCGGTCTTTACCAGGTTAACTTCGCGTTTCAGGTTTCCGACCGGTTCATATCCGCGACGACGAGCTCAAACGCGCTTTCCGGCAACATAAACACCAGCGCCCAGGTCGGATTCGACGTCCGCAATCCAAATACGTTTGTCACCGTTCGGACATTCGCCGCCGGTGATGTTCAATTGCTTAATGACAGCGACTTCTTTATCACGGTGTATTAGGAGAAAAAAGATGAAAACAACATCGCCGGTTACATTTCTCGTCGCCTTCTTATTTTTATTTTCAACGGCTGACGCCCAAAGCGGCGGTCCGTTTGAAATCACGCAGTCAAACATCGCAAACGGCGGTGGTCAGACTTCGGGCGGCGTTTTTTCGCTGCAGGGGACGACCGGACAGGCGATAGCCGGCAGTAATTCAAACGGGTCGAACTTTGCACTCGAAAGCGGTTTCTGGACAGGCGCACAAGTGATGTCCGCGCGCCGCGCGCCGTTCGATTTTGACGGCGATTCTAAAACCGACATCGGGATTTTCAGACCAAGTGACGGTTCATGGTGGTATCTGCGTTCGCTTGATAGTCAATTTCGCGTTTTCAGTTTCGGCGCCGGAACCGACATCATCACGCCCGGCGATTTCACCGGCGACGGTCGTGCCGATTTAGGCGTCTTTCGTCCTTCGACCGGTTTCTGGTTTATTCAGCGTTCGGAAGATAATTCGTACTTTTCTTTTCCGTTCGGCACTTCGGGCGACGTTCCCGTACCTTCAGATTACGACGGCGACGGAAAAACTGATGCTGCCGTTTTTCGTCCTGCTTCGAACACCTGGTTTATTTCGAACTCGGGTGGTTCAGGAACTTCGATCTTACAATTCGGCGCGGGCGGCGACAAACCTGTTCCGGCGGATTATGACGGCGACGGGAAAGCCGATATTGCTATCTTTCGCCCATCGGATGGAAGTTGGTGGTACCTGCAAAGCACGAACTCTCAATTTAAGGTTTACCGCTTCGGCATCGGAACGGATAAACCGGTGCCGGGCGATTACACGGGCGACGGCAAGGCGGACATAGCCGTCTGGCGTCCTTCCACCGGTGAATGGTTCTTCCAGAGAAGTGAAGATAATTCTTACTATTCAGTTCCTTTTGGACAAAACGGCGACATTCCCGCGCCGGGCGATTACGACGGCGACGGCAAATTCGACACCGCCATCTTTCGACCCGCCTCGGCAAACTGGTTCGTGCAGCGCTCGACTGCCGGAATTCTGATCACCAGTTTCGGCAGCAACGGCGATCGTCCCATCCCCAATGCTTTCGTGCCTTAAAGGCTCACCAAGCAAAATAAAAAAGACATGGTTTCTATCATGTCTTTTTTATTTTTCAAATTCCTATGTCGCAGAAAGTATACTTTTTGAGACTCTTCAAAAACCGTGTCTCAAATTATGTCTCAATTTAACTTTCTCATAAACTCTTAGGATATTTGTTACTCTTTTAAGAAAAATGGATAATCGAATTTGATGATTTAATCGTTTTATATTTTTCATCATTCATTTTTACATTTATGGCATTAGTCGGTTACGCCCGCGTTAGCTCGGTCGGTCAAAGTTTAGAAGTGCAGCTCGATAAACTAAAGGACTGCAAAAAGATCTTTCAGGAAAAGCGAAGCGCCGGTGCGGCAGGGAAGCGTCCGCAGCTCGAAGCCTGTCTCGAATACGTTCGCGAAGACGATACGCTCGTCGTCACGCGGCTCGACCGGTTGGCGCGCTCGACGCTGCATCTGTGTCAGATCGCCGACGAGCTCAAACGTAAGGGCGTCGAGCTGCGCGTCGTCGATCAGAATATCGACACGGCAGACGCGACCGGTCGCTTGCTGTTTAATATGCTGGGTGCGATCGCGCAGTTCGAGACCGAAATCCGTGCCGAGCGGCAGCTCGACGGCATTACGAAAGCCAGGAAAAAGGGCGTGCAGTTCGGCGCGCAGCGAAAGCTTTCAAATGACCGGATAGAAGAGCTGAAGCGAAAGAGGGAAGCGGGCGCGCTGATTAAAACCCTCATGGAGGAATACGGATTATCCAAAGCGAGCGTTTACCGGTATCTTGAAAAGTCAGTCGACGATTAATTTTACTGAATTTGAAGAATTAAATTTAAGGTATCCAAAACCCAGTGTTTTTGGATACCTTAAATTATTTTCCGATCCGGAACACGGTTTATTAAAAAGGGGCAATGATTAAATCTTGCCCCTCGCCTGTTAATTGATTCCTTTACCGGACAGCTGTTCGGATAACGCATTTCCAACCGCTGTATCAAATCCGTTTTGCTTTCCTGATTTTCGTCTCTCTGCCTTAAGGTAAGCGTCGCGCTGTTTGGAAAGATCGAGAAGTTCCTGGCGGATTCGCTTGCGTTCGCTGATCCTTTTTTCGACTTCGCCCGCCCGCCGTTCGGTTGGGATCGCCTTCAGATCGGCGGGAAGTTCTTCTTCCTTCACACGCGACAGGTCCGTTTTTCCATTCTCAATATCCTGGAGCAAATCGCCATTATAGGCTTCCTTGTTCATCGCTTTATTCAAAGCACGGTCAGCCTTCGTGGATACGGTGGTGTTCGTTGCCATTCTTGAATCGGTTGTTCCCAAGGTTTCTTTTAGCGCTTCCTGGCGGTCTGCGGCGCCGTAAGCCAGGTAGGTTGATCCGATCTGACGACCTAATTCGGAGATCCTTTCGTCGTACGGGGTATTTACGTCCTCCACTCCGCCGTCCTGTGCGATGGCGAAATATTTGCCCTGCCCTTTCTGTGCGATCCGCTGCCAGACTTCGCGGGTCTCGTTCATATTCCCGCACTGGATCGTATTTACGATTATGTTCTTCAGCGCCGCCTCGTTCGTTATTGTCATTACATCCGGCTCATTGCCGCTTTTGGTCGGCGGGGCGTCGCCCACCAGAAAGACGATCTGCGCCAATCCGTCCCGCGACTTGCTCCAGCCGGCGTTCTTGACGGCTTTGGACAATGCACTGCCCACCGCTTCCGGATTATCGCCGCCGCCCGCGGCATTGTAATCCATCAAATCCATGTAGACCTTATCAAGATCCTCGGTGAGTGACGTTATCTTAGTCACATAAGCGTCGCCGTGATCCCGGTAAGCCACCAGCCCGACCTTTACCCTGGGTTGCGAACTCTTTTGCATCACCTCGTTAATGATGCTCCACGCCTTTTGTTTGGCGCCTTCGAGCAGACCGCCCATTGAACCCGTAGTGTCTATTACGAATACCATCTCAAGCGCCTTGTCGCCCTTGTCGTCCGCCGGGAACTCGACCGGCGGCGGGATCTCCACCAATTCCGATTTCGACCAGAAATAAAAAACGCTGACAATCGCGACACCGACGCTGAATGCCAGCAGCATGGCTGCCAACTTTACAGAATTTCGTTCCATTTTTGCCCCTCCATTGAACTTTACGTTCGAAGATTTTTGTAAACTTCTCAAAGAACGAGTCGGAGGAACAAAACTTGCAAAATTTTATTGCCGAAACCTCCAATTTTACCGGCTCCGGGCATCTGTCCATTGAATGAAAACGGACTTTGATTTCTGAACAGAGTTTTCAGACCGTTTTAGGACAAAAGAATAGGTTTTGATGAGTTTGAAAAAAAGTCTGTGAAACGAGCGTTTGACAGACTTAATATTTGAGAGGGGTATTATTCGACTTCGACAAAATTATCCTTATCAAGACATTGCAGTCGAACTAGAGCAATTCTTGAGGGAATAAATTACAAGAAAGTTTCCCGCTTGAGAAGCAAAGCTGCATAAGAAAACAAAAACTTTGCCACTTTGCCTCTTTGCGGCTTTGCTTCTCAAGCGGGAAATTGTCATTCTTTTACCTTAGATTTGCTCTAACTATTTAAAAGTAAAGGAAACAACCGTTTTCTTTACTTCCTCATAATGCTGTCTGAGTCCATTGGAGTTTGAAAACAATTGAAAACTAAAAATGGAGGAAGCAAAGAGAATTTTTTCTCTTGTTTTTCTTGACCAACACATCTAGCATTCTTGGGAATGAATATCGAAACGTGTTTCAAAGCACAAAAATTAGTTTAAAAATTGTCGCAATCAACCCCTCAGATTGTCGTTTCTATACCGCATGTTTTTCAAAAATTGATGTTAAGATAGTATTATGTTTCATCAATGAAACAAATCAATTATAAATTAAGGAGAAAACGATGAGAAAAATAATTGCATGTGAATTTATGACGCTTGATGGTGTCATACAGAGCGAGGAATGTGACGGCGACGGCTTTAAGCACGGCGGATGGTTTTTCCCCTATGCGGACGAGGCGACGGGTGTCGTTGTACAAGAGCGGCTGGCTAAGCCGGTAGATCTGCTGTTAGGACGCAAAACCTTCGCCGCATGGGAAACGTATTGGCCGACGCACTCGAACTTCTGGCCGAACGTCATGACCGCAACTAAGTTCGTCGCCTCAAACACACGCGACTCAAGCGATTGGCAGCCCTCCGTCTTTTTGAGTGGAGACCTTGCGGAAAAAGTCAGACAGTTAAAACAAACGGAAGGACCGGATCTGCACGTCATGGGAAGTGCAGATATGCTTCAGACGCTCTTTAAAAACGATCTTGTCGATAAGATGGAGCTCATGATAATTCCGATCACGCTCGGCACCGGAAAGCGCCTGTTCGCCGGCGGCACCATCCCGGCAGCCTTCAAGGTGACCGAGAGCCAGATCAGCCCAAACGGCATAATCATCGCAAACTACGAACGCGACGGCGATGTAAAAACCGGCGCGCCTCAGATAAAAGAGAACGATTGAGAATCGTCGACGCGAAACACCAAACTGAACCAACGGATGCAGTAAAATTGAAGCGGGCGGGATTTGAAAAGGCAAAGTAAGCAACCCGTAATCTTATATTTTCTATATGAGCGTAGAAGTACAAATCAAAAAGTATATTAACAGCCAACCGGAACCAAAACGCAGCGACATGCAAGAGTTGCACCGCATCATTCTGCAAGTAATGCCAGCGTGTAAATTATGGTTCCTGGATGGTAAAAACAATGAAAATAAAACTGTTTCTAATCCGAATATTGGATATGGACTTCACACCATAAAGTATGCTGATGGAACAACCAGAGAATTTTATCAGATTGGTTTGAGCGCAAACAAAACCGGAATCTCTGTCTATATCCTTGGTATCGAAGATAAGAAATACTTAGCCGAAGCCTATGGAAAAGAACTCGGCAAGGCGAGCGTGACCGGATATTGTATTAAGTTCAAAACGTTGAAGGATATAAACCTTGATGTACTCGAAGCGGCCATCAGGTATGGGGTTGCGGCTACGAACT
>DASWRC010000216.1:0-4036 GCA_036403375.1 Pyrinomonadaceae bacterium
AAAAAAGCTTCGCTTTGCGTCAATGATTATTCCACATTGCTTTTGGTGTCGATTTACCGTGTTTGCGGAACGCTTTTCAGACACGATGAACGACCGGTTATTTTTTTGGAATTAAAAGGAATTATAAATGAAACATATCAACAAACTTGGTCTTGTACTTTTGCTTTTTCTATCGGCGACGATTGTTTTCGGACAAAATCCGCGAACGGTTCTGGCACAGGGCGAACCGCCTTTGACGCAGGAAATGGTAACGCGGCTCGCGAGCGTTTATGAAACGATTCTCGACATCAAGCTCGACGTGGGCGGGCGCGCACGGTTTCAAAAGGGCGTCATCGAGTACTGGACGACGCGCAATGCGGACGGCATTGCGGGAAGCCTGACGAATCTTAAATATTACGGTCAGCCGGACGAGCTGGCAGCGCTGAAAAATTCGAGCCAGAACGTGATTATCGAATCGCTGCGGCGCGACATCGAAGCGACGGGCGATGAGGTTTCAAAGGTTTTAGTCGAAGCCTTCGACGCCGCGCACGCCGACCGGCGAATGGCGACGCGCGCGAAAACCTTTAATGATTTAATCGGCGTCTGGAAGCGAACCGATTCGCTGCTCGCGGAAAAACCTAGTTACGGGGGACAAATGGGCGTCAGCTACACCGACGCCGGCACGCTGGAAATCAAGCCCGACGGCAGCTACAAGCTCGTCAAAGTTCATAATTATTACGGCAGCGGATGTTCACGAATGGACGGTTCGACCGAATCCGGCACGGTGACGGCGAAAGGCACAAACCTGATATTTCAAATAAAAAGCGGCTCGACCGAAACCAAAGACGGCTGTGTTAATCGCGATGCGCGCACGACCGTGAAACCGCATACGGAAACGCTTGCGTGGTCAATCCGCCCGAATCCGGACAACGATAATATCGCGACGCTCTGTATCAACACCGGAAAAGATACGGCGGCTTGTTATGAAAAACAATAGCGCGGGCGATGATTTCGTCTCGCTCAGAATCGCCGCAATTGCGGCGATTCTGGCGGGCGCGGCGTGGATTTGCTGGGCGGTCGTTAATGGCGCGACCGGCGGCGGGCTTGACGCGGGCGTTCCGGCAATCGGTTTACGGCTCGCGAAATTCGGGCAGCTTTTGACCATCGGCTGGAATTTGCTGCTCATTCCCGCCGCGCTCGTTTTATGGAAACGCCTTCAGAATCAAAAGCCGAATTTGATTCTGCTTTATACGGTCGGCGGCGTCCTGTCGCTTTCGTTCTGGACTCTCGGCGCAGCCGCGCGCGTCAATTCGCCGGTGCTCGAAGTAACGTATCTTTTATTATCAAGCGTTTGGTGGCTCGGAATCGGTTTCGCGCTCAGAGTAAATTACAAAGTTTTCGGCACGTTCACGGTTATCGTCGGGGCTTTTGCGATGCTCGATGCCGCGCTGTCGTTTTTCGAGCCGCTGCCGTTTTATATTTACGTGCTCGCCGCGCCGAAACTTCCGCTGGCGATTATCTGGGATTTCTGGCTCGGCTTTTTTCTGTTGAAGTCTTTTAATACCGAACCGGCAGAAAACACTTCGCTCTCCGATTAGAGCACGTTTTTTTTGTGAATTACGGGACAACGGGTGCGAGAATTTTATGGAAATTAGTGATTACAGGTGCGGGACTAAGCTCCGGGGAAAATGTAAATTTTATAAACCGCGGGAACAATCGGCGCGGGCGCGGTGTCTAAACGGTTACAAATTCCGTAGGAGGCAACAAAAATGAAATTTAAATTAAGTCTGAAACAAATCTGGCTCGCGGTCGGTATCTTTTCGCTCGCTTTGCCCGTCTTTCTGCCGTCCGAAGCCGATTCCGGCAACGTTTTTCTAAACGTCATCGGCGTCGTCAATATCGTGATGTTTATCCTCTCCTTCCCGTGCAGCCTGTTCGGTCTGCCGGTCGTGTTTTTTGCGTGGTACGTGCTTGAAATCAACCCGAATTCGATTCAGGGCGCGTATCTGAACACGATTCTCTTTTTCGTCCTCGGCTTCGTTCAATGGTTCTGGATTGCGCGCTTCTGGTACCCGACCGGCGCGCCGTTTCAAAAGATTAATTTAGACGCGAATTAGTCAACAAAAAGCGCGAATAATTGAAATGAATTATTCGCGCTTTTGGCTCGTTCTCCCGATTATTTTTTCTTAAATCCTAATTAATCTTCCTTTCATTAAATCTAAACAAAAAAGCAGAACAGGTTATAAAGTTTTAACTTTTGTTATCGGTTAGCCGGTTTCGGTATTCGTTTCGACTTGTAAAATATTGCGTCGCGGTCGGGCACGTCTTCCAGACCGAGAACTTTGACGTTTTCCATCTTGAGCAATGATTCTATTTCCTGATTGGTAAAAAAGTGTCCGTTGTCTTCTAAATTTATGGTCACGATGTCCGACGACAAATCGATTCCAAGACCTCGTTTGATTTTTCCGAGCAGCGTTTTCGGCGCGGTCGAAGGGATTTCATAACCGCAATGCTCGCAGCAATTCGCCGTTTCCGGCAGCGGCTCAAAGCATTTACGACACCGAACCTGACTTTGGGTTTTCATTGGAATGTCGAGCATAACCAAACTGATAAAAACAGGCTGCCTTTTTAGAAACTCTTTGACACCGGGAATTCAGGTAATAGGGGTTTAAAATTACTGCGCAAAAACGCATTGTAATACAAAAATAATTGTAATCAAACAATTTTTTTCCGCTGTCGAAAACAATGCGGCTCAAAAAATAAGCGGCGAAATCCGGAGGGCGGAAGTTTCCTAAACAAAAAAACCGGTCTGATTTTGATAAACCAGACCGGTTGAATGTAAAGAAATTTCAGCGGAAATTTTCGAAAAAGCCTCTATTTTTCGGCAACGCCGAGCATTAAATCGCTGATTCCGGCAGTTCCGTCCAGGGTGCTGCCGATATCGGAATACGTGACTGTCGAAACGCCGCCGCCGTGGACGTAATACTGCGGCGCTAAGAATGTCGACGACAGGTTTTGCGGGTAATAGGTGCTTCGATTATACGGCGCGATAATAACATTGCCGATGACCTGTCCGCCGCCGGTTCCGTTGCGTTCCCAGCCTTCTTCGCCCGTCACGATAATAATTCCCTTAAAATGGAAATTGCCGACATTGGTCAGCTTGCCGGTAACGACCAGAATTCCGCCGCCGTCCGCGCCTATCTTGCAGCTGCCCTCGCAGAATGTGATACCTCTTCCGGTTTCGAATGAACCCGGCGGATTCTGATTGCTTCCGACCGTGTAATTATCCTGATTCCCGGTCGGGTTGGTAAAGTAACTGCCCGGAGAATTTCGCGCCGCCGTCCGAAACTGGTTAACAAGCGCGTCGAGCGTGGCGGGTGATTGCTGCCAATCCGGAGTATTACTTGTGTCGAGCAGAGCGGGCGGCGGCATCATATTCGCTGCGCCTCCGCCGGGGGGATTAGCATTTACAAAATCAAGATTCGTCTGATTCGTTAAGCCGAACGAAGGCACGCAGCCTGTACTGGAAGCGCAGTCTCCGCCTGAATAACTAATGTTGTTTGAAGTCCCCGGTTCAAAGGTCATACCGGTACTTGAGCCGATGAGCGTGGTTGCCGCGCCGGATGCCAAGCCGTTCAATAAATCTCTTTGAAGTATCGCTTCCAGTTTTTTCTGCGCGCCGTTCGGACCGTATCCGGTCGAAACGATTCGCAAGCGATAAGGGTCAACCGGAGTTATATAGGCGTAAAACTGGCTCGGCGACGCGCCGAGACTTAATGTAAACGCCGAACAGCCCGGACCACCGTTCGTTGCCGAGCAAAGTTCTATAGTGCTTCCAACCGATTTATAGTTTCGTGTCTGGAAAGTCACAATTATCGGCGCGGTCGGAGATGCTTGTTTAATAGAGCCGAAAATACTACGAGTATCAGTGCGCGGAGCGGTCAAATGATAATCTATGCGAAATTGCAGCTCAGCCCCTGTCGCTAACGCGCCGCCGGTGGCGGGCGTAATGCTGAAGCTGCCGAAACTCGGATTGATATAGCCGCTCAAAAAGTTA
>DASWRC010000217.1:0-28912 GCA_036403375.1 Pyrinomonadaceae bacterium
CCGAACACGGAAAAACCTTGACGAAATCCGCGCCCGCCTGCCAAGCCGTGACAACTTCGGTCGGCGTCAGCGCGCCCGGGCAAATCGGCACCGAATAACGCTGGCAAAGCTCGATTGTTTTTAAGTTCAGCGCCGGGCTGACGACGAATGTCGCGCCCGCCAAAATACAAGCCCGCGCCGTTTCGGGATCAAGAACTGTTCCCGCGCCTAAAACGACTTCATCACCGAATTTGTCGGCAACCTGTTCCATGACTTTAATCGCGCCCGGCACGGTCATCGTGATTTCCAGAATCGGCACACCGCCTTCCTTAATCGCGTCAATCGCCCGCATCGCCTCGTCCGCCGACGAAGCGCGCACCACCGGAACGACTCCGATTTCAATAATTTTTTGGATAACTTCAGATTTTTTCATAGTTGTTAAATAGATTTTTTCAGCCGCAGACCGGCGCGGATTTCGCGGATTAAAAAGGAGTTTAATAAAATTGCAAAAATCAGCGAAATCCGCGGTTATCCGCGGCTAAATTCTTTAAGAATCTCCTAGCGCGCGACGCGTGCGCCGCCGCCTTTCATAACGCGCTGAACGTCAGCCAGAGATGCCATCGTCGTATCGCCCGGCGTGGTCATCGCCAGAGCGCCGTGCGCGGCTCCGCAATTGACGGCAAACTGCGCGTCCTCGCCCGACAGAAATCCGTAAATCAAGCCCGATGCGAACGAATCGCCGCCGCCGACGCGGTCGAAGATTTCCAGGTTTTCGCGCATCGTTGCCTGATAAAGCGTGTCGCCGGTAAAGCAAACCGCGCCCCAATCGTTAATCGAAGCGGTTTTCGCGTTTCTTAAGGTTGTCGCCGCGACCGCGAAATTCGGAAATTCCGCAACGGCTTTGCGAATCATCTTTTCAAAATTGACGACGTCGAGCTTCGAGTGATTTTCGTCCTGTCCTTCGACTTCAAAGCCGAGACACGCCGTAAAATCTTCTTCGTTGCCAATCATCACGTCGACATACTGCGCCAAATCACGATTGACTTCCTGCGCTTTCGATTGTCCGCCGATGGCTTTCCAGAGCGAATCGCGGTAGTTCAAATCGTAGGAAATAATCGTGCCGTGTTTTTTGGCAATCTCCATCGCTTCTTTCGCGACTTCGGGCGTTGTTTCCGAAAGCGCGCAGAAAATTCCGCCGGTGTGAAACCAGCGCGCGCCTTCCTGCCCAAAGATTTTTTCCCAATCGATGTCGCCTTTTTTAAGCTGTGACACGGCGGTGTTTCCGCGGTCTGAGCAGCCAAGAGCGGCACGCACGCCGAATCCGCGTTCGGTAAAATTCATCCCGTTGCGCACGGTGCGCCCGACGCCGTCGTATTTCACCCATTTAACGTGCGATTGATCGACGCCGCCCTGATAAATCAAGTCCTGAACGAGTTTTCCGATCGGATTATCGGCGAGCGCCGTAACGACTGCGGCGTTGAGACCGAAACAGCGTTTCAGTCCGCGCGCGACGTTATATTCGCCGCCGCCTTCCCAAACCTCGAACGAGCGCGTCGTGTGAATTCGCTTATCGCCCGGATCGAGCCGCAGCATAACTTCGCCGAGACTGACAATATCCCAGCGACATTCTTCTTTCGATTTAATTTTTAATGATGACATTTCATCCTCCGATTAATATTTAATTTCTTATAAAGACTTTTTCTAGCGCGCCATCCAGCCGCCGTCGACGACGAGAATATGACCCTGTATGTAATCGCTCGCCGCCGAAGACAGAAACACGACCGCGCCCGCTAAATCCTGCGGGGTTCCCCAGCGCTCAGCCGGGATGCGTTCGAGAATCTGGCGGTTCCGGTTTTCGTCCGCCCGCAGCGCCGTCGTGTTATTGGTCGCCATATAACCCGGCGCGATGGCGTTGACGTTGACGCCGTGTTTCGCCCATTCGTTGGCAAAAGCTTTCGTCAGTCCCGCAACGCCGGATTTCGAAGCCGTGTACGCCGGAACGGTGATTCCGCCCTGAAACGACAGGAGCGACGCGATATTGACGATTTTCCCGCCGCCGTTTTCGATCATTTTTTTGCCGACCGCTTGCGAGAGGCGAAAAATGCTCGACAAGTTTACTTCCAAAACGGTTGACCAATCTTCTTCGGAAAAATCGACCGCCGGCGCGCGCCGTATCATTCCCGCGTTATTGACCAGAATGTCGATGCCTCCGAACTCCGCAAAAACTTCGTCCGCAATCCGGCGCGGCGCTTCCCTGTCAGACATATCGCCCGCCACGGAAATCGTTTTTCGTCCGAGATTTTCAATCAGCGAACAGGTTTCGTCCGCCTCGCCCGCGTTATGACAATGCGCGGCGACATCTGCTCCGGCTTCGGCTAAAGCTACCGCCATCGCCTGACCCAATCCGACCGAAGCGCCCGTCACGAGCGCTCGTTTCCCTTCTAATCTAAATTTATCAAGAATCATATTTGTTGAAATTAAATTGTTCGCACACTTACTTTTGTACTGCTGAACGCCGCGTTGCCGGTCAGTTCGTCAAGCATCGCAGCGTCTGTCAAATCGTTTATCGAAACGCCCGCGTGTTGTTTTGCCGTGTCCAATTTTACGCCGTCGCGGGCGTGCCCGTAGCCGTGCGGAATCGAAACCACGCCGGGCGCGATTGTTTCGGTAATCTCCGCCGGAAGCTCGACCGTGCCGGTGCGCGACGAAACCTTGACGGTCTGATTATTCTGCAAATTCAGCCGCGCGGCGTCCGCTTTATTTATCATCAGGGTACAGCGATTTTTGCCTTTGACGAGAATTTCCGAATTATGCAGCCACGAATTGCAGTCGCGCAAATGCCGTCTGCCGATAAGCGCAAACGGAAATTCATCGGTTTTATTTTCTTCCCGCGCGAGTCGCGCCAAATCTTTGATAAAAACTTCCGGCGCTAAGTCAAGACGCTTGTTTTCGGTAAAAAGCCTTTCGGGCAGACAGGGTTCAAGCGCGCCCAAATCGACGCCGTTCGCGCTTTTCTGCAAATCTTCGAGCGACAATTTGTATTTGCCGAAGCGCAAGCCGAAATCGAGCTTCGCTTCGGGCGGAACGAGTTTTAAAGGTTCCTCGGTGCCGCTCAAACTATGCGCGAGCGTTTGAAAAATTTCCCAATCATATTTTGCGCCGTCCGATTTCGGAAAAAGCGGCGCGGAATATTTCGCCGTGTTGCGAACCGCCAGAATGTTGAAAATCACATCGTAATGCGAAACCTCCAAACCGGTCGCAGGCGGCAAAATGATGTCTGCGTGCCGCGTCGTTTCGTTGATGTAAATATCAATCGAAACCATAAATTCCAGGCTTTCGAGAGCCTTTTCGAGCCGCGCGCCGTTCGGTGTCGAAAGCGCGGGATTTCCGCAGCTCGTCACCAAAGCTTTGATTTGCCCTTCGCCTTCCGTCAAAATTTCTTCGGCGAGCGCCGCCGCCGGCAATTCACCCATAAATTCGGGAAGCCCGCGAACGCGCGTCTGCCAGCGACCAGAAATATTGCCGCCGCGCGTCGCCGCCAGAATATCGAATGCCGGCGCGGTAAACATCGCGCCGCCCGCGCGGTCGAAATTTCCGGTCAAAATATTGATTGAATTTACCAGCCATTGGCAAAGCCCGCCGAATTTTTGGGTTGAAAGTCCCATCCGACCGTAACAAACCGCCGATTTCGCCTGCGCAAATTCGAGTGCGATACGGCGAATTTCGCTCGCCGGGACGCCGGTTAAATTTTCGACCGATTCGGGCGCGTAATCTTTTGCCGCCTCGCGCAAGACCTCGACGCCGTCCACGAAATCGCTCAATCGCCCAAGATTTACGAGGTTTTCGGCAAAAAGCGTGTTGATTACGGCGAGCAGAAAAAACGCGTCCGACGACGGTTTTATAAAATGATGTTCCGAAGCGACGCGCGCCGTTTCGGTTCGTCGCGGGTCAACGAGGACGATTTTGCCGCCGCGTCTTTTTATCGATTCAAGGCGATTGATAATGTCGGGCGCAGTCATCAAACTGCCGTTTGACGCCAGCGGGTTTGCGCCTAAAATTAAAAAATAACCGGTGCGGTCAATGTCGGGAATCGGCAGCAGAAGCGGATGCCCGAGCATCGCCCACGCCGCGAAATGATGCGGCAGCTGGTCGACCGAAGTTGCCGTGTAATGATTCTGAGTTTTGAGAGCTTTGAGAAAATCGCCGCTCGAAAGGAGCGTTCCGAAATTATGCACCGACGGATTCCCCTGAAAAACCGCGACTGCATTCTGACCGTGACGAGCCTGAATATCCTTTATTTTCGCGGCGATTTCGTCAAACGCTTCTTCCCAGGAGATTTCCCGCCAATCGCCGCCGATTTTTTTAACCGGGCGTTTAAGCCGGTTTTTGTCCTCGTAAATATCCTTGAGCGCCAATGCTTTCGGGCAAACGTGCCCGCGCGAGAACGGGTCGTGTTTGTCGCCCGCGATTGAAAGAATTTTTCCCTGCGCGTGTTTGATTTCGATTCCGCAAATCGCTTCGCACAGGTTGCAGCTTCGATAATGAACTTCGGACATTTCTTACAGCGCCTCGCAAATTATGGATAAATGAGCAATTAAACTATACAACAGCGATTGCGAAATTGCTCTTACTGATTCGAGCAAGTTTCCAAAATTTTTAGCCGCGGACAAATGCGGATTGAGGCGGATTTTAATTTAATGATTTATCCGCGAAATCCGCGTTTATTCGCGGCTAAAATAAAAATTTCAAAAATTCAAACCGTGCGCCAGGTATTCTTCGACGGCGACTTCCAGTGCGCCGCCGATTGCCGCGCCCTGCGGTTCACCGGCTTCGACCGACCAGCCCTGCGTTTTGCCGATGATGCTGCGTTCGACGGCTTCGTGCAGCGGCTTTTCGATAAATTTCCAACCGTACACCAATCGTCCGCTGATAATCACGCGCGAAATTCCGACGCCCATAATCACGTTCGCGATGCCTATTCCCAGGTAATCGCCGATTTTTTCAAGCGTTCGCTGCGCACGAATTTCGCCGTTTTCCGCCTTTGAGACGATTTCGACAAAACGCGGCAGAGTTTCGTTTGGGCGCAAGGGGCGGTCGCCCGTGTAAAGCGACGCGGCTGATGCGGCTGACGCGTATTTTTCCCAGCAGCCGCGATTCCCGCAGACGCAGGATTTTCCGCCCGCGACGATTGTCATGTGACCGAATTCGCCCGCCACGCCGCGCCCGCGTCCCGAACCGCGATAAACTTCGCTGCCGATAACCAGCCCGACGCCGATGCCGGTTCCCGACCGGACGAGCACGAAATTCGTCATTATGCCGTCGGCGCTCGAATCACGAATTTTAAGGCGCGCTTCGTACATCGCGGCGGCGGTCGCGTCGTTTTCAACCACGACCTTCACGTTTTCGTTCGGCTGCAGCGCTTTCGTGATGTCAATATCGTGCCAGTCGAGATTGGGCGCATAAACCAGCTTTTGCCTTCCGGCATCGGTCAAACCCGGAACACTGACGCCGATGACGCGGCAGGTTTTCGACGCGTTTTTTTCCATCAAATCGTCAATCCGCGCACGCGCCATTTCCAATGCGCTGCGGGCGTCGGGGGGCGTCGTAAAATCGTCTTCGTCCGATACCTCGCCTTTGAGGGTCGTCATCCCGACCTGCGAAGTGCGAACGCCTAAATTGACGCCGATAAAATAATCCTTGTCGGTGGCAAACGACAAAACGCGCGGTTTGCGACCCTGCCCGGAAACTTCCAGCGTTTCCTCGCACAAAATACCGGCGCCAATCAGCGGTTTGACGTTTTCCGTCACGGTGCTTTTGTCAATATCGAGCCGGGTGGCGATTTCGGTGCGCGTAATCGGTTGTGCCGCACGAATCAGGCGCAGCAGAAGACTTCCTTTTTTGGCAATCGAAGGGGTTCCCGCCTCTGTTTTTATCAAGTAATTTTGAAAAACGGTTGTTTCGTTCATAGAATTAAAAAAACTTAATTCTACAACGAAACCGTCTGTTCTGCCCAAAATTGAAACTCGCGATGTTTATTTTCTTCCGCGCGCGCCAAAATCTCACCGCTCGCGACCTGTCTTAAATGTTCAAGCACGCGCGTGCCGACCTCTTCGATGCTTTCCGTGCCCTCGATAATATTTCCGGCGGAAATATCAATATCGCGCGACATCCGCTCGAAAACTCCGTTGTTTGAAGCGAGTTTTATGACCGGTGCAATCGCATTGCCGATAGTCGTTCCGCGCCCGGTCGTAAAAATTATGGCGGTCGCGCCGGCGGCAACCAATCCGGGCGTCGATTCCTGGTCGTAACCCGGACCCTGCATTAAATTAATTCCGCGTTTGGTCGGCGTTTCGGCGTATTCGATGCAATCTTCGACGCGCGTCGTGCCCGCCTTGGCAATCGCCCCCAAAGACTTGATTGTGATGTTCAGAAGTCCGCCTTTGATGTTTCCGGCGCTCGGGTTTTGATTCAGAACCGCGCCGAATTTCGAGGCGTATTCCTTGAACCAATCGACCAGCGCGTAAATCTTTTTGCCGGTCTCAAAATCTTTCGCGCGGTGCGCTAAAATGTGTTCCGCGCCGCAGAATTCGGGAACTTCCGTGAGCAGAACCGTGCCGCCCGATTTGACTAATAAATCTGCCGTGTAGCCGAGCGCGGGATTTGCCGAAATGCCGGAAAACCCATCCGAGCCGCCGCATTTGACGCCCAGCACAAGCTCGCTCAAAGGAAATTCTTCACGCTCTGCCTGGTTGACTTCCGGCAACATCTCTGCGACGTACTTTAAGCCCTGTTCAATCGCGGCTTGGGTTCCGCCGACTTCCTGAATGCCGATTTTGTAAAACGGCTTGTCAATCGGTTTTTCGCGCTTCGTCAGGTATTTTTCGACGTACGAGAGATTCGTTTTCTCGCAGCCCAAATCAATCAGAATGACGCCGCCGACGTTCGGATGGTCGGCGTAATTCGACAGCGTGCGCATCATCACGTCGAGCGTCGAGCCGTCCTGGCAGCCGCAGCCTTTGTTGTGCGGAATCGCCACCACGCCGTCCACGTTCGCGTATTTTTCGCGCTTGTAGTGCAGAAATTCCGACATCATCGCAATCTGCGTCGCTTCGTGGCTGGCGCACATCGAAGTCGGGACGATTAAAACAAAATTGCGCGTTCCGACGCGCCCGTCATTGCGGCGGAAGCCCAGAAACGTGCCGGTTTCTTCCGGCAGAAAATAATCCGGTTCCGGATTCTGAATGTCTTCGGGCAAATCGCGGACAATCGGAACATCGTTCGACATATTGTCGTGCGTAATCCATTCGCCCTTTTCGATGCCCAAGCTCGTGCCAATCGGCTGTCCGTACTGGCGCACAAAGTCGCCTGCCGGAATGTCGCGCGTCGCAAAACGGTGTCCGGGCGGCACGGCTTCTTTCAGTGTTAATAAGTTTTGATTCGGCAAAAGCACAATCAAACCGGCGACGGTTTCATTTTTGACAACCGCGACGTTATCGTCGGGGTTCACGATTATTGCGTAATCGCTGAGCGGGACGGCAGATTGTGTGTAAGTATCTAACATAATTCAATTTTGGATTTTGGATTTCGGATTTCGGATTCTCATCCACATCCTAAAATCCGTTATGACAAAACATCGGGCAGCACAAACGATTTCACATTCGGGTGAAGCCGCAGCCACAAGCCTGGATTTTCGTCGCATTGTTTGGCTAATTCCGTTTTGTCCGCCGGTAATTCGGTTTCCAGAAAACGCTTAAAGCTCGGAATTTTTCCCGGCGCGGTCGAAGCGTCAACGATTGACTGCACAATTTTGCGCGCTCCCAGAATCGCCGCCGGACCTAAAGTTAAAATGCTCGTCGCATTGCGGCATTCCGTTTCGTCCGCTTCGGACACGCTGCTTCCACCGACCTTAAACTTGTTAATGTGATGTTCGAGAATCGTCGGCGAAATCGGAATAATTCCCGCGATGTCGCCGGCGCGCGCGCCCGAATTCGGTTTGATGTAACAAAGATGCGACGCGGCTTCCGCTTCCGGACCAAAGCCCATAAAGAAAATATCGATGCCGCCTAAGGATTCCAGTTTTTCGAGGTATTTCGTGAGCGCGCCTTCCAAATCGCCGGTTTCGGTGAGCATCGGCGTAAAGCTCTTGATTTTTGCGAAAAACTCGTCGCCTAAAAGCCTTTCAAAATCGCGCACGAAGCTCAAGCCATTGTTCATTCGCATCGGCGCGAGCGCGTCCTGCGTGAAAACGTGAAGCCGCGCGAGCAAATCGTCTATTTCGTTCGTTTCGGCAAGCTCGCTGACGATTTTATACATCGCCTGCGCGCCGCGTCCGCCGAGCAGAACGATGACAATGTCGCCCGACTTTTCTTTTGAATAACCGATTAACTCATCGAACATTGCCCGACCGACCGCCGCTTCATCCGGCAAAACCTGATAAGTAAAAGCCTTCGCCGGCGCTTCAAAAGTGTCTGCGCCGGCATATTCGAGCCAGACATTATTTCCGGCGATTCGGCGATTGATGGGTTTTCTTGCTATACTTTGAACTGACATTTTCGTAAAGACTAATTTTAATTGGTTAAACCAATTAAATGCAAGTCATAACTCTAGATTTCGACTCTTTTTATCGAAATCTTGTTTAATAATATACAAAATATCAAGCAAAAAGTAAATATTTATGGCTTGACAAAGCTCCGGGTGGTGTTACACACTACTAAGAAATCTGCTAAATGGTAATACCTTTTGCTTATATTTTCATAAATTCTTAATTCAAATTTTATGAGTTTTGCCAAATTAGAATTAAACGACCGCACGGCAGTCGTCATCGGCGGCACATCCGGCATCGGTCGCGCCATCGCACACGGATTAGCGGAGGCGGGCGCATCGGTCGTCTGCACATCGCGCCGCATCGAGCAGGTTGAAACGACCGCTGCCGAAATCGAATCGCGCGGGCGCCGGACACTTCGCGTCACGTCGGATGTTTCCGACCGGGCGTCGCTCGAAAATCTTCTCGACGAGTGCGTTAAGGCATTCGGTAAAGTCGATATTCTGGTCAATTCCGCCGGGCGCACGAAACGCGCGCCGACCGTCGATTTTGACGAAAACGACTGGAACGACATTATCGAAACAAATTTAAACGGAACCTTGCGCGCCTGCCAGATTTTCGGGCGGCAGATGCTCGAAAATGGCTACGGGCGAATTATCAATATTGCTTCGCTTTCGACATTCGTCGCGCTTTATGAAGTCGCGGCTTACGCGGCGTCAAAAGCGGCGGTCGCCTCGCTTACCAAATCGCTGGCAATTGAGTGGGCGGCGCGCGGCGTCAACGTCAACGCCATCGCGCCGGGCGTTTTCAAAACCGATTTAAATCGGCAGCTTTTAGAATCGTCCGACAGAGGACGAGAATTTCAGACGCGCACGCCGATGAAACGCTTCGGGCAGGTCGAAGAGCTCGCGGGCGCGGCGGTTTTTCTGGCTTCGGAAGCGGCGAGTTTTGTAACCGGCGAAGTGCTCGTCGTTGACGGCGGCTTTTTGGCTTCGGGCGTCAATCAATAAAAACTTTCTTAACGCAGACGGCGCAGACGGCGCAGAGTTTTTGAAAAATATTGATATTTCTCTCCTTTGCGTCTTCCGCGCCTCGGCGTTAAAAATTTCTGTGAATTCTGAAATTGAAATAAAAACCGAACGGCTTGTAAAAATGCTCTCCGCTGAAAGCTTAGGCGGAGTTTTGCTCAACGCGCAGCATAATTTTGCATGGGCTTCGGGCGGACGCTCGAACGGCGTCAATTCAAGCATCGAAAACGGCGCGTGTTTTTTGTTTGTTCGCGCCGACGGCAAACGGTTCGTGCTGGCAAACAATATCGAAATGCCGCGAATTTTGGCGGAAGAAATTTCCGCACGTTATTTCGAACCGGTTGAATTCTCATGGCAGGCGGAAAAAGCTTCGGGCGAATTTGTTATCGAGAAAGCTAAAACGCTTGTTCGGGATGACAAAACCATTGCTTCCGATTTACCATTAAGTTCAAGTATTCGTTCAATTGAAAGTTTAATCGCGCGCTGTCGCTACGAACTGACCGAAACGGAAGTCGAAAGGTTTCGCGGGCTCGGAAAAGATGCCGGCGAAGCTTTAGAGAAAATTTTCGAGGTCATTCAGCCGGGCGAAACCGAAAAGGAAATCGCTCGCAAAGTGAAAAGCGCGCTGGCAGTTTATAATATCGAACCGGTCGTGACGCTGGTCGGCGCAGACGAAAGAATCCGGCAATTTCGTCATCCGGTTCCGACCGCCAACATTTGGAAAAAAGTTCTTTTAATCGCGGTTTGCGCGCGGCGCGCAGGGTTGATTGCGAGCCTTTCGCGCATCGCCTGTGTGGGCGCAATTCCCGAGCCGCTGCGCGCCGGAACCGATGCGGTCGCTGAAGTTTTCGCGCGCTTTCTGGCGGCGACCAAAACGGGCGCAAAAGGCGCGGAAATTTACAAAATCGCTGAGGGCGCTTATGCCGAAAAGGGTTTCGGCGACGAGATAAATAAGCATCATCAGGGCGGCGCAGCCGGCTATAAATCGCGCGATTGGGTGGCGCATCCCGGCTCTTCCGAAGTTGTCCAGCCGAATCAGGCATTTGCGTGGAATCCGTCAATCACGGGGACGAAGGCGGAAGAAACTGTTTTATCGACAGCAAACGGAATCGAATATTTAACCGTTTCACCGGATTTTCCGCGAATCTCGACGGAAATCGACGGTCTGGAATTTTTCTCTCCCGATATTTTAAGTTTGTAATCCCCGACAAATAAAAGCGAGGTCAAACGAATGGATAAAATAACCGAAGTTTATGAGGAAGGCGAAGCGCCGAAATCCGAATCCGAAGTTTCACCGCCGGAGCAGGCAGGCGCAAGCGTTACGGGCGCCGTCATTTCGGCGGCGGAGGAGGTCGTCACGCGCATCGGCTACCAGCGCTGGACAATCTGTGCGTTATTGTTTTTTGCAACGACCGTTAATTACATTGACCGGATAGTTCTCGGGTTTTTAGCGCCGGATTTGCAGCGTTCGATTGGTTGGAACGAGGAACAATACGGCTGGATTGTGACGGCTTTTACCGCCGCATATGCAATCGGACTGCTGGCTGCCGGGAAATTTATGGATTGGCTCGGCACGCGCAAAGGTTTTTCGATTGCGGTTGTCGTCTGGAGCCTTGCCGCGATGGGACACGCGCTGGCGAACACGGCGATGGGTTTCGGAATCGCGCGGTTTGCGCTCGGTTTAGGTGAAGCCGGAAACTTTCCGGCGGCAATTAAAACCGTCGCCGAATGGTTTCCGAAAAAGGAACGCGCGCTGGCAACCGGAATCTTTAATGCCGGTTCCAACATGGGACCGATTATAGTTCCGCTGACAGTTCCGTGGATTGTCAGCCATTACGGCTGGCACGGCGCATTTATCGCAACCGGCGCGCTCGGTTTCATCTGGCTTATTTTATGGCTCTTGTTCTATCAACCGCCGGAAAAACATAAAAGCGTTTCGCCGCAGGAGCTTGCTTATATCAATAGTGATGCGGAGGAAAAAACGGTCAAAACGCCGTGGGCGAGGCTCTTTCCGCACAGGCAGACGTGGGCGTTTGCAATCGGCAAATTTCTGACCGACCCGATTTGGTGGTTTTATCTTTTCTGGCTGACGAAATTTTTGGATAAAAACTACGGCATCAGCATGTCGCAGGTCAGTTTGCCGGTTATCGTCATTTACGTGGTCGCGGATGTCGGAAGCGTCGGCGGCGGTTATCTTTCGTCATTCTTTATCAAACGCGGCTGGTCGGTCAATTCGGGACGCAAAACGGCGATGCTGATTTGCGCGCTCCTCGTCGTGCCGGTTGTTTTTGCGGCGCAGACCTCCAATATGTGGGTCGCGGTCGGGCTTATCAGTATTGCGGCGGCGGCGCACCAGGGCTGGTCGGCGAATATTTTCACGACCGCTTCGGATATGTTTCCGAAACAGGCGGTCGGCTCGGTGGTCGGCATCGGCGGCACGGCGGGCGCCATCGGCGGAATGATTTTCGCTTCGGGAACAGGCAGATATTTACAGGTCAGCAACAGCAATTACCTGCCGATTTTCGTTATTTGCGGTTTTGCTTATCTGTTAGCTCTACTGATTATTCATCTTCTTGCGCCGAAGCTCGAACAGGCGAAAATTGACACCGGACAGTAAAGCTCAAATCACTAAAAACAAAAAGGGGCGCGGTTTTACCACAAAAACCGCGCCCCTTTTTGTTTTGAAACGGGTTTTAATTCTTATTCAATCCGAAACCAATCGACATCAGCCGTTCCGGCGTCGTTGAATTTGGCGGGACGCGTGAAAAACAGTCCGACTTTCGCGCCAATCCAGCGACCCTCGCGCGCTTTGAACGGGACGCCCAAGTTTGTAAATTTCGCGCCGTCGGTGCTGAAGCTAAATTGACACAGCGCGCCCTTTTCGACCTTCACGCGCAGGTAAAACGTCTTTTCGTTGAGCAGGTAAGGCACGTTTTCGGTTTCGGCAAAGCCTTTGTCGGCGTCTTTCGCGCCCGCCTGCGCAACATAAAGTTTGCCGCCTTTGTTAGTCACGCCGGCATAAGAATAATCGATGCCCATCACGAGCAAGCCGAATTTTTCGCCTTCAAAACGCGGCGTGATGGTAACTTTGGTCGTGACGGTAAATTCTTCCGCCGGAAATTTTTGGAGCAGCAGATTCCCGACATCCCATAGATTTTTATACTTTTCGGGAAGCTGCACGGAATTCATCCGCAAAACGCCTTTGACCGGAAACAGATACGCCCAGCCGTCCTGCGGGTTGGCGTGCCATTGCCATTGCAGACCGGGTTTCGCGTCGTTGAATTCATCGCTGTCAGGCGGTGTTTCGATCGGGTAAGTTTTGCCGACGTTCGGCTTTTTATAGCTCAAAACCGGCTCGCCCGTACCGTTGCCGTCTTTGTCGATTCCAATCACCGGAAAATCGTTTTTCCACGTCATCGGCTGAAGATGAAGAATGCGACCGTATGCGCCTTTGTCCTGAAAATGCAGAAACCAGTCTTCGCCCGTCTGGGTTTGAACCCACGCGCCCTGATGCGGTCCGTTGATTGGCGAGCTGCCCTGCGCGAGAACGATTTTTTCCTCGTAAGGTCCGTAAATATTTTTTGAACGGAGAACCAATTGCCAGCCGGTCGCGACTCCGCCTGCCGGGGCGAAAATGTAATAAAATCCGTTGCGCTTGTAAAATTTCGGACCTTCGACGGTCGGATGCGCGTCGTGACCATCGAAAACCATCACGCCGTCGTCAAGCAGGCGCGTGCCGTCGGCGCTCATTTTCGAGACGACCAGAACCGTTTTGATTCCGGCGCGGCTGCCCGCAAACGCCGAAACCAGATAGGCTTTGCCGTCGTCGTCCCAGAGCGGGCACGGGTCAATCAAGCCTTTGCCCGCCTTGACCAGCACCGGCTCAGACCATTCGGCAGCCGGATTTTTCGTTTTCGTCATATAAATTCCGAAATCCGGGTCCGGATAAAAAATGTAGAATTCGCCGTCGTGAAAGCGAATCGAAGGCGCCCAGACGCCGTTGCCGTGCTGCGGTTTATCGAAAACATCGAGCGGTTTCTGCCGCGTAAAAACGTAATTTATCAATTGCCAGTTGACCAAATCTTTCGAATGCAGAATCGGCAAGCCCGGAACGGCGTTAAAGCTCGAAGCGGTGAGATAAAAATCGTCGCCGACGCGAATCGCATCCGGGTCGGAATAATCGGCGTGCAGGATCGGGTTTTTATAAGTGCCGTCGCCGTTGTCGGCTTTCCAGACTTTGGACACGAAAGGCGTCTGCGCCGATAGCTCGAACGCGAGAAGAATAATAAGCGAAATGATGATAAAAATCTGACGTTTCATAAAATTTTCAGGAAGACAAACTTTTTAGTCGGCGTTTGCAGCCCGCGACGGGAATAAAAGCGGACACAACACGAAGCCCCGAACGGGGCGCGCTAATTTTTACGCTGCCCCGTTCGGGGCTGCAAAACCGAAACGACATCTTCCCTGCGCGTTGCGCAGAAGGCTGTAATACTACGCCGCTATCGCGGCTCAACAAATTTATTGAACACTTAGAGTCAGTGGCAATTTATAGAAATCGAGAAATTAAAAATCAACTATTTCCGCCTGTTGGCGCCGTTACTATTCGCCTCGAAGCTGTTGCCGTCAGGGAAAATTTCTTCGACTTCGAGGCGCTGTGCGGCTTGCGTTTTTATCAGGTGGTCGTGCATCGCTTCGCGGGCAGACTGTGTGTTGCGTTCGCGCATTGCGCGGTAAATGTTGCGGTGCTGTTCGGCTGATTCCTTCAAATCTTTCGCGCGCTTGACGGTTTTGCTGCGGTATTCGAACAAAATCGTCGCGACCATATTCATCAGCGCCGTCAAAATCCGATTGCCGGAAGCGGCGGCGATAATCTGGTGAAAACGCATATCGTGGACGAGATACTGCTCGGGGTCGTCGAGCGACGCATACATTCCGGCGACTTCTTCCGCCATCTGCGTCATCTGCTCGCTGGTCGCGCGTTCGGCGGCGAACGCGGCAATGCTCATTTCAAGGCTGAGACGCGCCTCGAACATTTCGTCCGACGTAAACCCGTGAAGCGCCGCCATCAGGCGAAGCGAGCTGCTGTCGAGCGTCGGCGATTCTTCCGCCTCGGCGACAAAAGTTCCCGCGCCTTGCCGTGACTGCAAAATTCCGACCGTCGCGAGCGAACGAATTCCGGCGCGCAAAGTCGGGCGCGAAACGCCGAGAAGCTTCGCCAAATCGCGTTCCGGCGGCAGACGGTCGCCCGCCAGCAACTCGCCGCCCTGAATCATCTCGCGCAGGCGCGTGACGACTTCTTCGGCGGTCGTACCGCTTTTTTCGGAAATAATCGCTGTAAATTTATCCTGATTCGATTCTGACATTCGGGTTTATCGGCTTTTATTTAACACAGTCAAATCTATTTTAGAATAGCCTTTTTTACGCGTTTTGTCGAAGATTTTAGCGCTTCGTTACTTCTTCGGCGGTACGGGCGCAGCGAAAATCTTAATCAAAATCAGCGAAAACGTTTTGCCTTTCGTGTTAATGCGCTGGTGCGGCGTGCCGCGCGGCACGACAATCAAATCGCCTTTCTTGATGGTAAAAGTCTGCCCGCCGATGATTTTGTCGCTTTTCCATTCGCCGGGCGCCGACTCTTTCGGATTTTCGAGACTTCCGCCCAAGGTCAGTTCCGCCGAACCTTCGAGCACGTAAAAAACATCGTCCGAAGCGTCGTGGACTTCCGCCTGAGCTTTATCTTTTTTCGCGTCATACTGGACGGCAACGCGCAGCTGCATTCCCGAATTATCAATCAAATCTTCGGTTTTACTGACCGTTTCCTTGGTTTTAACGTCAACGTCGATCGAATGCAGTGTTTTCTCAATATCGGAAACCTGTGTATTGGTTTTGACGACAAACGGGCGAAGCGGTTTTGAAGGCTCACGCGTCTGCGCGAACGAGACGATTGAAAAAGCCGCGATTAAAATTGCTGTAAAAATTGTTCCGAGAATGTGGTTTTTCATAATAAAAATTGTCGGGCGGGGACGAACCGCCGCCCATCCATTTATTTCTTCTTTGCCTGCGTTAAAAGCCACGCGCTCAATTCGCGCGCCGCCTGAAAGTTTTGAAACTGTCCGTTCATCTTGCGACCGTCCGTGTATTCATTGTAAAGCCACGGGTCGCCGAGCGCGAAAACCGTGCCTTTGCCGTATTTCACCGTCGCTACAATCGGCTCGTTGTTCAAACTCAAAATCGTCTGCGCTTTGCCCGTTAATTTCAGCGTCGAGATTTCTTTCATATACAAATCGCGCGCGGTTTTGAAAATCGGGTTGCCTTCCGGGACACTCACGCGACCTTGTTCATACTGGTCGTTCTGCACGCGGTTTTTGCTGTCCTTGTTAAATTCCAAGCCGAATTTTCCGGCGAGAACGTTCCAGTGGTCAAATTCCGCGTTGCCGAAATCGTTGCCGAGCATCACGAGCACGCCGCCCGATTTTACCCAATCGGCAATTGTGTTGGCGTCGGCGTCCGCGATGTAATTCGGCTTTTCGGTTTCCTTGTCCGTGTCGGGGTCGACAATAATGTAAACGCTCGCGTTTTTCAGATTCGCGGCGGTCGGCGCTTGCGAAAGCGTGTCGAGCGTCGCGCCGTAAGATTTGAACTGCTCGCCGAAAGCGTAAAGTCCGGGATGACCTTTTTCTTCCCATTTGTAATGCCAGACGGAACCGTCTTTGCGGACTTCGTGGTTGAAATAATCGTCGAGCAGAACGGTTTTGCCGGCGCCGGCGCGCCCGCCGCGTTCGAGCGATTCCATCTCAACCGCCGCCATCACCGCCGGACCCAAACCTTTCGCGTCGTTCGTGCGGAGTTTTTCCGACATATAATACTCGTAGCTTCCGTCGCGGTATGGATTTCCGCCCAAGCCGGAAACCGAAACCGTGCCTTCCCAGTTAAGATTGCCGTCCGGCGTTTCCTTGATAAATTCTTTTTTAATTCCAGCCCAGCCTTTCTGTGCGGTTTGCAAATATTTTTCGGGCAGATAACCCATTCGCACGCCTTTCGCGAGCGCGTAAACGAACATCGCCGAGGCAGACGATTCGTGATAGTTTTTCTCTTTTCCGGCTAAATCGACAATGTCGTACCAAAGCCCGTCTTTGTCCTGATATTTAGCAATCGCTTCCGCCTCGCGGTTGAGAATAGCGACGAGTTCCGCGCGGCGCGGATTAGTGCGCGGAAAATAATCCAGCACGTCCGTGAGCGCAATCGCGTACCAGCCCATCGCGCGTCCCCAAACGTGCGGGCTTAAGCCGGTTTCCTTGTTCGCCCATTTCTGCTCTTTTGATTCGTCCCAGGCGTGATAAAGCAATCCCGTGCGCGGGTCGCGCGCGTGTTTTTCCATAAAAACGAACTGATTGGCGATGTCATTCCAGTTGTCTTCGTTCCAGACAGCAGAGTACTCGGCGTAAAACGGCTCGCCCATATAAAGTCCGTCGAGCCACATCTGGTTCGGATAAATCTTTTTGTGCCAGAATCCGCCTTCTTTCGTGCGCGGGTGAGTCTTTAATTGCGAGCGAATAAGCTCCGCCGCTTTTTTGTATTTTTCGTCGTTCGTGACGCGGTAAAGCGTCAGTATAGCGCGTCCCGGCGTGACGTGGTCGATGTTGTATTCGTCGGCGTCGTATTTTGCCAAACTACCGTTTTTATCGAACCAGAAATCCATTCCCGATTTGATGAAATTATAATATTTCGGGTTTCCGGTCGCGTACCACATCTGCTCGACCGCCTTTAACTGCACGCCCTGTTCATACGTCCACGAGCGCGGGATGCCGGCGGGCGTGCCGTCGTCTTCGAGCCAGATGCGATTCATTAAGGTATCCGCCAGGCGCTCGGAAAGCGGCGCGGTTTGCGGCGTTTGGGCAAACGCCGCCGCTGCCGCCATTAAAATAAATGCAAAGATTTTAACTGATTTCATAATAGCTATTTTTTCAAAGGAATTGCCATATTCCAAGTGTACCTTTTACCATTAACGGTTTCGCCCGTCGCGAAAAAAACGTGCGTCGGTTTGCCGTCTTCGAGTAAAACGTGCGGGCGTTCGGTCGAATTCATCTTCCGGCGTGCGCCGTCTTCAAACAAAACATTGCGCGAAACGGCGATTGCATTGCGCGGAACGTGCCAGTGCAGACCGTCGTCCGAAACGGCGTAAAAAATCTCTTTGTCGGGCGAAAACCGGCGCTCGTGGTCGAGCATCAAGGCTTTGAATTTTCCGTTTTCCTGCCAGATAAACGGGTCTTCCGCGCCGACGCCCATGTTTAAAGGTTTATCCGAAACGCGCTTATATTCGCACGTCGGACAATCCGCAATTGCCAATCCGATGGCGTGAACGCGCAATTTTTCGACTCCTTTGTAATAAAGCCGGACTTTGCCGTCGCGCATCACGACCGGCGCGGCGTTTGAAACCAGATATTGTTCCCACGAATCGGGGCGCGTATCGAGAATCGGTTTATCGAGCCTCGTCCACGGACCAAAAGGCGATTTCGAAGTCGCCAGACCGATGCGTTCCCCGCGGTGGGCTTCCAATTTCAAAGCGTCGGTTTCGCCGACCGGATTTGTCGCGCTCGGTCGCTCGCCTTTGTAAGTCGTTCCGGTGTAATAAAGCAGATATGTGTCGCCGTATTTTCGAATCGCCGGATTATGCGTCATCTGCCCGTCCCAAAACTCTGCGCCGCGCGGCGCGAGAGCAACGTCGCTGAATTTATAAGGACCTTCCGCGCGGTCGGAAACGGCGTGAACGATTTCGGAATTTGTCAGCCAATAGGGCGAAAAGCCGGTCGAATTAGACCAGCGCGACGCAAACATATGATATTTTCCGTCATCGCCTTTTACGACAGAGCCGCACCAAACCCAGAAGCCGTCCATGCGAAAACCGCTTTCGTATTTTGCGGGCATCAGTCGCGCCTGAAAATCTTCGCCTGTTTCCTTTATCAAATAATTCGCGAGCTTTACTTTCGCTTCGCGGATTCCGTCGGCGGCGGCGCGCGCCATCTGCTCGGCGCCGAAGGCGGAAAAATGCGTGTTGTCTTCGATTCCGTCCGGGTAATTCGGATGCTCTTTCGGCTTTAAAATCAAAAACAGTTTTTTTGACGCTTCTTCGCCTAATTTTTTAATCACCGCTTCCGATTTGCGGTGCATATCGATCAGCGGAACTTTATATTCGGCAGCGACTTTTCGAACCGCGTCCGGGTATTCGCCGTGCGTGTCGAAAAACTCGCCCTTTTCGTTAAAACGGCGGCGCATAACCGGCGTCAGCAGAACCGGAAAGGCTTTTCGAGCGCGCACGTCTTTGATAAATCTGATGAGGTTGTTTCGATATTCGCCGTTTGCCGCCGCGCCCGTTTCCGCTTTGTCGAGCTTTTCGTCGTTATGCCCGAACTCGATAAAAACGTAATCGCCTTTTCGCAATTTATCGACAATCGCCTGCCAGCGCCCTTCGTTAATAAAACTCTTCGTGCTGCGTCCGTTTTGCGCGTGATTTTCGATTCTTACCCGTTCGTCGTCAAACCGGCTTTGCAGATATTCGCCCCAGCCCGTCTCGGGACGTTTGTCGTCAGCTTTTTGCGCCATTGTCGAATCGCCCGCCAGATAAACGGTGATGACCTGCTTTTGCGCAAAAACAAAAACATTCAGCAAGAACAGCAGAAAAACGGGCGCTAAAATCTTCATAAAAAAACCGGTTAACCGTACTTTAAAATTAAATAAAAACGGGGCGAATTACAACTTGATCAATTCGTTAATCTTCACAGGACGGTTTTGTTCGATGCTCGTCCGCGCCGCGATTCCGGTCAGGCAAGACATCGCCCCGGCGCGCGAATCGGGCAGCTTCAAAATATCGGGAACCTGCGCATTTTTGAAAATCACGTCGCGCAGACGGTCGTCGCCGCCCGAATGTCCGCCTTTGACGTCCGGCATCTCGATTCGCTCGCGCTTTTTTGTAAAATTCTTCATCAGGTAAATCTCCGACTGCAATTCTTCGGTCCACGGCTGGCGCTCGTAATCGCGGACTTCGAGCCGTCCTTTTGTCCCGTTAAAAGCGATGCGATAGCCTTCAATCGGCATCGAAGCATCGAGCGAATAGCTCATCTGAGCGCCGTTTGAATACCGCACAATCGCCGACATCGTATCGTAAATATCGATGTCTTCCTTAAAAACACAGCCGTCGCGCGTGTAGCTGTCCACATCTTCGCACTCGGCGTAGAGCTTCATCAAACGCGCGTCTTTCGTCATGTCCCAGTAAAACGGGCATTTCGCTTTATGCGGGCACGGTCGGCAGTTCGAGAAGCGGAACGGACCGTTGCTGCCGTAAACATTCAATTTGCCGAAGGCGGTGACATCGGTCGGATCGGCACCGAGCCACCAGTTTACAAGGTCGAAATGGTGCGTCGCCTTGTGAACCCAGAGACTTCCGCCGCCTGCCTTTAGACGATGCCAGCGCCGGAAATAATCCGCGCCGTGCGAGGTGTCCAGATACCACGCAAAATCTACCGACGTGACATTGCCGATTTCGCCCGACATTAGAATTTCTTTGATTTTCTGATGTTTCGGCGCGTAGCGATAATTGAACGCGACCGTGATTTTGCGATTGTATTTTTTCTCGGCGTCGAGAACCGCCTGACAATCTTCGGCTTGGGTCACCATCGGCTTTTCGGTAATCACGTCGATGCCTTTTTCGAGCGCTTTCGTGATGAACTGATGATGCGTCGAATCAACGGTCGTGACGGTCAGCAAATCCGGCTTTGTCCGGGCGAGCATTTCCTCGAAATTCGTAAACGTCGGTGCTTCAACGCCGATAAGTTTACGAGCGGCTTCGGCGCGTTTCGCGTTTTTATCGCACAGACCGACAAATTCGAGTTCGTCTTTATACCGGTTCGCTAAATCAACGCCCCACATCGAAGTCGCGCGGTGCCCGGTTCCGACAATCGCGTAACGACGCTTTTTAGCGGTCTGTCCGAAAGCCGGCAAAGCATTCGACAAAAGCGCTGAAGCGGCGGCAATGCCGGCAGTTTTTACAAAATCACGACGATTGATTGAATTTTCTGACATATTTACTTAACCAAAATATCAATAGAATCTAGCTTTTCTTCGTCGGAACGACCTTTACTGCAACGTCGTCCAGATTCTTGATTAATTTACCGTTGACGCGGACGTTTTCGATGTTCGTGTTCTTTAAGTTCGCCGCCATAATGCCTTTCGAGACATTTTCAAACGTCGAATTTTTTATTTGAATTCCGACAATCGGCGCGTTTTCAAAGCCTTGCGCGTCCATCACGTAATCGCTTTTGCCGCTCTTGATATTGTCGGCGACAAAATTTTTCATAACCGGCGTGTATTTGCCTTTCGCGCCTTCTTCGTAATTGAAATCAATCGTGATAATCGCGTGCGCGACCTGCCCGATGGTGATGTTTCGGAAATAGAAATTCTCCAGGTAACCGCCGCGCGAAGCGTTGTTTTTAACGCGCAGAGCGTGGTCGAGATTGGGCGAATCCATCCGGCAATTCTCGCCGAAGACGTTGCGCACGCCGCCCGAAATTTCGCTGCCGATTGTAATGCCGCCGTGCCCGTCTTTCATCGTGCAGCCGCGGACGATAACGTTTTCGGTCGGCACGTTGATGCGGCGTCCGTCGTCGTTTCTGCCCGATTTAATCGCGATGCAGTCGTCGCCGGTGTCGAAATAGCAGTCTTCAATCAAAACATCTTTGCACGATTCCGGGTCGCAGCCGTCGTTGTTCGGTCCGTGCGACGAAATATGAACACGGCGCACAATCACGTTTTCGCACAAAACGGGATGAATTTCCCACATCGGCGAATCGACGATTTTCACGCCTTCAATCAAAACATTTTTGCATTTGTAGGGCTGTATGAACTGCGGGCGCAGGTAATCTTTTTCGCCGCCGAAAATCCGCTCCGCGACCGGCACGCCCTTGTCCATCATTTCATAAAGCCGCGCGCGCGCCGCGCGTTGGCTGAGAACGTCCGGGTTTCCGCCGTAGCGCGGGTTGCCGTGCCATTTCCAGAAGAACGATTTTCCCTGCCCGTCCAGCGTTCCTTCGCCCGTAACGGCGATGTTCGTTTGTTCGTAGGCATAGATGAACGGCGACAGATGCATCAGCTCCATGCCTTCCCAGCGCGTGTGAACGACCGGCAGATAATCTTGCGGGTTCATCGAAAATTTCAGAGTCGCGTCTTTTTCGAGATACAAATTGACGTTCGATTTCAGATGAATCGCGCCGGTCAGGAATTCGCCTTTCGGAACACGGACGCGCCCGCCGCCTTTTTGCGAGCATTCTTCGATGGCTTTGCGAATGGCGTCGGTCGCCAACGTTTTACCATCTGCCAGCGCACCGTATTTGGTGATTAAATAATCTTTTTTCTTAAACTTCGGCGGCTTGATGCGCGCTAAGATTTTCGGATACTCGGTCGTCCAGGCATCGGCGGTCGTCGTCTGCCCGAAACCGATTTTCGGCAAAACCAGCCCGACACCCGCGCCAGCCAGTAAAAGTTGTAAAAATTCTCTGCGATTACTCATAATTTTTTTGATTATTAGCCTTGCTTCCTTTGCGCCTTTGCGGCTTTGCGGGAGAAAAGTAGTTTTCCCGCAAAGCCGCAGAGACGCAAAGAAAAGCTTTTATTCATTCGCGATGAAGTTCAGTTCCGCGACGTTGTCGTTGACATTAACAATCTGCGTCGGGTTTGCAAACGAATATCGCTTGCTGCTCGCCGTTATGATGTATGTTCCGCCGGATTGAATGTCATCAAAATTGTAAAATCCGAACAAATTCGTCTGCCGGTAACGAATTTCGCCGCTGGCGGTGTTCATCAAAGCGACGGTCGCGCGAACAACTCCCTGTCCGTTTGCCGTCAAAACTCGTCCGCTGACCGAAGCATTCGCGGCGGTCGGCGCAAACAAATTACTGTTCAAATAATTTTCGAGATAGCTGTAGCCGTTTGCGGCAATCTGCGCCGCGTCCGACGGGTCGTTCGGATTCAGACCGTTCTGGTTTTCCCAAGCGTCCGGCAGACCGTCGCGGTCGGTGTCGAGCGGCGCCGGCAGCGAATTCAAAAACGGGTAGCCGCCGACTTCCGTTTGCGAATTGATGAACGCGCCGTTTTCGCTGCGGACTTCGTTAAAAATTCGCGTATCGACCGCGTCGCGTTTGTGCGAGCTTCCCGCCGTCAGCAAAACCATGCTGTAAGCAGTTTCCGCCGAACCGATATTTATATCAATCAGCGATTCGGTCGGCGCTTTTTCGTTTGATTCGCCGGCGCTCAAATCGAGCGGCGCGGCTTGCTGCGTGTAGCTGTTGACGAACATCGCCCAACCCGTATTCGTGCCGTCGTGGACGCCGTTGAGGTTGCTGTCGATAAAGTTGCCGTTCTGGTAAATCCACGTATTCGGGCTGCCGCCGTTAAAAGCGCGGGTGCGTTTTGTCGCGCCGGTATTCGGTCCGGCAACGAGATAGTTTCCGACGTAATTGACCTTGGTAATGCCTTCGTCAATCGCGCCGCTGTAGCTCGCGTCCGTGCCCCAATCGTAAATCACGTTGTTGACGAAATCGAGCGTGATATCATCGCCGACGCGCGGATTGCGGTTAAAATGATGCGCGTAGAGGTTGTGATGATACGAAATCCGCCCGTCGCCGTAACGAATCAGAGAGCCGTAGCCGTGCCGACCTTCGGGATGACACGAGAAATTTAAGCTTTCCGTGATAAATGACCACTGCACGGAAACGCGGTCGGATTCGGTCACCGAAAGGCTTTCGTCAATCGACCACGAAGCCGAAACGTGGTCGATAATCACGTCTTTCGATTTATCGACCCAGAGCGAATCGCCTTCCATGCCCGAGCTGCACCGAATATCGCCGGGACGAAAACGCATATAGCGGATAATAACGTGCTGCGTGCTGTCAACGACGGTCGTCCAGCCGGCAACCGTGATGCCGTCGCCCGGCGCGGTCTGACCGGCGATGGTCAGGAAAGGCTTGTTAATTCTAAGCTGCGAATTTAAGTTAATCGTTCCCGAAACGTCGAAGACAATCGTTCGCGCGCCGGTTGCGGTCGTGATGCCGCCGCGCAGGCTGCCCGCGCCCGAATCGTTGAGATTCGTTACGTGATAGGTGTCGCCGCCGCGCCCGCCGATGGTATATGCGCCCGCGCCTTCGGCGGTCGGAAACGCTTTTGTAGTCGATTTGATGTTTAAGCTTGCGCTCGCCGTTCCCGTATAATTCGGGTCGGTAACATTGACGACGACCGCGTAGTTTCCGACTGCGGACGGAACTGCCGGCGAGCCGTTGTAAGTTGCCGCATAGCTCAAGCCCGGCGGATTGGTCGCCACGGTGACCGCTTTCGGCGTTCCGTCGAAAGTTTGCGTTAAGTTTGAAAGCGCGACCGTTGCCGACGCTTTCGCAATCGTCAAAGTTCCGGTCGCCGAGCCTTGATAATCAGCGTCCGAGACGGTTGCGACAACCGTGTAAGCGCCCGCGTTGGTCGGCGCGACAGGGCTTCCGTTGTAGGTCACATTAACCGTTAAACCGCCCGGGTCGGTCAGAGCGGCGGCAGCTTTCGGCGTGCCGTCGAAAATTTGCGTCAGGTTTGAAAGCGAAACGGCGGCGGTTAATTTTTCCTGCGGCGTGAAACCGACGATATTCGCCGGGTTGCTGTAAAACGCGACCTCCGTGGGCGTCAGAGGATTATTGCAATCGCTGCGCGAAACCGGGTGCCGCTGCGTGCAGTCAACCGGCGTTACGCCGTCGAGCGCGCGGCTGTTTGATTCCCAATAGCGAATGTTCGGGTAATTCGCGGAATCGACCGTGTTGGTCGGATTATCAAACTTCCAGCCGACCGGAATGATATGCGAATCCATCTGCGAATCTATCAGAACAACCTGACTAAAGGGAAAATCGTCCGGGTCGATGCGCCCGAAGTAACTGCCGTTCGTCACGCCCGGAGCCTTAGTAAACCGGCAGTTCAGGTAAACGTTGCCGAAATTGGCTGACGGGTTACGAATCTGCGTGTAATAGCCGAGGCTTTCGCGCATCATCTTGAGCTCGGTATTTTTGAAAAACGTGTTGCCCGTGCCCCACATAAAATCGACATCGCCTTCGACGTAGCTGTTTGTAAAATACGCCGAGCCCTGCGTCAAAATCGTGTCTTGAAAACTTAAAAGATTGACGCTGTTGACCGTCGTGCGCTGGGCGTAAGAACGAAACGCTTCGGCTTGCGAGCCGCCCTGCGGAGTGGAGTTTTGGAGCGTGATATTTTCCAGAACAAAATCGTTTGCGCCCGTGTTGACGTTAAATGAAGCCCGGGTCGTCGTCGAAGGATTGAGGTTGTTGTTGTTCGGATATTTCTGAATCGTCGCGGCGCGGCTTTCGCCTCTGACGGTAATTAGCGGTTTATTTGACGGCACGTTGACGATTTCCGTGTAAGCGCCGTTTTTAACGTTGATGACAACGCGCTGCGCGTTCGCCGCCGGGACAAAATCGACCGCGCCCTGAATCGTGCAGAAATCGCCCGTGCCGTTTGCATTGACCGTCAAAACGCTCGAACCGGCGGCAGGCGCGCTCGTTTTTGTAGTAAATCTGAAAGCGTTGACACCGGAAAATCCGACAAACGGAACATTTGCCGAATCGGTCAAAACGCCCGGCTCAAGCGTCACGTAAAACGTCTGGTTGTAGGCGAGTGACCCGTGCAGATAAATGGAAGCCGTGTTGCCGCTGACGATAACCGGCAAATACCGGAACGACGTGCCGCCGATATTTCGCGTCTGCGGCGAAGCCGTCATATCAATCGTGTCAAAGAGCGTGCCGCCGCTCGTAAAGAGGCGAATCTGCCCGCTCGTGCCGACTTTCGGCGCGCTGTCGAAAGTAATGTTCAGAATCTTATCGACGCACACGCCGCTCGAACTATTATTCGGTTCAAACGCCGTCGGCGTCATTGCCGAAACGACCGTCAGTCGCGCCGCATCTGACGGAATAGTGCCGCCGCCGTTCGAGACGTTGACCGTGTAATTTCCCGTATCGCTCAAACCGACGCTCGCGAAGCTCAACGTCGGATTAGTCGCGCCGCCGATCGGATTGCCGTCCTTAAACCATTGATAGGTCATATTCGGTCCGGTCGCCTGCACCGAGAGACTCGCCGGAGTGTTAATCACGGCGGTCGTGTTTTGCGGCTGCTGATTGATGACCGGCGGCGTATCGGTCGGTCCCGAAGTGACGGTTAAGCCGACGGGATTGCTCGGCGTCGTGCCGCCCGCGTTGATGACGTTGACCGAATAAACGCCCGAATCGGTCTCCTGCACGTTATTTAACTGCAAGGTCGCCGTCGTCGCGCTGGCGTTCCCGGTAATCGGGTTGTTGTCTTTGAGCCATTGATACGAAAGCGCGCTGCCCGAAGCGCCGACTGAATACTGGACGTTTGCGCCGACCGAAACCGTCTGGCTCGGCGGCGCGGGCTGCGTCGATATGACCGGAGCCGCCGGGTTGAAATCGACCTTGAATCGCAAAAATTTTATCTTTGTCGAGAAGTTCGAGCCGCCGACCCGGAAATTGAACCAGTCGAAAGCGGTGTAAGGCGCGGCGCTGGTCTCGGTCGCCGTGTAATTCAAATTTGAAAGCGTGCCGCCCGTGACGGAAACCGTGACCTGCGTCTGCGTCGCCGAGAGCCGTGTGACGGTGTAGGAAAAAACGTACGGCGTATCGTTCGTTAAAGCCTGCCGCGCGGTCGCGCCGGTTCCCGTCAAAACGGTAAATCCGGCATTCGTGAACGTATTGAAAATATTTGTCGTTACCGGACTCGTCACGTCGCGGCGATAGAGCGCGAACGGGCTGCCCGTGCCGCTCGCGAAAAACTGCGCGGCGTAGCCGGTATCGTCGCCGAAAACCGCGTTGCCCTGCCCGCCGGCTAAATCCGCAGTATTGCGCGTGCCCTTTGAATCGAAAAGCCCGAAGCGTATGTCCTGCGCGTTATTTTGAAAACCCGTCAATGAAAAAGTTCCCTGAAAGGTGATGCTGTCGCCGACGCCTAAAGTGGCGGGCGCGCCCGAATTGGTAAAATGTGCCCAATAGGCGTCGGAACCGCCGGCGGTCGTCAAATCGAATTCGACCGAGCCGACCGCATCCGTGCGCGTCGTGCCGCTCCGCGATTTAAAAACCTGTAAGGAATTATTAGCTAAATTCTGGTTCGTGCTGACGCCGTCCGCGAACGTATCGTCAATGACGGTCGTCGCCTGCACAATAAAATTAAGCGTCAGTGCGGCAGCCGCCAATAAACCAAAAACCAGAGAAACCAATATCTGGAAGCGAAACTTTTTCATCAGTGTAAATCTTCTCCTAAATTTTTTAAGGGGCTTTTTTAGTTGAGAGTTAAGAGTTGAGAGTTGAGAGTTGAATTTGTCTTTTAACTCCCAACTCTCAACTCCGAACTCTCAACTCTCAACTCACTTAGTTTTAGCAATCTTTTCTTTCCATTTCGGGTAATCTTTTTCGAGCAAATCGTTCGGCTCGCTGGTGTACCAGGCGTAACCGTTGCGGCGCTCGGCTTCGATTTCCGCGACGTCGTATTTAATGACGGCGTCGCGCCCGATGAAAATCGGCTTCATCGTTTCGATTTCGTAAAACCGCGCCCAAATCGGCGGTGCGTTTTTGTCCTTTACGACGCGGTTTTCGCCCGCTACGCGTTCCCACCGAATGCCTTCGATTTTGTTGGCGCGATACCACGCAATCGCCGATTCAATCGCCTCAATCGTCGTCTTGTCGGGCTTAGAATCGTACATCAGATAGCGGACGATGCCGACCGATTCGCCAGCCGTTAAAGAAATCGGCTCAAATTTTCGCGCCGCCGCGGGTTTAAAAGTATTTTCGTCATACTGCGCCGCCCAAACCGTTTTTTTACCGCCGACTTCGACCTGCAATTTCAGAATCAGCGGCAGCGCTTTTTCAACCGCCTGTTCCGCTTTCAAGCGTCTTGCTTCATCGACGAATAAATAGTCTTCCTTCTTTTTAGCGATTTCGCGAAGCACTTTGAGAACGCCTATCATCGCGTCGTCGTTGAACGTGATGTGCGTGTAATAACCTTTTTTGAGCGGGTAAAATTGCGGAAAACCGCCCGACTCGTACTGCGCCGCGAGCAGGTAATCCAAGCCTTTGAAAAACGCTTCCCGGTGTTTCGGGAAATTGGTCGGCGGCGTCGTTTTCTGCAAACTGCCCGTGATGGCTTTGGCAAGAAACGCAACTTGCGTGTAGCTCGTGCGGTTGTCAATCGTCGTTTCCGACGTGTTAGATTTTTCCTTTAAAAGCGTCGCGCGCTCAGCTTCGGTGAGCATCGCGGTCATATCGAGATTTTTTTCCCAGCCGCCGTTGTCCTTTTGATATAACACGACCTGGTCGGCAATCCGCGCCGCTTCGTCGGTTTGATACCAGAGCGGCGATTGCTTTAGAACTTCGCTCCACGAAACCAGCTTCCAGTCGGGCTTGTTTTTTTCGAGCCATTTGTCGTCCGCCGCACGCGGATTCCAGCCGTCTTTGCCTTTGAGAAAATTTTCGGTTTCAAACTGCTTTGCTTCCGCAGCGGTTAACTGGTGAATCCATTTGACGCGTTTGTCGAGATTGGCGCCCGCGCCTTTGGAATTGAATTCGGCAAAGTAAGCGGTTTTCTCGTTAGCCGCACTGCCCCAGTTGTTCCAGCCTTCGGCGCGAATATGCGCGCCCATTTCGGTATTGAGATAAACCGTTCTGCCGTAGGCACGCCACGGGCGACCGAGAAACGTGCCGTCTTTCGTATTCGCGCCCGTCAGCTTTGAATTGATAAAAACAAAGCCGCTCGGCTCATCCGCCGCAAAGCGCATCGGCGCGGCGATGTAGCCGTCCGACTTTGAATGAATCGTGCAGTTTTCGAAAATCGCCGCCGCCTGCCCGAAGATAAAATCGACGTGACCTTCGATGTAGCAGTTTTCAAAATACTGGCGACCGTTTTTCGCGTAAAGCGTGTCCTGCCAACCGAGAAAGCGGCAGTTTTTGAAAACCAATCTATCGGCTTCCGAAAGCACGGCGACCGCCTGCGTGCCGCCTTGTCCCTGATTGGCTTTGTAATCGAACGAGTTTTCAAACGTGATGTTTTCCGCCCGGAAATCGTGACCGCCGATGTAGACGGCGTAGGCGGCGCTCGTCGTGCCGGCGCGTTTGTTGTTGATGTCGAAACTGATTCGGGTCGTTTCGGCGGATTCGCCGATGAAAGAAATATACGGCTTATCAGCGGGAATGCGGATTTGCTCGCGGTATTCGCCCTTTTTGATAAAAATCACGAAACGCGTTTTATTGTTTTCCGGGACGCGTTCGAT
>DASWRC010000218.1:0-40305 GCA_036403375.1 Pyrinomonadaceae bacterium
ATGCCTATTGTTTGACGCAAACCAAAGCATTTGAAAACAAACAGACGATTTATGCTTTCAAACAGGATTTATTTCGTCAGCCAATACCGACTCAAGAACAATTTGTGCAATGCTTTACAGCTATTGCGTAATATCAGTAATAAGACTATTCTTTTTTAAGGTCAACTCGCGCGGCAAAGATTTCCGGGTTCGAAAAATATGTTGCCAAACTCGGGCGGCGTGTGTTAAATTTTGCTTGGTTGTCTTGCCTTTTAGCAGCCCGGCAGTTGAAGAGTTCTAGCGCAAAATCAATTCAAAATTTCTCTAATTTCAAGAAAACCCCTGAATCAAAACAATTTCTATGTTCGATTTAGCCGAGACTGAAAAAAATCTCCTGCTCGTTGACGAAAACTCGAAAATGGCAAACCTTTTAAGCCGTCTGCTGCGCTCAAACTATATTTGCGACCGCGTGGAAACGAGCGAAGCCGCGCTGTGGAAACTCAAGCAAAAAGAGTATTGCGTTGTTTTGTGCGATGCGAGCCTTTTAAAATCCGAGAGCTTGCAGATTATTCCGCAGATGCAGATGCTCGCGCCGCACGCGTCCGTCCTGATTTTGGGCGAGAAGAATTCGGCGGAAAACGTGATTAAAGCCTTTCGCGCCGGGGCGTTCGATTATCTTTTTAAGCCGCTTGAATTTGAACAGGTCGAAACGGCAATTACACGCGCCATCGAGCAGCACGAAGTGAAATGTCTGAAAGACCGATACCAGTTTCACCTTGAAACCCTCGCCGCCGAACGCGCCACCGAAATCGACCGCGTGCTCGAAGAAGTTGAAAGCTCGTACCGGATAACGCTCAAAGCGCTGGTGCAGGCGCTCGAAACGCGCGATTTCGAAACTCACGGGCATTCGGAACGGGTCGTGACGTTCAGCCTGCGGCTCGGTTATGAATTAGGACTGGAAAAAGGCGCGCTGCGTGATTTGGAGCTCGGCGCACTGCTGCACGACATCGGAAAAATCGGTGTGCCGGACGCGATTTTGCGAAAACCCGCCAAGCTCAACGAAGAAGAATGGGTGAAAATGAAGCTGCACCCGCTTCACGGGCAGAAGATTTTGCGCAACATCAAATTTTTGGAAAGCGCGGCGCGCGTCGTCGCGCAGCATCACGAACGCTGGGACGGCGAAGGCTATCCGAACGGCATTCGCGGCGAAGACATCGACATCGGGGCGCGGATTTTTGCGGTCGTTGACGCTTTCGACGCGATGATTTCCGACCGCGTTTATCGCAAAGGTCGCTCGTATGAAGAAGCCTTGAAAGAATTGGAACTCTTTGCCGGAACGCAGTTCGACCCGCTGGTTGTCGAAGCGTTTAAGGCGATTCCGAAAGAGGATTGGGAAATTCTGCGGGAGCGTTCACTGATGGAAAAACAGGAAGTTTCGTCGTTTCAATCGGTGGTTGCGGAACTGGTTTATTCGCGCCAGCAGTTTGAGATGGTTCATTAAACAAAGACGGCGAAAACCTCGTTTGAAAAAAGCGCGCCTTTGCCGGTCAGCCGCAGGCGGCTTTCGGAGATTTCAATCAACCCGAGCGACTGTAAGCGCTCTAAATCTTCGGCGTGTCTCGATAAAAGATTGACGCCGAATTTTTTTTCGTAAAAACTTAAATCAACGCCCCGCATCATTCTCAAGCCCAGAAAAACGAATTCCGAAGCCAAATCGATTTCTTCGCGGTAAACGACTGGCGATTCACGCGCTTCGATGAGCGAAACATATGCGCGCGTGTCGCGCTCGTTTGAACAGCGCCGCGCGCCGTCAAACGAATGAGCCGAAACGCCGAACGCGAAAACCGGTTCGCACAACCAGTATTTCGAGTTGTGTTTCGATTCAAAGCGCGCGCCGCGCGCGAAATTTGAAATCTCGTATTGGAAGAAACCTGCCGCCGAGGTTTTTTCAATCATCATTTCGTACATCGCCGCCGCCAAATCTTCGTCGGGCACGGGCTGTCGCTGCGAGCGGATTTGCTCCGCCAGGGGCGTTCCTTCATGAATTTCCAGCAGGTAAAGCGACAGGTGTTCGGGATTTAATCTTAACGCTTCGCTTAAATTTTTCTCCCAATCGCCGAGCGTCTGACCGGGAAGTCCGGCGATTAAATCGAACGAGATATTATCGAAACCGCTCCGACGCAAAAGCGCAAAAGTTTCTCGCGCGTCTGCCGAGTCGTGCCCGCGCGCGAGAAGTTTCAGCGCCCGGTCATTGAACGTCTGCACGCCGAAGCTCGCGCGATTGACGCCCAAACTTCTAAAGTCGCGCAGTTTTTCGAGCGAAACCGTCGCCGGATTCATCTCCAGCGTGAATTCGATATTTTCTTCGACGGCAAAAGTTTTATGAATTACGCTGAGGATTTTTTCAAGCTGTGCAGGCGAAAGCAGCGAAGGCGTGCCGCCGCCAAAGTAAATTGTTTCGACTGAATTCGTAATTCGTAATTCGTAATTCGTAATTTCGCTGACGAGCGCATCGACATACCGCTCAACCGCTTCTTCGCTGCGATAAACGTCGGTCGCAAAATCGCAGTACGAACAGCGCGATTTGCAAAAGGGAATGTGAATGTAAATTCCGGCTTTCACTTTTTACCGATTTTTTTGAAAGCGTCGGTCGTCATTACATAGACAATTGTCCCGTCGATTTTTATTTGATAAACGAACTTTTGCGTGACGATCATTTCGGGAACCTTCGGCTCGCGGGCAAGGACGTGAAAAACGTCCGTGTCTTCGGGAATATCGTCGAGTATCGCCGTATGAAAGCCGCTTTCGGGTTTAATACCTGTCGGAACTTGAAATTCGATGATAGCTTTATGAAGCTGGCGCGTTTCGACGATTTTCGAGCCGTCTTTTGAAACCAAAAAACGCGTGTCGCCGCCGAGCGGAAAAATTCCGTTTTCCGTTTGTGCAGGTATGAAATAAATGTAAAATTGCCCGTAGCTTGCCGGCAAAACAGCCGTGTTATAAGGTCGCTCCTCCGCTCGGACGAAGGCGGCTTTAGTAAGTTCGAGCGATTTTGCCGCCGCGAGAAAATATTCAGCGTCTTCTTTCCGTTTATTAAACGTTTCGACCTTGAAATCCTCCGGCTTTGCCTGCTGCACGGTTTCGTATGCAATCAGAAATTTATCTTTTTTCTCGTTCAATTTTCCGTAAGCGACCGTCCACGCATTCCCGATTTTTTTGCCGATATAAAGATTAAAGCTGCCTTCTTTCGGCGACAAAGCCATCACGGCATCGGTCGAGTGCCAGGCTGCCGTATCGTACTCCGCAAGCATTTTCCCGCGCCGCGTAATTTCCGCCAGTTCCATTTCGCTTCCGGGCTTTTCGCGCTGTGCGAAAGCTGTTAGCGCAAAGCAAAAAAACACTAATAAAATCGCCGCCGATTTTTTCATTTTAATTCTCCAACTGATTTTCCAAAGAGGTTTTCCAAGCCGTTTCCAGCGCGGCGACTTTTTCTGAAACCGCTGCCGCGCCGTTCATATTTATTTTCAAGGCGTCGCCCGTTACTTTTCCGATGATTTCAACCGGGCAATTGTTGCTCTGGGCGATTTCTTTTACTTTTTCAAGGTTTTCCGGCGCGAATGAAATAACAATGCGCGACGGCGTTTCGCCGAAAAGCAATGCTTCCGGCGAAAGGTTTGCGGGGTTTGAAAGCTCGATTTCCGCGCCGTTTGCCGGATTATTGAACGAAGAAAAACAGCTTTCCGCAAGCGTCACCGCTAAACCGCCGTCGGCGCAGTCGTGCGCCGATTTGAGCAAAAAGGCGTCCGCCAGTTTCAGCAAAGTTTCCTGCACGCGTTTCTCAAAATTCAGGTCGATTTCCGGCAGCACGCCGTTTTCGATAAGCTCGGCGGTCGAAAGTCCGAGAACGGCTTGCGCGAATTCGCTCGCCGCCAAATCGTCCTTTGTTTCGCCAAGCAGCGCGACTAAATCGCCTTCCGTCTTAAAGCCCTGCGTGACGAGCTTGCGCACATCTTCGACCAGACCGACCATTCCGATGGTCGGCGTCGGCAGAATTCCGCGCCCGTCGGTTTCGTTGTAAAACGACACGTTACCGGAAATAATCGGCGTTTCAAATACCTCGCAAGCTTCGGAAATTCCGTCAACGACTTCCGAAAACGACCACATCACTTCGGGTCGCTCGGGCGACGCAAAGTTCAAACAATTCGTCACGGCAATCGGGCGCGCACCGACGCAGACGTTGTTTCTGGCGCTTTCCGCAACAATCAATTTCGCACCCATGCGCGGATTTATCGCCGCAAATTTGCCGTTTCCGTCCAGACACATCGAGATTGCGCGCCGCGTTTCCTTGACGCGCACGACCGCTGCGTCCGCGCCCGGCAAGACGGCGGTATTTGTCCTGACCATCGTGTCATACTGCGTATAAACCCAGCGCTTCGAGCAAATATTCGGCGCGGCGAGGAGCGTTTTTAACGCTTCCTCCAAATCCCAGGTCCCAAGTTTCAAGTCAATGTTCTCTTTCGATTTGGGGTTTGCGACCCGAGACCGTGGACTCATCGGTCGGTTATATTTCGGCGCGGCGTCCGTCACCGTATCGACCGGAATTTCGGCTTCCAAAATTCCTTTATGAAAAACTCTTAAATGATGTCCTTCGACGACTTTACCGATAACGACCGCGTCCAAATCCCATTTCTTGAAAATATCGACAACCTGTTTTTCACGTCCCGAACGCGCGACAATCAACATTCGCTCCTGCGATTCCGAGAGCATCATCTCGTATGCCGTCATGCCGGTTTCGCGCTGCGGAACGAGCGTCAAATCAAGTTCCAGACCGGTTCCGGCACGCGCCGCCATCTCGACGCTCGACGAAGTCAGTCCCGCCGCGCCCATATCCTGAATGCCGGCAATCGCGCCCGAACGCATCGCTTCGAGGCAGGCTTCGAGCAGCAATTTTTCCAGAAACGGGTCGCCGACCTGCACGGTCGGACGTTTTTCCAGCGCTTCTTCGTCGAATTCTGCCGAAGCCATCGTCGCGCCGTGAATCCCGTCGCGTCCCGTTTTTGCGCCGACGTAGAGAACCGGATTGCCGATGCCTTCCGCCTTCCCGAAAAAGATTTGGTCTTTGCGGACGATTCCCAAAGCAAATGCATTGACCAGCGGATTCAAACTGTAAGCTTCGTCAAAAACGACCTCGCCGCCGACGGTCGGGACGCCGAAACAATTGCCGTAATGCGCGATTCCGTCAACGCAGCCTTTCAAAATCGATTTGTTGCGCTTGCCGTTTCGCGCGTCGCCGAGCGGTCCGAAACGAAGCGAGTTCATCGCCGCAATCGGGCGCGCGCCCATCGTGAAAACGTCTCTCAGAATCCCGCCGACGCCGGTCGCCGCGCCCTGAAACGGCTCGATAAACGACGGGTGATTATGCGATTCGACCTTGAACGCCACGCACCAATCGTCGCCGATATCGACGACGCCCGCGTTTTCGCCCGGCGGCACGATAACGCGCTCGCCGGCAGTCGGCAGGCGTTTCAGATGCACCCGCGAAGATTTGTAACTGCAATGCTCGGACCACATCACGGAAAAAATTCCGAGCTCGGTCATCGACGGCTCGCGCCCCATTATTTCCAGAACCTTTTTGTATTCTTCCGTTGTAAAGCCATGCTGGGCAACAATTTCGGGCGTGATTTTCGTTTCGTTCATCTGTTTATTATTGTCGAGAAAAATGAAACAGACATTTTAACTTTTTCGGAGCTTTAATGTCGAATCGGTAACCAACAAAGAAAGGCGCTGAGCCTCGAAGCTCAGCGCCTTGTCGCGTAAAAGTTTCCGAGAATTTAAGCCAGTGCCGCCATTCCCATCGCTTCCCATTCTTCTTTTGCCGGACCGTAAACGCCGACGACCGGAACATTTGCCTGCCGCATTAAAATCGTCGCCTGCCCGCGATGATGCGATTGATGATTAATCAGCAAATTCAAAGTCGTGCCGCGCTTCCAAACCATTCCGTACATTTCGTCTTCAATCAGGAGCGTTTCGTCCGTCCAGTTCTTCGCGACTTCGTCAGCGACCGATTTTGCCGCGCGTTCAAAAGTTTCGGCGATTTCCTTCGCGCTCGCCGGCGGCGGCGCGTCTTCTGCCGGACAATCAATCTTGAGTCCGACTTTACTGAGCATTTCGCCTGAAGTCAGAACAATATGCCATGCTAAAAATCCGAGTGTTCTGCCGTTTTCCGTGACTTTCTGATTAAGCGACTCGTCGGTTAAATTGTTGAATAACTTTGTCGTTACCTCTGCCTCATAACCCCAGCTCTGCAAAAAATCTTCGACTTTTCGATACATAAATTTTTCTCCTTAAAAATAAAAAATTTCAAATGTATAATCTGAAATCTTTCTTAAAAATCTAGTTTTGCGCCTTCGGAACGGCAAGCAGTTTTTCGATTTCCGCTTTCACCAAATCAGACTTCACCTTGCCTTGCCGGAAATAAGCGATTTCGCCTTTTTCGTTGTACAAAATCGTAAACGGCAAGCCGCCGTTCCAGTCCTTGGCGATGGAAGAAATAACCGTGCTTTCGTCCGAGACTTTGAGCAGAAAGGCGGGCATTTCGGCTTTCATATCCAAAAGGAATTTCGGCACGTCGCGATTGATTTCCGCCAAATCGTCGAGCGAGACGGTGATGAAATCGACTTTGTCTTTGTTTTCGGCGTTAATTTTAACAAGGTCCGGAAATTCCTCGCGGCACGGGTCGCACCACGTCGCCCAAAAATTGACGAGCAACGGTTTGCCGTTCGGCGTCAAGGCGGTTTTTAATCCGGCTTCGTCAATTTGTGTGACTTTCGGCAGATTAGCGTTCGGCGGGCGCGGCACGATTTTCTTTTGTGCCGCGCCCGCGAACGCGAAGATGAGGACGAAAACGAGTCCTGCGATAATTGTTTTCGTCCCGTTTAGTAATGCTCTGTTCATTTAATTTTATTAATCAGCCGTCCGTTTGATTGAACAGCCGAAAGCGTTGGCGGATGTTTTTTCGATTTTCTTGCCGGCTATCGAAGCGTCGAACGCGGTTTTCAGATAGCCTTCGGTGACGCTTTTGCCCGAGCGGTCGTTATCGATTGCGCCCTTGTAAAGCAGAACGTTTTTCGCGTCGAAGTAGAAAACTTCGGGCGTCACGTCCGCGCCGAGCTTGTCGGCTAAAACCGCGCCTTTATCAATCAAAATCGGGAATTTATAACCGACTTCGAGCGCGTTGGCTTTAATCCATTGGAGCGATTCGGTGACATTTGAATTAATGCCGATAAAATTAATTCCTTTTGACGCGTAATCAGCCGCAATTTTGTTGATGCGCTCCGTATAACCGCGCACGACCGGGCACTGCGCCGAAAGAAAAACGATGACCGTGCCTTTTTCGCCTTTCAAACTATCGAACGACTGCTCTTTGTCGTTCGCGTCCGCCAGTTTGAAACTTTCTAAAGTCTTGCCGACTTCAAATTTTTGCGCGTTGGCGTCGTCCGGGTTCAAAACAAATGTCAATGCGATTAAAATTGCCGCTAACAAAATGCCTTTTCGGTTCATAAATTTGTACTCCTTTTTTGAATGAATATGCAGCGTTTAGTTTATCAACTAAACGCTTTTGATGACAAGTTTTAAGAAATCTTACGCAGCAGCGGGCGACAAAGTTTCACCGGATGAAAACCGGAATTCGGAAACAGATTCATATAATCGACTTTTTTCCGCCAAGCCGCCGCTAAAAGTTAATTTAATTCAGCTAAAAGTTAATTTGATTCAAAGGTAAAAATGCCGGAACTTAATGGAAATGAATGAAAATCGATAACGGGTAATTGATAAATCGACGCGCCGAAAAAATAAGTTTCCCAGCCTGTTTCATCCGTGAAATAAGTGATATAATTAATGGCTTCAAACGTGATAGTCATCGGCGAAAAAATCGGTCATTATAAGGTGCAATCGTCAATCGGCGCGGGCGGAATGGGCGAAATTTACCGCGCTTCGGACACCCGTTTAAGGCGTGACGTGGCGATTAAAATCCTGCCCGAAAGTTTGATAAAAGACGTCTCGGCAATCGAGCGCTTCAGGCGCGAAGCCTATGCCGCGTCTGCCTTGAATCATCCGAACATCCTGACGATTTTCGACATCGGCGAGCATGAAAAGACGCATTTTATCGCGACCGAATTCGTTGAAGGCGAAACCTTAAGGCAAAAAATGCAAAGCGCGCGCCTGCGTCTGACGGAAATTCTCGAAATCGCGATTCAAACCGCCGGCGCGCTGGTCGCCGCGCACGAAGCCGGAATAATTCACCGCGACATCAAGCCGGAAAACATCATGATTCGCCGCGACGGATACGTGAAAGTTCTGGATTTCGGTATCGCCAAGCTGACGGAAAAGGAAGCTCCGCCGGAACCGGACGCCAATGCCGAAACCCTGGTGCAGTCAATCACCGCCCAGGGAATGATTCTCGGCACGGCGTTTTATATGTCGCCGGAACAGGCGCGCGCGCTTAAAGTTGATGCCCGAAGCGACGTTTTCAGTCTCGGCGCGGTGATTTACGAAATGACGGCTCGGCGACTGCCGTTTTCGGGCGCGACCATCGCCGATGTCATCGCTTCGATTCTAACCTCCGAGCCAAAGCCGCTTTCGGAATTTGTCGGCAATCTGCCGCCGGAATTCGAGCGAATCGTCGCCAAAGCCCTGAACAAAAAACGCGCCGACCGCTTTCAAACGATGAAGGAATTTGCGAATGATTTGAAGCAGATACGACAGCGCCTCGAATTCGAAACCGAACTCCAGCGAATTCACGTTTCAAACGACTCAGCGGCGCTGAGCGGCGAGATTTATCCGCTCGAAAGCGCGACGCAGATTTTGCCGAAACAACGCAAAACCCGCACGCGTAAGACGATTGATTCGCTCGCCGTGCTGCCGCTCGTCAATAGCCGCCGCGATGCCGAAACCGAATATCTTTCGGACGGAATTACCGAATGCATCATCAATTCTTTATCAAAACTGCCGAAATTGCGCGTCGTGCCGCGGAGCACGGTTTTTCGCTATAAAAACAAGGCGGCGGACGCGCAGCAAATCGGCATCGAGCTTGGCGTGCGCGCCGTTTTTTCGGGCAGAATCCTGCAAATCGGCGATTCCGTGATTGTCAGCGCAGAGCTTGTAGACATTGCCAACGAAGCGCAAATCTGGGGCGAAAACTACCGGCGCGAGATGACCGATATCTTCACTTTATTGGATGAAATCGCCGAAGACATCAGCGAAAAGCTCCGGCTTAAACTTTCGGGCGAGGACAAAAAACAGCTTTCAAAACGTTACACGGAAAATTCGGAAGCCTACCAGTTTTACCTGAAAGGTCGCTACTTCGTGACCTCGAAGCGCACCGAGGAATGGATAAAAAAAGGCATCGAATATTTTCAAAAAGCGATTGACCTTGACCCGAACTACGCGCTCGCTTTCTCGGGAATCGCCGAAGCCTATGGTTTTCTCGCGTCTTCGACCGGCGGCTGGCGACCGCACGACGCGTATCCGAAAGCGGAAGCCGCCGCACTGAAAGCCCTGGAATTAGATGAAAGCTTAGGCGAAGCGCATTGCTCAATGGGTTTTTCGCGTCTGCTCTACGACTGGAATTTCGCCGAAGCCGGGCGCGAATTCCGGCGCGCGATTGAACTTAGCCCGAATTATCCGAACTCGCACGATGGTTTAGGCTTTTACTTAAAAGCGGTCGGGCGACACGCGGAGGCAATCGAAAAATGCAAAGAAGCGCAAAGGTTAGACCCGCTTTCGCCATTCGCGCACGTTTCTTTAGGCTACGCTTATTATTTCGCGCGCGATTACGACCACGCGATTGAAGAATGCCGCAAAGCGCTCGAAATGGACAAGGTTTCGACCTTTGCGCACCGCAATCTGGGCTTGGCTTTTTTGCAGCAGGGAAAAATCGAAAAAGCGATTGAAGCCCTCAGCAATGCCGTCAAATTTTCGCAGGGCGGCTTGGCGTTCGAATCCTACCTGGGTTTTGCTTATGCGGTCGCCGGAAAGCGAAACGAGGCGCTGGAAGTTTTGGCGAGTCTCGAAGATTTGGACCGGGAACGCTACGTTCCGGCGTATAATTTTGCGATTATTCATGCCGGACTGGGCGATTTTGATAAGGCGTTTGAATGGTTCGAACAGGCACGGCGCGAGCGTTCGGGCTTTCTGCCTTTTCTCAATGTCGAACCGGTCGTGGATTGTTTGCGCGGTGATGCGCGGTTTGAGGAATTACTGAAGAAAATCGGGTTGATTTAATGAGGGTTCTAAAAAGTCGGATTTTCTTCTATTATGCCATGTCTTTTCATTTCGGAAGCTAATTCCTTAGCAAAATCTTCTGCTTCTCGTTCTTCTACAAACTCTTTCTCAAGAGGGATTTTATTTAAAAGATTTTTCGCTTTGATGTATGCCTTGTAGTGCGCTGCGGTTCTTGGTTCGCCAAGCAAAAGATAAAGTTTTCCTATCTCTTTGTTTCCTTCAAGTGTAATTGCTTGTCCTAAAATCTTAATTGCCTTACTTTGAATCGACTCTTCTTGGGCATAGTCCATTGTTATGGGGTCAAGAATATGAGTTTTGTGGTTTTTGTAAGTATAATCAAATTTTAAGTCATATTCATTAGAAGTAAAATGCTTCGGTTTTAGATATTGTGTTAGCTGTTTCTTCGCTAGAGGGCGGTTGAAAACTGCCCATACTTCCTCATCAGAGCGACTTCGCTTTTCTTTTTGTGGATATTGTGAGGTAATTAGACGGTGAAAAATTCGTTCTACTTCATCTTCTAAATCGTTTGTAATTCCTGCTAAAACAGTTCCAAATTGAATGCTCAAACCTAAGTCAGGCACAAGTAAGCCAAAAAGTTCCTTAATATCCTTAAACGGTTCTTTATTAAAAAGCGAAGGCTCAAAATTTCTGTTTAATCTCAGAACAGAATATTCTAAATTTGAAATTACTGCACGGTAATGATTACCGTCGAAATTAGCAAAAACTGACGAAAGACGCTCGTATGTTCGCTCAAATTTTGCTACAACCTGTCTTTTTTCTGCGGAGAATAATAATACTCCAATGTTCAGCATCTCGCCTGCGGCTGGGTCGTGAACATATTTAACAGAACAATATGTGTAACTAAGTCTATTCATAGCAAACTCCTCTGCAATTCAAATTCAAGTTGATTGCTGTTAGCGGCAATTGATAAAAAATGCTCGCATATTTTATCAGTATAATTTCCAAATTCGCTTGGAACAAAAGAGCAAATTTCTTCAATTTTTGCTTTGTTAATTTGTTTCACCTTTTCTACTAAGGGTTGCCAATTTATCTCCCTTTCCTTTGCCTTTAAAGCACTGCGAAACACATGCGGTCTTTCAAATTTTAATTTGGAAACTTCCCAAGAATTACCAGTTCCGCCAATAATCGGATAAACAGCAAAGCCTAAAGATTTTTCAAAATCAAAAGCGATAATTTTGTCACCTTTGACAGCGCAGTTTGGATTATTTTCAGGTCTATCAGGATTTTGACTTAAAAGGTCAAAACCGTAAATTAAAACTGCTTGCTCAAATAGCTCTTTTGTCAAAAACATGTTTGATGTTACAGCAGTAAAACCTTGACTAAAGTATTCGCAACCAACTCCAAACCCCGATTTTATTTTGAGATTTCTCTCCCAAAAAGCTTTATTGTTAGCTTGAATAAATTCTTCACTCAAATTAACTACAGCAGGTTCGGGAGTTTCAATTCCGAACTCTCTGGCTATTAAATTTCCGAGAAGTTCACAGTATAAATCAGACAGTATAATTTCAGGAAGTCCAATTGCTTTGACGAGGAAATTTTTTCTGACAGGAGTATTTTCTTTGCTGTATTCGCAATCAATAATTAAAGGTTTTGTTCTTCCAACAGAACTAAAACTTTCAATTCTTAGCGCGTCGCATTTAATTAACAAAGCGGGAATCTCCTTTTTTTAATCTATAATTTTTTGACAACTGAAGTAAATGCTTATTTTGTAGATATTTCCTAAAATTTTCTTACCCGAAAAGACGCGGAAGTCGTCTATCCAGATTTTTCGGCAGCAAGATTTCCATCGCGTCGTCAACCGTTACGATGCCGGCGATTTCGCCTAAATCGTCAATCACGGGCAGGGCGAGCAGATTGTATTCGGCGATGGTTTGCGCGGCGGATTCGGCGGTGTCGTTCGGATGGGCAAATTGATATTGGTCGCGCATGACTTCGGAAAGCGGGTAGGTCGGGTCGGCTAAAATCAGGCTGCGCATGGATATGACGCCGCAGATTTTCCATGAGTCTTCTTCTTCGACGACGTAGAGATAATAAATCATATTCGGCGTTTCTGCCATTTCTCTGAGCCGGGCGATTGCCTGAGCGACGGTTAAATCCTTCGGAAACGTAATGAATTCCGTCGTCATCAAACCGCCAGCCGTGTCGTGCGCGAATGACATCAGCTCGGCAACGTCCGCTTTTTCGTGGTCTTCCATCAAATCGAAAAGCTCCTGCGCCTTTTCTTCGTCCATTTCTCCGAGGACATCGACGGCGTCGTCGGGCGACATTTCTTCAAGAATATCGGCGGCGCGCTCTTCGTCCATTTCTTCGAGAATGCGCGCCTGATTTTCGGTGGACATTTCTTCGAGCGTGTCGGCGGCGATTTCATTATCCAGAGATTCGACGATTTCGGTGCGGTGAATCGGCGACAAACGCTCGGCGAGCTGCGCGATTTCAACCGGATGCAGGCGCGACAGTTTATCTTTCGAGGATTTCAGTTTAACGTTCGACGACGCCGAGTCGGTTGCTAAATATCCGACGTCAGCCCAATCGATGACTTCGACGACTTTTGAGCTGCCGTAAAACCCTTTCGGCATCAGGCGGCGCAGAAAGCCCTGCAAACTCACGTCCGCACCCGAAACCCGCCACTCGTCGCCGACTTCGATAATCTGCACGTCGTTGACGCGCACGACGCGTTTGCCGTCAACGTCAATCAGTTGATTGTCGAGAACGTCTTTTGCCAGCAGAACTTCGTTGGCGCGGCGCGTGAAGGGTTTGAGGTTGATCTTTTCCGAATTCATCCGCGCCCCGTCTTCATTCAAAGATGCCAGCCGCCGCCGCGACATGAAAAAATCGCGCCGCCGGTAGCGTGCGACGAGCCCGACCAGCGACGGGTAATCTTCCTGGTCGTAATGCACGATAACGTCGCGAACCGAAGCGATTTTTTCGCCTTCCGCGTCCCAAATCGGGCGACCTAAAATCTGGGAAAGATAAAGCATAGCTTAAGAATAAACGAAGATTGCGTGATTAAAAAGCGAAAGCCGCCGATTATAAAAGATTAGTTCTCAGTTATCAGTTACGGCGGAAAAGTTCGCTTTCAGACCTTCGGAATGACCGATAACTGATAACCGGTTCGCGCGCTCGGTAAATCACAGAGCAAAATAGAAAGAAAATACGTCATAAAAAACATTTGTTTTTTTGGAAATATAAAACCCTTAATCGTTTCTATTAAGTATAGACGCTCGAATAAGCGAGCGATTCAGGCACAAAACCCGTTCCTAACAAAACAAACCGCATAAACTAACACTTAGGACTGCCGCTATTTTTATGAAAAAGATTATTCTTTCTATCACTGCTTTCTGCCTTCTCGCAATTTCCGCTGCCGCCCAAACCCGTTCCAAAGTTTTTGATAATTTCGATACCTCGGGCGGCGTGCAGGTCGTCGTCAAACCCGCCGCGCCGCAAACTTCCGCCGTCAAGCAGAAGAAAACGAAAACCGGCAATAAAAAATTGGTCCAGAAAACCGTGCAGACGACAATGAGCGTGCAGGAAGGTTTAGGCGCCAAAAATACCAACGCCAACTATACGAAAATGACGATGGCTGCCGGAACGGCGCTCAAAGGTTTCACGACCGGCGATTTGGTAATTGATTCCTACATTGTCGATTCGTGCCGCCGCTACGGCATCGACCCGCTGCTGATTTATTCGCAGATGCACCAGGAATCGACCTTCAAAATCAAGGCGACTTCCTACAAAGGCGCGAGCGGCTTGATGCAGCTCATGCCCGGAACGGCGCGACGCTTCGGCGTCACCGACATTTACGACCCCCGGCAGAACATTGACGGCGGCGTCAGATATATGCGCTGGCTGCTCGACACGTTCGGCGGCGACGTGGTGCTTGCGCTCGCCGGCTACAACGCGGGCGAAGGCGCGGTCTGGAAATACGGCAACCAGGTTCCGCCGTATCGCGAAACGCAGGAATATGTGCGGAGAATTACCGAGCGCTACAATTCGATTTCAAACCCCAATTACATCAGAACGGTCAAAAAAGTGACGAACGAGCAAGCCGCCAAACTCGAACGCAAGGAATCGAAACCCTTAACGGTTTATGAACCGGACGCGCTGGCAATTAAAACGCCCGACGGCAGAATACGGCTCGTCAATCAATAGGTTTTTGAAAATTTCCCACCGAGTGGAGCGTAAAAACTCTTCTCCTCTTGTCTGGAAAAGATTTACGGTCGGCAGCGTTGCCGACCGCTTTTTTGTGCGAAATTATTAACTGATGTATGATTGACGAGAATGGAAAACGGAAAGTGGAAAACGGAAAATAAAGATAATATTTTCCACTTTTCGTTTTCCACTTTCCATTAAATCTTATGTTTTGCACAAAATGCGGCGCGAAAAATTCGGATGAAGCGATTTACTGCCAGAAGTGCGGTACGATGCTCGAAGCGGAAGAAGAAACGCGGATTGCGCGAAAACCTTTCGCGGAAAGCGAGGACGAGGAGCCGGAAGAAAGAAAGGTTTTTTCAATCACTCCGACGCTGATGTTTGTGAACGGCGGCTACGTGCTGGCAGCAATCGGCGCGCTTCTTCTGGTGGCGATTCTGGCAATGTTCGGCGTAAGTTTTTGGATTGCGCTGCCGTTCGCGCTGGCGTTGTTTTTGATTCCGGCGTATTACCATCTGCGGCAGAAAATGGTGCGCTACACGCTGACCGATTCTAAAATCGAGATTGACGAAGGCTTTATTTTTCAAAATTCGCGCAACGTTCCGCTGCGCTCGATTCAGGACGTTTCCGTATCTTCGTCCATCACGCAAAGAATGCTCGGTTTCGGCAATCTCGTCATCGACAACGCGAGCGAGGACGGCGGCAAAATCATCCTGAAAAATATCAACACACCGAAAAAATACGCCGACCTTCTGCTCCGGCAGATGCGGCTTCTGGATAAATAATTACAAGTTACAAATTACAAATTAAATTCGGTTTGATAACTCAAAATTCGTAATTTGTAATTGAAAAATTTATGAAAAAAATTTTTGTCACCGGCGGAGCGGGATTTATCGGTTCGGCTTTTATTCATCTCATTCTACAGGAAGAACCGGATGTTGAAATCATTAATTTCGACGCCCTGACCTACGCCGGCAATCTCGAAAATCTGAAAGGCTCGGACGCGGTGCGTCACCGTTTTGTCAAAGGCGATATTTGCGATAAAGCGGCGGTTTTGGAAGCTTTGCCCGATGGGGCGGAAGCGATTTTTAATTTTGCCGCCGAATCGCACGTTGACCGTTCAATCACGTCGGCGGACGAGTTCGTTATGACAAACGTGCTCGGCGCGCAGGTTCTGCTCGACGCGGCGCGCGCGCGCCGCGTCAAAAGATTCGTGCAGATTTCGACCGACGAGGTGATGGGCAGTCTGCCGGACGACAGCAATCTGTATTTTACGGAACTTTCGCCCTTAAAACCCAATTCGCCGTATGCCGCGTCGAAAGCCGCCGCCGAGCATTTTGTCCGCGCGGCACGCGAAACTTTCGGGCTTGATACCGTGATTACGCGCTGCGGAAACAATTACGGTCCGCGCCAGTTTCCCGAGAAACTGATTCCGCTAATGATTGCCAATGCCTTAACGGATGAGCCGCTGCCGGTTTACGGCGACGGGCGAAACGTGCGCGATTGGATTTATGTCGAAGACCACGCGCGCGCCGTCCGGCTTGCCTTTGAGCACGGAAAAGCAGGCGAAATTTACAATATCGGCGCGCGCAACGAGCAGCATAATATCGACGTCGTGAAAGCGATTTTAGACATTTTGGGCAAACCGCACAGCCTTATCAAATTCGTCGCCGACCGTCTCGGACACGATAGAAGATACGCGATTGAGGCGGCAAAAACCGAGCGCGAATTGGATTGGAAACCGCTCACGAGCTGGGAAGAAGGCTTGCAGAAAACGATTCTTTGGTATCGGGAAAATCAGGATTGGGTCGGTCACATCCGCAACGGCGCGTATCGCGATTATTACCGGAAAATGTACGGCGCGAGCCTCAAATAAATTATGAAAATTCTCATCACGGGCGCGAACGGAATGGTCGCGCGGGCGACCGCCGGGCATTGCGAATCGATTGGCGACGAAGTTGTCGCGCTCACCCGACAGGAGCTCGACATTGCCGACCAGGCGGCGGTTTTTAATGCGTTTGAGCGCGAGAAATTCGACGCCGTGATAAATTGCGCTGCCTATACGGACGTTGACGGCAGCGAAACTAACGTCGAAAAATGTTTTGCGGCAAATGGTTCGGGCGTCGGGATTCTCGCGCTGGCGGCAAAACGAATCGACTGCGCGTTTGTCACGATTTCGACCGATTACGTTTTCGACGGCACGAAAGTGGGGTTTTATACGCAGCGCGATACGCCCAATCCGCAGGGCATCTATGCGCAGGCGAAGCTCGGCGGCGAAAAACTGGCGCGTGAGGCTTACGGGCGTTCAATCATTGTCCGTTCGGGTTGGATTTACGGCGAGGGCGGCACGAATTTTCTAAGCGTGATGCATAATCTTCTGGCTGACGGAAAATCCATCAAGGCGATTTACGATTCGTTCGGCACGCCGACTTTTGCCGGTGATTTGGCGCGTCGTCTGCGCGAGCTTGCCGGGCTGGATTTGCCGTGTATTTTTCACGTCACGAATATGGGCGAGGGAACCTCGTATGCCGGTTTTGCCGAAAAGGTTTGCGAGATAAAAGGTTTTGACAAAAACCTTCTGGAACGCGCTTCAGCCGATAGCCTGAAACGCGCCGCACCGCGCCCGCGAAGCTCAAAACTAGCCTGTCTGTTTAGTGAGCGATTCGGCTTGAAGCCTCTGCCGCACTGGGAAGAAGCGCTGGCGGAATTTTTGAGTACAAAGTAAAGAGTGATGAGTTTGAATTCTTCTTACTCATCACTCTTTACTCATTAACTCTCTACTCTTTGCTCTTTCAGCCTTTCGTCGTATGAATCGACGAGACGGTTTCGGCTTTTTCCAGGCGCGGCGTCGAATCGTCTTCGTTTGCCGTGTAATAGTTGTAGGTGTAGCCGTAGCCGTAGTAGCCGTATTCGACCGAATCCGACTTGATTCCGTTCAGGACGACGCCGTAAATCCGCGCGCCGATGTTTGCGAGGCGCTGTTTGAACCGGCGCATCAGGTGAATCGAGCTTTTGCCCGCCATCGCGACCAGCACAACGCCGTCAACCAGCGTCGAGAGAATAGCCGCGTCCGTGAATGAAATCGCGGGCGGCGAGTCGATGATGACGTGTTTGAAGTTGCCTTTGAGAAACTGCAAAAGGTTCTTCATCTCGTTCGAGCTGAGAAGCTCTGCCGGATTCGGCGGAATCGGACCGCTCGTGACGATTTTCAGTTTCGGCAAGCCCGGACACGGTTTCATCAGCAAATCCGTGTTTTTCTCGCCCGACAGATAGTTCGTCAAACCGGCGGTATTATCCAGTTCAAAATGATTATGCAGACGCGGGCGGCGCAGGTCGCAGTCGATAATGACGACTTCCGCGCCCGACTGTGCGAGCGTGATTGCCGTATTAATCGCCGTCGTCGTTTTGCCTTCCGACGGCTGGCTCGATGTCACGAGAATCGTCTGCGGCGGCTTTCCGGCGGATGAAAACAGGAGCGACGTGCGCAGGTGGCGATAGGCTTCAGCCATTGCCGAGCGCGTGTCTTCGAGCGCCATGAGCGCCGTCGAGCCGGCGACGTTGCCGTTTTTCGCCGCCAAAAGTTTGCGTTTTTCGTTTGTCGCTTGATGCGGAATCAAGGCGAGCGTCGGTAAACCGAGATGTCTGCCGACATCGTCCGACGTGCGGATTGAATCGTCCAGATAATCGAGCAGGAACGCCAGCCCGATGCCTGCCGCCAGCGAAACTAAAAAGGCGACGATAATGTTGCGGTTGCGCTGCGGTCCGATGGGCTCCGCCGGTTTCATGGCGAAGGTGCTGATTTTTAAATTCTCGGGGCGACCGCTCTCGATGGCGAGCTGCTGTTCCTTCTGGCGCTGCGTGTAGGTGTCGAGCAGTCCGCGATTGGTTTCGATTTCGCGTTTCAGAGTGGTTAATTTTGTTTCGGCAACATCCGAAAAACTGGCTAACGAGCGTTCGTTATTGTAATCGTTACGAAGCTGAACCTCGCGCCGCAGAGTCGCCTGAAGCTGCGCCTGCAAACCGGTTAACACTTCCTTTTCGGCGTTTTTAATCAGCTTTGTGCCTTCGGCTTCAATTTTTTCGCTGACGTCCTGCTGGAGCGACGTCTTCTGTTTTTCGAGCTCTTCGATTTTTGCCGCGACGTTGACGACCTGCGGATGAAGCTCGGTCTTCGTCGCTAAAAGCGTGCTGCGTTCTTCCTGCGCTTCCTTTATTTTTTTGTCGAGGTCTTCGACGCGGTTTTCCAAATCGGCTTGGCGTTTGAGAAGCTGCTCGCGCGCCGCGAGGATTGCTTTGTTGTCGGGAACAACGGACAAAATTCCGCCTTTGCCGTCGGCGGCTCGCTGCGCGGCTTCGTACTGCGCCTGAATTTTGCGGCGTTCGTCTTCGGCAGTCAGCAGATTCGTGCTGATGGTTGTCAGGCGCTCGGCGTTAAAATCCTGTCCTTTGCCTTCGCGCAGCGGAATGTTCGAACTCTGCATCTCTCGGATGTAGTTCATCTCCTGACCGGCAATCGTATTTTTCAAATCGTCGATGGATTTGGTCAGCTCGTCATACTGTTGTTTGGCGCCGTAGGTGGCAAGCTCGGCGTCTTTTTCGATAAACAACTTCGCGGTCATGTCCGCGACTTTGGCGCAGAGGTCGGGATTCGAGCTTTGGATGAAGATATTAACCAGATTGGTGCGCTCAACCGGCTCGACTCGGAGTCCGCCCAAAAACATTCCGGCGTAATAATCGGCGCGCTCGCTTTCTTCCGGCGTGAGCGGGATTTTTTCGGTTTTCGAGCCGGAAGAATCCGGCGTTTCGGTCAAAACGGGCAGCGACGATTCTTTTTCGGTTTTGGCTTTATCGCTCGTAAAAAGCGATTTTAAGGTCGGCAGCAAGCCTTTGTTCTGGTTGGCGAAAAGAGTTGCGTCGCGGTGCAAGCCGAGACGAACGACGACCTCGCGCATCAAGTCGGGGTTTTGCAGAAGTTTTAATTGCGTATTCGTATAATTTGCATCGCCGCCGAAATTGATGTTAATTGAGTCTTTTGCCGTTTGTTTCGGTCGCGGCGGTTCGATAATCATCGTCGTGTGCGCTTCGAACTGCGAAGGCTGACGATACATATAAAACGCCACGACGGACGTGACCAAAATCGCCAACGCTAAAATTAACGGCAGGCGTTTGTAAATGACGTTGAAATATTCACGCAGGCTGCGCTGCTCGGCAAAGCCCTCTTCTTCGTAAATCGGTGAGTAAGCTGCCGGATACTCGTGCGTGGATAGCTGAACCTCCCGGTTGGTCGGCATAGGCAGCAGCCGCTCGTCTTTTTCCATACTTCTCTTAAAAACCTCTTGTAAATCTAGCCAAAATTAGGGCAAATAATCTTATAACACATCGTGTTCGGTTTATCTGCCAATTTTTAACAAATATCTGAAAATATACAACTTTTTTCGTCGTAAGGCAAAATTTTTCATCTAAACAATAGTTCACTTTTGGCTCGATTGCCGGGCAAATGATACAATCACTAGTTTGTTAAAATTTATTATATTTTCAATTTATAAACGTATATGACAGGAATTTCCGAAAAAGGCGCGGCGACAGTAAATCAGGATTTTGATTTAGGTGTTGCCGGTTTCAAGTTTTCCGACCTTTTTGATGCAGTTCGGCTCCGAGAGTTAGCCGAAAAATTTTACGAAGAGTTAAAAGAAGAAAACGCGCTGCTGCACGACGCGCTCACAAAATACGTCGCGGCGCGCGGGCACGCGTACGAAGCGCGCGTCGAATCGAACATTCTGACCGATTCCGCGCCCTATCTGTCGCGGTTTATCGCGCGTATGTTCGGTATCAGCAGAGAGCGCGAAAATCTGGAGCGCGAAATCACCGGGCAGAATCCGATCTGGAAATACAAATTTTTCGTCCAGCGCCGCGCGATAAAAAAATACACGCCGGAAAAGGCGGCAGAGTTAAACGAAAGAGAATTGGCGGAAGCGCTTCGCGAATTAAAATTCGCCGCCTTCACCGAAGCGCTCGTTTACGACGAGGAATTAGCGGTTTCCTACATTACCGACAAGCTGGTCGAGGCGGAAGAAGTCTTAACGAAAAATCTGGAAATCACGGCGGAAATTCAGGAAACCTTAAACAAGGTGAACGAGGCTTACGACAAGCTGAAAGACAAAACTTTCGGCAAAGTTTACGGCGGCAACGTTATCGAAATCGACGCGGCGGGCGCACTTTTGCAGGTCAAAGCCGTTTTGCAGATTTTCGAAGCGTGGTCGGCGATTCAGTTTCACGCCCGCCAGAAAAAATGGTACTCGTTCAAAGTTCCGCACGCGCTCGATTATCAAAATCTCGTGCATCTGATTCACCCGGAACCGAAGCTCCACAATATTATGCGCGGGCACGAGCGGGAAATGCGCCGCCGCGACGGCTTTAAATTAACCGACAATCGCGGAACGCAGCGTGATGCGCTTTACGAAGTCGATTACTGCTTGATTTGCCACGAGCGCGAGAAAGACAGCTGCTCAAAAGGCTTGCACGAAAAAGACGGTTCGCTGAAACGCAATCCGCTGGGCATCAAGGCAGCCGGCTGTCCGCTGGACGAAAAAATCTCGGAAATGCACCAGATGAAGCGCATCGGCGATTCGATTGCGTCGCTCGCGCTGGTGACAATCGACAACCCGATGTGCGCCGGAACCGGTCACCGCATCTGCAACGATTGTATGAAAGGCTGCATTTTCCAAAAACAGGAGCCGGTTAATATTCCGCTCGCGGAAACCGCGACCTTAACGGACGTTTTGAATCTGCCCTACGGTTTCGAGATTTACAATCTGCTGACGCGCTGGAATCCGCTCAATGCGAAACGACCCTTTCAATTGCCGTACAACGGCAAAAACGTGCTTGTTGTCGGACTTGGTCCCGCCGGCTACACGCTCGCGCATTATCTGCTGAACGAAGGTTTCGGCGTGATCGGCGTCGACGGTTTGAAAATCGAGCCTTTGCCGCACGAGTGGACAGGAAATCTGGGCAAAATCGCTCCGAAACCGATTAAAAATCTCGCGGAAATCGTCGACGATTTGGACGAACGAATTCTATCGGGCTTCGGCGGCGTGTCGGAATACGGCATCACGGTTCGCTGGGATAAAAATTTTCTGACGATGATGCAGTTGATGCTGTTTCGCCGCAAGCGTTTTCGTGCTTACGGCGGCGTGCGTTTCGGCGGAACTTTAACGATTGAAGACGCCTGGAAATACGGTTTCGACCATATCGCCATCGCGACCGGCGCGGGACGACCGACTATCGTGCCGATGAAAAACAACCTCATTCGCGGCATTCGTCAGGCGTCGGACTTTTTGATGGCTTTGCAATTAACGGGCGCGTTCAAAAAAGACACGCTTTCCAATCTTCAAGTGCGGCTGCCGGCGGTCGTCATCGGCGGCGGCTTGACGGGCATTGATACGGCAACGGAACTGATGGCGTATTATCCGGTGCAGGTCGAAAAAATGCTCGAAAACTTCGAAGCGATTTCCGAAGACCGCGGCGAAGAATCGGCTTGGGCGGCGTTTGACGAAGAAGAAAAGAAGGTGTTCGGCGAGTTTCTGGTTCACGGCAGAGCGATTCGCGAAGAACGCCGAAGAGCTTCGGAAGCGGGCGAAGCGCCGAATTTTGTACCTTTGCTGCAAAAATGGGGCGGCGTTTCATTGGTTTATCGCAAGCGCCTGCAGGATTCGCCCGCGTATCGTCTGAACCACGAGGAAGTTCAGAAAGCTTTGGAAGAAGGCATCGATTTTGTCGAATTAATGTCGCCGACCGAAGCCGTGCCGGATGAATACGGCGCGATTAAGGCACTCGTTTTTGAAAAGCAGAATTACGACGCGGAAACCGGCAGATTTTCAGTTGCGGGCGAATACGAAACATTTCCGGCGCGCACGGTTTGCGTCGCGGCAGGCACAAGCCCGAATGTGATTTATGAAAAGGAAAAGCCGGGAACCTTCAAACTCGACGAATGGCGGCAGTTTTTCCAGCCCTTTAAATTAGAGAAAAACGGCGACGGACGATTCCACGCGGTTGAAGCCGCAAAGGGCGAAACCGGATTTTTCACGTCGTATGAGTCGGACGGAAAATTCATTTCCTACTACGGCGACAATCACCCGCAATACGCCGGAAACGTCGTCAAAGCGATGGCTTCCGCCAAACACGGTTACCAAAAGGTGGTCGAGCTTTTTGAGGACGAATTAGCGACCCGGGGAACTTTGCCGCAAGCGGAAAAAGACGCGATTTTCGATAAATTGGAAGCGACTCTGGACGAACAGTTACGAGCCTATGTCGTCAAAGTCGAACGCCTCACGCCGACGATTGTCGATGTTATCGTCAAAGCGCCGCTGCAGGCGCGGAAATTCGAGCCGGGACAGTTTTACCGCCTGCAAAACTTTGAAACGAGCGCGCCCGTCGTCGGCGGCAAGCGTTTGATGATGGAAGGCTTGGCGCTGACCGGCGCGTGGGTTGACCGCGAGAAAGGCTTGCTTTCGATGATTGTTCTCGAAATGGGAACATCGTCGCGTTTGTGCTCGCTTTTACGGACGGGCGAAGAAATTCTCGTCATGGGACCGACCGGCTCGCCGACCGAGATTCCCGAAAACGAAACGGTGCTGCTCGCCGGCGGCGGATTAGGAAATGCCGTGTTGTTTTCGATTGCAAAGGCTCTGCGCGATAACAACAACGAGGTGATTTATTTCGCCGGTTATAAAAACGGCGCCGATCTTTTCAAGCGCGAAGAAATCGAAGGCGCGACCGACAAGGTTGTCTGGGCGTCGGATTTCGGCGATGAAATCGAGCCGCAAAGACCGCAGGACGCTCATTTTCGCGGCAACATCGTGCAGGCGATGATTGCTTACGCCGAAGGCAAACTGGGCGAGCAGACTGTTAACCTGAAAAACGTTGACCGAATAATCGCCATCGGTTCCGACCGCATGATGAACGGCGTCAAAGAAGCGCGCCACACGGCTCTGAAACCTTTCCTAAAGGAAAAACACACGGCAATCGGCTCAATCAATAGCCCGATGCAGTGCATGATGAAGGAAGTCTGCGCGCAGTGTTTGCAGCGGCACGTCAACCCGCACACGGGCGAAGAATTTTTCGTCTTCTCGTGTTTTAATCAAGACCAGCATCTCGATTTTGTCGATTTCAAGAATCTGAATGATAGATTGAGAGCAAATTCGATTCAGGAAAAACTGTCGAATATGTGGCTCGATAAGCTTTTCAAAAACGAAGGTTTGAAGACGAATTAGAAAAACGGCTTTAACGCAAAGTTGCAAAGCCGCAGAGACGCAAAGGAAATTATAAAATTCCTTTGCGTCTCTGCGGCTTTGCGCTAAAAATTTTTACGAGTTTTCTCGTCCTTTTGCTTTTTGTAAAATCAAAGTTGTAAATTCAAAGCAATGCGCGTGAAGTTGAAAACCTGGCTCAATATAATTTTTAAGGTTAAAATAAATCTATGATTGAACGGCTGAGCGAAAAACGACTGGAGAAGATTCGGCAGTTGATTATGAATCCGCGTCCCGGAAGTAAGGTGGCGGCGGCGAAGGAGTTTGGGATTGATTTGACCTTAACTTTGGGGCAGCTGAAAAAAACTCCACAAGAGCGGGTTGAATATGCGCAAAGTGCGATGCGAAGTTTGGAACAGTTCAGACAAGAAGTGAAAAAAAGCAGAGAGCGCAAAAATGGTCGAGTTTGAGCCGGCGTTAAAAGCGTTAACAAAAAAAAGTAGATTTTGTTGTTGTCGGCGGATTGGCTATTTCCGCTCATTCGTCGGGTTATATTACTACCGATCTCGATTTCTGCTATTTGCGAACGCGGGAGAATTTGAAGAAGATTGTTGCGGCGCTCGCACCATTTGCGCCCCAGTTTCGTAATTTTCCTGAGGAATTACCTTTTATCCGGGACGAAAGAGCTTTACAGGGCGGAACAAATTTTACGCTCGTAACAACTATCGGCGATATTGATTTACTCGATGAAGTTGCAGGACTCGGCAATTATGAAGCGGTCAAAAAAGAATCGGTTGTCGATACGCTTTACGGCTGTGATGTCCGAATTTTGACGATTGAAGGTTTGATAAAAGCCAAACGCCCCGCCGGGCGGGTGAAAGATTTACTCGTTTTGCCCGAACTCGAAGCATTGCAGGAAGTTCTTGCCGAAACCGAAGAAGATTAGATGACCGAAGAAGAAGCATTAAAACACGTCTATCCGAGCCGCGCGTCGGCGATGGGTACGAGCTTGTTGAACGAAAGCGAGCGCGATTTGGGCTTTGGCGATAAGGTCGCGCGCGAGACGCGATTAAGGTTTTTGAATCGCGACGGCACGTTCAACGTTAAGCGCAAAGGTTTACGCTCGACTTCGTTTCTCAATCTTTATCATTTTCTGCTGACGATGCGCTGGTCGAGATTTTTGATGCTCGTGCTGCTGCTTTATTTTTTGAGCAACGTCGCGTTTGGCGCGCTTTATGCAATTATCGGCGACGGCGGGCTCGTTGATACGTCGGAAGCGCCGATGCAGAATATTTTCCTGCGCGGATTTTTCTTTTCGGTGCAGACGTTTGCGACCATCGGCTACGGCACGATTCACCCGGTCGGAATTATCCCAAACTTGCTCGTGACGGTCGAATCTTATTACAGCCTGCTCGCCAACGCGCTGATTACGGGCTTGGTTTTCGCGCGATTTTCGCGTCCCGAGGCGAAGATTATTTTCAGCGAAAAAGCGATTGTCGCGCCGTATCGCGGCATGACGGGTTTGATGTTCCGGCTCGTCAATAACCGCAACAATCAGCTTATCGAATTACGAGCACAGGTTTTGTACGCCCGGTTTGTCGAGGAAAACGGTAATTTCGTGCGGCGTTTCGATTTGCTGAAATTAGAGCGCGAGCGAGTTTCGTTTTTCCCTCTGTCGTGGACGATTGTCCATCCGATTGACGAAGATTCGCCGCTCTACAATTGCACGGAAGAAGATTTGCGCGAAAACGACGCCGAAATTATCGTTCTTCTCAGCGCGCTCGACGAAACCTTTGCGCAGCAGGTTCACACGCGCACGTCTTACAAAGCGGGCGAGATAAAATTCGGCTACAAATTCTCGAATATGTATAACCAGACCGATTCGTCAGAGCCGATTACGATTGACGTGCGCAAACTGTCGCAAATTGAAAGGGTTTGACGCCGGTTTTTACCACAGCGAGCGAACACAGGGAGAAAATTTATTTAAATCTCTGTGCTTTCTGTGGGTGAAATAAAATCCCGCTTACTTTTTGTCTGTTTCCTTTTCGTCGGCTTTGTCCGCCGTTTCGCCGTCGTCGCCCGACATTGCGGACTGCTGGCTGTCGGGTTTGCCGGCTTCCTGTCCTTTACCGGCAGCAATCTTATCGGCAACCGAATTGATGACGCCGCCGATTAAAATGACGAGCGCCGTCAGATAAAGCCACAAAAGCAGGATGATAATCGCGCCGAGCGAGCCGTAAGTTTTCGCGTACGAATCGAAATACGCAAGATAAATGCGGAAGCCGAACGAAAAAACGAGCCACAGCAGAACGGCGGCGACCGCACCGGGCGTAATCCAGCGAAACGTGAATTCCGAGTGATTCGGCACAAAGGCGTAAATACACGCAAAGGCAAAAAGCAGCGCGGCGAGAATCAGGAGAAAAGAAAGCGCGTTCGCGATATAAGGCGCAGTCGTTTCCAATCCGGCGGCGGCTAACGTTGTAGTCAATAAATGCGAGCCGTAAAAAACAATTCCTATAATGACGGATATTAAAATAGTTAACCCGAGCGTTAAAAGCACGCACGTCAGCTTATATTTCCACCACGCGCGTTTTTCTTCCAAATCGTAAGTATCGTTGAGGACGATTCTCAAGCTGTCGATTCCGGCTGACGCCGACCACAGCGCGAGCAAAAAACCGAACGTCAGCTTTCCGCCCGAGCTGCCCTGAACGACTTCATTTAGAGTCTGCTCGATAAGCGTTACTGCCGAAGCGGGAATAATCTGCGCGAGATAAGTAAAAAGCTCCTGCCGCATATTTTCCGCCGAGCCGAGTATGAGACCGAAAAGGGTGAGCAGAAAAAGCAGGAGCGGAAAAAGCGCGAAGACAAAATAAAATGCGACCTGCGCCGCATTGCTGACGATGTCTTCCGACATCGCTTCATCGTAAACTTTTTTCAGGAAATCCTTTTTAAAAAACCGCTTGATGCCTTCTTTCATACTCAAAACTCACGGAAACCGAAATTTTTGTCACGAAAACTTTGAAGCAAAAGGCATTCCACCGGTCGCGGGCGGCGCTTGAGCCTGCGTTCGATTGATAATCTCTTTGACCTTCGCCGTTAATTTGTCCAGCGCGACGGGCATAATCAGAAATTCGCTGACGCCGGCAGCGAGCGCGACGCGGCATTCCGAAGCGCGCGCTCTTCCGGTCAGAAACAAAATCGGCGTCTGCGAGCCCGTCTTGCGAATCTTTCGGCACAATTCGACGCCGGTCATTTCAGGCAGGCGGCTTTTGACGATGTAAAGGTCGAAGAACTGTTCGTTTATCAGGGAAAGCGCGCGGCTCGGCGAATGTGTGACCGTAAAATCAAAGTTGTATTTTTCAACAAAAAGCATCCGGCTGATAAGCTCGCACGATTCCAGATAACTTTCGACGCAGAGAATTCGTGAATTCGAGAAAGACATATTTACCACCTTATTGTTTGTTTATTTCCCGGTAAAAATGCAGGCTTTATACCTTAAAAATAAAAAGCCTGCGCGTAAGGTTTCCACCAAAAATAATCAATATAAAAATAATAACAGCACGATGGCAGGCGAATCTGTTATTCATCATACATTCCTCTTTTTTAGTTTCGGACGGGAACGGCGATTGCTGAAGTAAATTGCTGAATACGGGAGGAATGCACGAATGGCGGACAATAAAGAAAACAGATTAAACGGCGAAGAAACAAACAATCAGGAAAAAGAGGTTGACATAAAACCGAGCGAATCGAAAACTGCGAAAACCGGCGATCCGGGACGAACACCCGGCAAAGCCGAAGGCGAGGACGATGAATCGGCGACCGAATAAGTTTTCTTGAAAGACCGGAAAAAACAATCGCAAAATAATACACAATCAGACTTTGTGTATTATTTTGCGATTGTTTTTTTCTTTGAAAATCCGTTTCGGACGAACTTTACTTCAAGTTTATTTGAAAACAAACGGTAAAAATAAATCTTCAGACGCGGCAGACGCTTTTTTGCGTTTGCACGGCGAACATCGGCGCGGCTCTTCGCTGACAATTGTGAAGAACGTTTTGCAGCTTCGTCGTCTGTAAATTAATGCCGCGCTGATTTTTGTTGCTTTGCGACAAATACAAATAAATAAGAATCTCCTGAATCCGTCCGGCGGTGATTAAATCAATCGCATAGGTTTGTTTTAGTTTGTTGATGTCTGCCTGCGCCCGTTTCTCGAAAACATTATTCTGATAATCCATAAAAACCTCTTTATAAAAATAGCTTGTTGCGTTTAAGACGGAAGCCTTTCAGAAAATTTGCGAAATTCAATGGCAATACAAATCTTACTTTGTGCGAACGCCTCGTTCCCGGTTGATTTGTTCGAGAAACAGCCGCTTTTGTAAGGCGGCTGACATAAGTTATTTAATAATCGGGATATACTTGGCGCATTCTTAAAATTGTTTCGATTATTAAGCGTGGGCAGGTAGAATTGTGGGAATTTTAACTGTTAAGGCAGCAAACGATAATTCTCCGGCTTCTCGTCTTAAAAAATAATTGGAAAAGAATCGGCATTGGCGATTTTAAGCTAACACTTAATTGAATTCGAACGCCGCCGGGACGTGAATGTAAATGCGATTTTGCCCGGCGCGAGGGGTTTACCCGGGAACGTAAATCTTTTCAGATTCTAAAATTTTGAATCATACAAGCAGTAATTAAGGGGGATTATATGAATTTGTTCACAAAACAACGTGCAGTCTGCGTTTTCTCGTTTCTTTTCGTCATTTCAACAGTCGCCTCCATTTCAGCGCAAAAAAGAATTTTGAATTCACCCATCATCAGGACGTTTGAATCCAAAACCGGCATTCTGATTCCCGAAACCCGAATCACGACCGCGAAAAAGGCGTACGTTATCGGTGAAACGGTTTTAATCGACGGGTCTGGTTTCGGAAAGTTCGAGCAGGTGACGTTCAGCATCGAACGTCCGGACGCTTCCCAGAAAATCAATGATTTAATGGCGAACTGGACAGCTTTCGCCGACGAGAACGGAAACATCACGGGCGAATGGCGGATTGTTTCTACCGGCAAATTCATTATCAAAGCGACGGGCGGCGAAACCGGCGCTGAAACGCAGACGAGCATCGCGAGCGTCGCGCCGATTCTCGTGCCGGGCAATCCGAAGTGTGCGGACCTCAACGCGTCGAGCGACCCGGCGTTCGCGCACATTACGTCGGATTACGGCTTCAAATTGGAACCGCCGAGGTCGGGAACCTTTCCTTACACGTCGAGCAATGGCGAGCTGACCGGCGGCGCGCCGTCTGACCCCGGCAATTCGCTGACCGTTTCACTCGTCAACAATTCGACATTCGACTGGTCATCGACGCGCTCGATTACCGCCGTCATCGTCAAGGGCGGTCCCGAAGCCAACGTTTACGCGTACGACCCGGCGGCTTTCGGCGACCGGGGATTATCGACGCCTGCCAATCGTGACATCAGTCACATCGATGTTTGTTTCGGACCGCCCACGGCTTCAATCACGATTATCAAGGACGCGCAGCCCAATTCGACGCAATCGTTTAGTTTCACGGCGACCGGTCAGGCGAATCAAAACTTTTCCCTCGTCGATAACGGCGTCGTCGGTCCCGACCGAATCCAGTTCACGAATTTAAACGGATTCGGCGCGGCTCACACCGTAACGGTTACCGAAGGCGCTTCCGCGCCGTTCTCGCTCATGCAGATTAACTGCACCAGCAGCGGCGGCGTTCAAAACAATAACGTCAATGTCCCGGCGCGGTTCGTGACCATCCAGCTCGAACCGGGCGAATCGGTCGTCTGCACGTTCATCAACGCGGTCACGACCGCCGCTCACGTTTCGGCGAGCGGAAAGGTCGCGGACGCGTTCGGCAATCCGATTTCACGTGCGCGCGTGACGATTCAGAACACCTCGAACGGCGAAACGCAAACCGTTTTGACAAACACCTTCGGCGAGTATCTGTTCGAAGACCTTCCGGCAGGAAGTCTCTATATCGTTTCGGTTTCGCATAAACGCTATGTGTTTTCGCAGGGTACACAGTTTCTTAACCTGAATGACGCGGTCGAGAGTTTGAATTTTACGGCGGATTCCGAGTAATTAATTCGAGTTGCGAGTTATCGGATTACCCGAAGCGCGATTCAAAAACGTTTCGGGTAAAGGGCTGGCTGCGACACTCGGTCAGCCCTTTTTATTTCAGCAAAAGTCTTTTTTACCGGCATTTCGACTCACGGCAAAATTAATTTAAAGTTCCGGATTTACCGTTTACGACCGCCCGTTCGCGACGAGAATATCGGAAAGCCGCGCCGCCGACCTTTTGACTTTGGCTTCGATGCTCGGGCATTCTAGTCTTAACCGGGCGGCAGCAGCGGTCGTGGAAGCGAAAGCCGATTGCGCCGGGTTGAAAAAAATGTTTACGGGAATTATCGAAGAATCAGGAAAAATCGCGGCGCTCGAAAAACACGGTGACGGCGCGAAGATAAAAATTTTGGCGAGCGTTGTCACGAAAGAAACGGCGGAAGGCGATTCGATTGCGGTCAACGGCGTTTGCCTGACGGCTTTGAACATCAAAGCAGACGGCTTTACGGCGGACGTTTCGCAGGAAACGCTCGATAAATCGACTCTGGGAAGCTTGAGGACGGGAACAAAGGTTAATCTCGAACGCGCCGTCACGCCGCAAACCCGGCTCGGCGGGCATATCGTGCAGGGGCACGTCGATTCTCGCGGAAAATTTGTTTCCGCCGCGCAGCACGGCGATTTCTGGACGGTTCGCATCGCTTTTCCGCGCGAGATCGGGCAGTATCTCGTTTATAAAGGCTCGATTTCGGTCGAAGGCATTTCATTGACGATTGCCGAGCTTGGCGCGGATTATTTCGAAATCGCGGTTATTCCGAAAACGTGGGAATTGACGAATCTTTCGAGCCTTCGTCCGGGCGACGAAGTAAATCTCGAAGCGGACGTGATTGCCAAATACGTCGAGCGGATTTTGCTTTACGGAAAAAGCGAAAACAGCGAAAGTATAACAATCGAAAAACTCTCGAAGCTCGGGTTCGTCAAATGATTGAGATTATCGAAGCCAAAACCGACGAACACATCGAACAGGCGCAGACGCTTTTTCGCGAATACAAAGCCGGCATCGGATTGAATCTGTGTTTTCAGAATTTTGACGACGAAGTCGCGACGCTGCCGGGCAAATACGCCGCGCCCGAAGGTCGCCTGCTGCTCGCCTTCTCGGACGGAAAGCTCGCCGGCTGTATTGCTTTACGGAAATTGGAAACGCGCGTTTGCGAGATGAAACGGCTTTTTGTCAGAGATGATTTTCGGGGGCAGAAGATAGGAATCGCGCTGATTGAACGAATTATCAAAGAAGCCCGCGAAACCGGTTACCGGACGATGCGGCTCGATACTTACCCGCCGAAAATGGCGAAAGCCGTCGCGCTCTACGAATCTTACGGCTTTCGCACCATTCAGCCGTATTACGAAAATCCTTACGACGACACGCTCTTTATGGAACTGGCGCTCGTCTAAAATTTATTGACGGGCGAAGAAACTATTTTTAAACTTCAAACATCTCTTAAAAAAATCTACTGAAAAAGGAATAAAAAATTATGCAAAAAAACACTCGCCGGCTGAAAGTCTTTCTTGCCTCAGCCGCCATCCTGCTTTTTGTTTGCGGCTCGACTTTGGCGCAAACCACCGATTTTGACGCCGACCGCGACCGCGCGATTCGCCTCGTAAATGCGGGGAATTTTGCGGAAGCGCTGCCGCTGCTCGAAAAGCTTTCCGCCGCGAAAGAAGCCGACGGACAGATTTTTTTCGGCTTGGGCTTGGCTTACTGGCGCGTTCAGGAAACCAAAAAAGACCGCGCCGAATGGAAAGCGGTACGACTGAAAGCGCGCCGCGCGTGGCTCAAAGCCAAAGAATTAGGAACTTCCGTGCCGGAAATCGATTTGATAATTGCTTCCATCAAAGACGACGGCGGCGACAGGGCGGAATCGGACAATCTGCTGGCGCAGTCTTCGTTCGATGAAGCGACCGCGCCGTTTGCGGCGGGCGATTATAAAACCGCTCTCGCCGCCTATGAAAAAGCCGCGACGCTCGACCCGAAATGGTACGAAGCGGCGCTCTATACCGGCGATACATATTACGCGATGAAGGATTACGACAAAGCGGGCGTGTGGTTTGCGAAAGCGATTGCGATTGACCCGAACCGCGAAACGGCTTACCGCTACTGGGCTGACGGTCTGGCGGTCAACGGCAAAGAGAAGGAAGCGGTCGAGAGGTATCTCGAAGCGATTGTTGCCGAACCTTACAGCAGCGCGGCGTGGCGCGGTCTGACGCAGTACGCGCAGCGCAAAAACATCAAGCTCGCGCATCCGAAAATCGAAATCCCGGTTGATTTTTCCGCAACCGGCAACGGCAACACCAAAATCACTCTGGGTATCGGCGATAAAACGGACGACGGCTCGTTTGCGTGGACGATGTACGGCATTTCGCGCGCCGTCTGGCAGACGGACAAAGACGGAAAGCTCAGCGAGTCGTTCTCGAAGGCTTATCCGGGCGAAAAGGTTTACCGGCACAGCCTGGCGGAAGAGATGGACGCTCTGCACATGGTTTTGACGGGTATCAAGAAAGAAAAGGACGCGAAAAAACTTAGTCCGTCGCTCGCCCTGCTGAAAAAATTAAGCGACGACGGCTTGCTTGAATCGTTTGTTTTGTTCGTCCGCGCCGATGCCGGAGTCAAGCAGGATTACCCGGCTTATCGTGAAAGCAATCGCGATAAGCTCAAACGCTATCTGGCGGATTACGTGATGAAAAACGGCGGGAATTAAAAAGCAATACGAATTAAATCAATTACGAATTAAAAGAAAAAACGAATGGCGGAGTAGGATAAATCCTTTCCGCCATTCGTAATTTGTAATTCGTATTTGAATCTACTTCATTTCTTTGCGCGGGATTTTTTCGTCCATCATTGCGGTTTGATAAACAAACGCCGCCATGACGGTCGCCGCCTGTTTCATATCGTCCGCCTGGATGCGGTCGAAAACGTCTTCGTTCGAGTGGTGCGTGCGCGTGTCGTATTCGATTTCGTCCTGAATGAACTGGAAGCCCGGCAAGCCGATTCTATCAAACGATAAATGGTCGGTGCCGCTGGTGTTCAAAATCGTCAGCGTGTTTGCGCCGGCGTCGGTAAACGGCGCGAGCCACGCTTCAAAAATCGGTTTGACAGCCGAATTGCCCTGCATGTAAACGCCGCGAATCTTGCCCGTCCCGTTGTCGAGATTGTAATAAGCCGACAGTTTTTCATAGTCCGCGCCCTTCGTGATTTGCAGCGGCTGCTGTTGTCCGCCGCCGAACTGCGGTCCGCCGGTCGCTTCGCCGAAATGCTGTTTGACGTATTCGCGCGACCCGTTCAAGCCCTGTTCTTCGCCCGACCAGAGCGCGACGCGAATCGTCCGGCGCGGTTTCAAGCCCGACGCCAGAAGAATGCGCGCCGCTTCCATTGCGACCGCGCTGCCGGCGGCGTTATCGGTTGCGCCCGTGCCGGCGTGCCACGAATCCAGATGTCCGCCGAGCATCACGACTTCGTCTTTTAATTTCGGGTCGGTGCCGGGAATTTCGGCAACCGTGTTATAGCCCATCTGGTCTTCGTCGTGATACTGCGCTTCGATGTTGACCGTCATACGCGGCGTTACGCCAAAGCCGATCATGCGCGCGAGACGATTATAATCTTCCGAAGCCATTGTGAGCTGCGGGATGATTTTCGATTCGGCTTCTTTTTTATAAGGCTGCGCGAGGTTGCGGAAATTGAAATTCGTCAAATCCGTCGGAATGTCGGAAACCGCCGTCGCGCTCTGCACGAAAACCGTTCCGCCGCTTCCCGCGCGGCTGCTGTCGACGGCGACCGCCGCGCCTTCCTGAAGCAGAAACTGCCAGCGGCGAGCATTGAAGATGAACGCTTTCGTTTGTTCTTCGCGCGCTTTCTGGCGCTGTTCGTCGGTCAACTGGGGCTGATTCGGATTTTGCTGAACCGCCGAAGTGGCGTCCGCCATTTTCTTTAAATCGGCGTCCGAACGGCGCGTGCCGAGCGGGTCGAAGATGGCTTTGACTTCGCGCGCGGGCGAAACCAGAACGATTTTGCCGTTCAATTTACCTTTGTATTTATCGAAATCGGCTTCCGTTTTGGCGTCGAACAACACAACGTCCGCCGTCACCGCGCCTTTCGTCGAGGTCGTCCACGCTTTCGGGTAAGCAATCACGGGAAAAGTCTGCGGCGCGACGACTTCGGCTTGAAAGTTTTTCAAAGACCAGCCGCGCCCGAACGGTCCCCACGATTCGAGATGCGCGTTTTGCATTCCCCATTTCGCCATCGTATCGCGCGTCCATTCGTTGGCGCGCTTCATATTCGGCGAGTTCGTCAAACGCGCGCCGATAACGTCGGTCAGATATGAAAGCGTCTGCATGACCTGCGAGCGGTTCATTCCCTCGTCGCGGATTTTGTCAATCGTTTCCTTTGGCGCCGTGTAAACAGCAGCGGTTTTGACCGCCGTTTTTTCGGTGGTCGCAGCGGCGTTCGTCTGCGCCATTGCGGCGGTCGGAAGCAGAAATGCGGAAAGCAGAAACGCGCTCGTTAATTTGCGTCGTAACATAAAACTGAAAGTTCTCCTGAAAAATATTTGATTTGAATCTGTCTGAAAAGATTTGCCTGTATAGACGGAAGCGCGGGCGAAAAAGTTTCAGATTTTGGCGAAAATCTAAATTTTTAGACTTTAACCCGAAGTGCCGGTTTAGCGGTTTTTGCCGCTGCCTGGCAGCAGACGGCAGAGCCGTGAAATTTCAATAGCCGGCAGGTTTGATTAATTAGTTTTCCACGTCAGCGTGTAGGCGGGCGGCACATTCTTGACGATGAGCTTGCTGCGGCGTGATTTGCCGTAGCGCTCGCGCATAAATTCGCGAAGCTTTATCGCCGACGGCATATAGTAGCCGTGCGCGTACTGAAACGTGCGAAACGTGCAGCCTTTCTGCATAAAGCGGTCAACCTCCCCGAGGATTCTTTCGCCGACTTCGTTCGGCAAAGAGACGAACGGCAGACAGCAGATAATGTATCGAACGCGTCCCGAATCCGCTTTTTTGTGAATCGAGTAAGCGTCACAGGCGTTTCCGCAGATAATCTGCAAATCTTCAAAATTGCAGTTCAGGGTTTTGACCAGATTCGGGTCAAGCTCGATGCCGAGATACGATTTATTATTCGGAATCCGCTCCTGCAAAAACTTGGTAATCGCGCCCGTCCCGACGCCGAGTTCCAGAACGACGTTGTCCTCGTCCGGCTGAATGCCTTCAATCATCATCGCCGCCAGTTCCGGCGAAGACGGCGCGATGGCGCCCACCTTCAGCGGATTCTTTAAAAATGCTTGTAAAAATTGAAAGTTTTCGTTCATTCCTCGAAACCCTTACTTCGCCGGAATCGAAACTTCGGATTCGTTGGCATTTGCACTGTTTGCATCGGCAACCGTGATTTTATAATCGCAGCCCTCGTTTTGGCAATAGCGAATTGTGCCTTCCTTCTTCGTCGTTTTCTCGAAAATAAACGGCGCGCTGCATTGCGGGCACGGCTCGGTAATCGGCTTGTCCCAGTAAACCGCATCGCATTTCGGATAATTCGTGCAGCCGTAAAACACTTTGCCGCGCTTCGATTTTTTTACGGCGATTTCGCCCTTGCCGCATTTCGCGCAAGTGATTCCGGTCGTTTCGCGCTTGATGTAATCGCATTTCGGGTAATTCGAGCACGAGATAAACTCGCCGAAACGTCCCTGCCGAATGACTAATTTCGCGCCGTCTTTCGGGCAGATTTCGTCGATTTCGACCGGCGGCGCGGTAACTCTCGCCTCGCCGCTTTTCTTGTCAATCTTGCGGATATTTTTGCATTCCGGGTATCCCGTACAGCCGTAAAACGAACCGAATCGACCCTTTTTCAAAGCCATCGGCTTGCTGCAAAGCTCGCAGTTCGGAACTTCCGTTTCTTCTGCGCCCGCGCCGCCGTTAGCGGCAGATTCCTGAGATTGCCCGTTGGCTTCCGCCTTTTTACTTCCGACTTCGCGCGTCGTTTTGCATTCGGGATAGTTCGAGCAAGCCAAAAACTGACCGAAACGTCCGAATTTGATGACCATCGGCAAGCCGCATTTTTCGCAGATTTCGTCGGTCGGAATCGAGACTTTCTTTTTGTTCTTGATGCTTTCCTCGGCGGTTTTCAGGTCAGCCGAGAATTTGCCGTAAAACCCGCGCATCGCGTCGCGCCAGTTGATTTTGCCTTCCTCGATTTCGTCGAGCTGGGTTTCCATCTGCGCCGTGTAGCCGGTGTTGAAAATGTCGTCGAAGCTCGCGACCAGCACATCGTTGACGGTCATCCCCAAAGGCGTCGGGTGAAACCTGCCTTCGAGCCGCTCGACATATTCGCGGTCCTGAATCGTCGTCATAATCGCCGCGTAGGTCGAAGGTCGTCCGATGCCTTTTTCTTCCAAAGCTTTCACGAGCGTCGCCTCGGTAAAACGCGGCGGCGGTTCGGTAAAATGCTGCTCGGGCGTGATTTTGTTTAATTTTAACGGCTCGCCTTTTTCAACTTTCGGCAGCGTTTTTTCTTCGTCATCCTCGTCCTCTTCCGCCGGTTTTTCGTCGCGTCCTTCCTGGTAAATTTTCAGGAAACCGTCGAATTTCTGCACCGAACCGGTCGCGCGGAAAGTAAATCGACCGGCTTTAATGTCAATCGTCGTCTGGTCGAAAATCGCGGGCATCATCTGCGAGGCAACAAAACGCTGCCAGATTAAGCGATATAATTTAAATTCATCCGCGCTCAAATAATTTTTCAGACTATCGGGCGTACGGTTCGAGTCGGTCGGGCGAATCGCTTCGTGGGCGTCCTGCGCGCCGCCTTTTGATTTGTAGAAAACAGGTTTTTCGGGCAAATATTCGCCGCCGTAATTACCATTGATAAAATCGCGGACTTCGCCGAGCGCCGTGTCGGAAACGCGCGTCGAGTCCGAGCGCATATAAGTAATCAAACCGACCGCGCCCTCCGCGCCGATTTCAATGCCTTCGTAAAGTTTCTGCGCGACGGACATTGTTTTTTTGACCGCGAAACCGAGTTTGCGCGCCGCTTCCTGCTGTAGTTTTGAAGTGATAAACGGCGGCACGGGATTGCGTTTGCGTTCTTTTGTCGTGACCGATTCGACCGTGTAATTCTGTCGCTCGGCTTCTTCGACGATTGATTTTGCGGTCGCTTCGTCTTTAATGTGCGTTTCGTTTTTCTTTAAATCCTGGTCGAAGCCGCTCGTCTTGACGGTCAAATCTTCAATTTTATAAAGCCGCGCGTCGAATTTCGGCGGAAGTGCGGCTGACAAGTTGGCAATAATCGTCCAATATTCGGTCTGCACAAACGCTTCGATTTCACGCTCGCGCTCGACGACGAGGCGAACGGCGACCGTCTGCACGCGTCCTGCCGAGAGCTTTCCGCCGATGGTTTTCCACAAAATCGGCGAAACTTTATAGCCGACCAACCTGTCGAGAATGCGGCGCGCCTGCTGGGCGTCAACCAGGTTTTGATTAACCTGCTTCGGCTCTTTGAAAGCGTCTTTTATCGCATTTTTCGTGATTTCGTTAAACATCACGCGAAAGACCGGTTTAACGGGGCGTTTCGGGACGATTTCTTCCGCTAAATGCTGGCAAATCGCTTCGCCTTCGCGGTCGGGGTCGGCGGCGAGGAAAATCGCTTCCGACTCTTTGGCGGCTTTCTTTAAATCCGAGACGACCTTTCGATTGTTGCGCTTTTTCGCGTCGGGAATGACTTCGTAGACCGGCTCGAAATTATTCTCGATATCGACGCCGAGCTCCTTGGTGGGCAAATCCTTGATGTGACCAATCGAAGCGAGAACCTTGTAATCGCTTCCGAGGTATTTGTTGATGGTTTTCGCTTTTGCCGGCGATTCGACTATTACTAAATTCTTTGCCATTTTTTGAAAAAAATATGTCAGACGCTTTATTTTGCGCTGACATTCTGACTTCTAACACTTACAAACAGTTCGTGTCAATTCGCTATCGGACATTTATCACAAAACTCAAAATTCGTGCGTTGCCTTCTGATGAAATTTTTCACAAAAGCGTTTGCCGCTGATAATTCGCGCTTTCTCATGCGGTTCTATTTTTTCCGGGAAGCAATTAAATCGGCGGCTTGCGAAAGCGAAAGCGCGTCAAATTCAAACTGCCGCCAGGTTTCAACGGTTGGATTAAAAGTGTGGATTGTCCGAACGGAACCGTCGCGCATAAAAGCGGAAATCTGCAAATCGCCGTTGTCGGTTTCGACGAATTTCACTTCACGGATTGTTTCCGAAGGCAAGGATTTTACCGGTCTTTGGTCAAGTTTCTCTAATGCTTCGGACATTTCGTCAAGCGATAAAAACGGTTCGATGCCGTAGGCGCGGCGCAGGGCGTGGCATTTATCGCTTCCGGCATCAAAGTCGTGGCACACCTGCGGTCGGCGGTCGTAAATTTTACAAGCCCGCGGTTCGCCCGCCTGAATATTCAGAAAAGCGCAGGCAAGCGTCTCCGGGTCGCGGCGTAAATAACGGTCAACCGCAATTTCACCGTCTTTGCCTTCGATTGTGATGTCCCAGAAATCTTCGGCGGGCAGTTCTTCGTCCGGACGCACCCCGACGCAAAGCAGCGCCCCGCAGCACACGCCGCACGTCAGGCAATCGGGAACCGGCGCGTCCGGCGGCGTAATTACATTGCTCGCGCGTTTGACCGATAAACCGTTAGTGACAATCTGCGGCGGCAGCAGATTTCGCCAGATTTCTTCGTGCATCGCGATTATCATCGGATAAAATTCATCTTCCGCGATTTTATCTTGCCGTGTAATTTGAACAAATTTAGTTTTATCCATTAATTATCAAATCTTCCTCGCGTAAAAATTTCCGGGCAGGGAACGAATCAAATCCTTTAAATCCAAACCGACCAGCGAGCTGTTCAAATCGCCGAACGACTGCCCGCTTTCTTCGAGCAAAGCATCGACGTGTTTCGGTTCGTCAGCCGAGAGGAGCGACCAGATTCGGCGCTCCGATTTGCTCAAATCGGCGGGCGCGAGTTCCGGCTGCGCGCTTTTTGTCGCCGTTTTCGCGTCCAGTTTCGGCGGCAGAATCCGCGCGGAAATCTCCTGCGGCAGCTCCGTCACGACGTCCTGCCACTGCTGGACTAATTTTGCGCCGGATTTGATCAGGTAGTTCGTGCCGAACGAATTGCGCGACGTGATATTGCCCGGCACCGCCATCACTTCGCGGTTTTGTTCCATCGCGAGCCGCGCCGTAATCAGCGAACCGCTGCGTTCGGACGCTTCGACCAGCAGAACGCCGTAACTCAAGCCGGAAATAATGCGGTTGCGGTACGGGAAATTGTCCTTGAGCGGCGGCGTATTCAATGGGAATTGCGAAACAATTGCGCCGCCCGAATCTAAAATTTCTTCCGTCAAACGTTTGTTCTCCTTCGGATAAACATTGTCGATGCCGGTCCCGAGCACGGCGATTGTCCTGCCTTTCGCTTTGAGCGCGCCGCGATGCGCTGCCGTATCAATGCCGCGCGCCAGACCGGAAACAATGCAGATTCCGTTTTCCGCCAAATCGCGGGCGAGCATCATTGAAGCGTTTTCGCCGTAGGTCGAGCATTTTCGCGAGCCGATAACGCCGACCGACGGCGCGTCGAAACACGCGTTCCACGCGCCTTTGACATACAAAGTTATCGGCGGGTCGGCGATTTCGCGCAGCAGAAACGGATAACTTCCGTCGTCGAGAATCAAAACGTCGCCGCCTAATTCTTTGACCTTTTCCAATTCTTCAACCGCCCGTGCGTGAAACTCGTGTTTTAAGATGCTTTCAACCGTTTCGGCGCGGAGCCGTAAAGATTCGAGCTCGCTTCGGGTGGCGTGAAAAACGTTTTCGGCGGAACCGAATCTTTCTAACAATTTGGTCGCCGCGCGCGGTCCGACGCCGGGCGTCATGTTCAGGGAAATCCAGGTTTTCATAACAATTTGTCCGTCGTTCGCAAGCCGCAGCCAGGTGCAAAAATTTGCAACGGAGAACTGACCGCAAACAGCGAACAAATTAAGTCTGGCGGAGGCGTGTCGGAGTCGAACCGACCCGAGGCTGCTCTCACAGTCTCACAAACGGTTTTGAAGACCGCGCCCGTCACCGGACAGGATGCGCCTCCGCGTTGGGCGTAACGTGTATTCAAAACTAAGCGTTTTCGTAAAATTCTGTCAAGTTTTACGGCGCAGTTTTTAAAGTTCTTTCGGCGAAAAGCCTGCTTGACCGTCAAAATCGGGCGTGGTATTCTTTCTATTTTGAAATATGAGCGATTTTCCGCTCCGTACAGTACTAAAACAATCTTTATTTAGATAATTTTTATAATATGTTTTTGTTAGCTTTTGCCGAATCAGCTTCGGTTCAACTTGTACCCGACGGAACGATGTTTATTCACATCGCGATTATCCTGTTGATGATTTTTATTTTGAACCGGACGTTTTTCCGCCCGATTAACCGCATTCTCGAATCGCGCGAGCGAAATAAGGTCGGCGGCAGCGAATCGCA
>DASWRC010000219.1:0-3053 GCA_036403375.1 Pyrinomonadaceae bacterium
TTCGTTTCCGCTCGTTCGTCGTCATCACGCCGGAAAACGAATTAATCTATTACCGCGACACGTTTCTGCCGGATTTCCGCCGCCGCTACCCGGGCGTCGCGCCGCCGACTTTCGACGAAAAACACGTGGAAATCAACCGAATTCTGACGGAAGAAAAAATCGCCAAAGACATCGAAACCTTTCTCGACGAATCGAAACGCCGCGCGTCGGTCGTCATCCTGAGCGAAGTTTAATTTCCGGCTTCGGCAACCAAATTCAAAACTCAAAACATCTGAAGAGAAAAATCTTAAACGACTCATAAGTTTATGAAAAAAAATCTCTTCGTTTTTACCCTGCTCATTCTTTGCTTATCGATTTCCGGCTCTGCGCAGGTCAAACCAAACGAAAAGCGATACGAATTTCACGGGACTCTCAAAGACAAGGATTCCGCCGTTTTTGCCGGAACGCCCGTGTTTTTTAATAACGGCGGTGAGGAGCTTTCGGCTTCGACCGACATCAACGGCGAATTTAAGACTCCGCTCGCGCCGGGAAATTATGAAGTAACCGTCAGAAAAACGCTTTCCGAATCGTTTAAAGCTTATCTTTTCATTCAGGAAAACGGTTTGAATCCGGATAACGCGGAATTCGTCATTGAACCAAATCCGGTTTGCTGCGGGACTTCTGCGGAAAAACCTTACCCGAAAATCGTAAAACTTCCCAAGCCGCCCTATCCGGCTGCCGCCAGAGCGGTTCAGGCAGTTGGTGAAGTCGTTGTCGAAGTTAAAATCGACAACGACGGAAAAGTAATTTCAGCCAATGCGGTCAGCGGTCATCCGCTTTTGCGAGTGGCTTCCGTGACAGCCGCCAAACAAAGTTTATTTGAGCAATCCGCTGGCGATGAGCAAAGAGATGTTAATTTAACCTACGTGTTTTTTCCGGGTCAAAATGAAAAGCCGAACACCAAACGCTACTCGAATCCTTATCGCGTAGAGATTATTGGCGAGGCTGTGACTGTTGAGGCGATAAATAGTCCGACAAAAAAGATTAGTTTTCGCTTTCCAGCAATTCCTTCGCCTTCTGTAAACTCTCGCGGTGTTCTTGCGAAACCTGCGGGTAACGCAAATTCATAGATTCGAGCTTTTGCGCGATAATCTCGGAAATCGCGACGCGCGTGAACCATTTTTTGTCCGCCGGAACGACGTACCACGGCGCGGCTTCGGTCGAAGTCGCCTCGATCGCTTCGCTGTAAGCCTTCATATAATCGTTCCAGAACGCGCGTTCCCGGGCATCGGCGGCAGAAAATTTCCAGTTTTTTTCCGGCTCGGCGATGCGCGCCAAAAATCTTGCTTTTTGTTCTTCCTTTGAAACGTTGAGAAAAAATTTAAGAATGTGAACGCCGTTTTCGACGAGGTAAGTTTCAAAGCTGCGAATCTGCTCGAAACGCTTTTTCCAGATGTTTTTATCGTTTTTAATATTATCGGGCAGCGGCTGCAATTCTAAAACTTCCGGGTGCACGCGGACCACCAGAACTTCTTCGTAATACGAGCGGTTAAAAATCCCGATGCGACCGCGCTCCGGCGCATTTTTCGCGCAGCGCCACAGAAAATCGTGGTCCAATTCTTCCGTCGACGGCTGTTTGAACGAAAAAACCTGGCAGCCCTGCGGGTTTAGCCCGCTCATCACGTGTTTTATCGCGCCGTCCTTGCCGGCGGCGTCCATCGCCTGAAAAATTATCAGCAAAGCGTGCGTATTCTGCGCGTAGAGCACATCCTGTAATTCCGCCAGCCGCTCGACGTTGCTTTTTAAATCGTCCCGGGCTTCCGCTTTTTCCGTGTAATCGCCGGTAAAATCGGTGCGGAGGCTCTTAAGATTGAGCTTTTTTCCCGGCTTTGCTCGAAAATCTTCGTAATTCATTAAATTTCTCCAATTTTTTTTGACCTGTTTTGCGCGTTTATCCTGCGTTTATTAATGAGCGCCGAAATTTTCGGCAAAATCAGCAATTTTTAATAATTGTACTCGATTGTATCCTGTTTCACCTCACTCTCCTGTTTTAAAGATTACGGTCTTTCAAAGCGTATTGGTAAAACTTGCTTTGAATGAAGCATTCCGCGCCTATCCCGCCCCCGAAGACAAGGCGCGGAATGCTTTTGTTTCCGGCAAACCTCGTCTAGACCACGAACGTATTATCGGCTAAACTTTTCTCAAAAATCATTTGGAGAAAATCTGCGATGCCAATCAAAAAAATCAATTCCCGAAACTTACTGTTTTTCTGCTTGTTTTCAATAATTTTTTCCGTCCAGGCGTTTTCGCAAACGCGCCTCGTGCCGCATCGAATCACCTTAAAAAGCGGCAAAACTTTCAGCCTGAACCTGCCTGCCGATTACGAGATTAGCCCGGCGGTCGAGGGCTTGAAACGCGTTCGTTTTTTCGCCAAAGCGCCGGACGGGCGAATTTTCGTGACCGATATGTTCAACCTCAGCGACAACACGCGCGGCGCCGTCTACATCCTCGACGACTTTGACGAGGAAAGCGGAAAATTCGGCAAAGTTATTCCCTACCTGACAAATTTGAAAAACCCGAACAGCGTACAGTTTTACACCGACGCGCAAGGTCAGGATTGGCTTTATCTGGCGGAAACCGACAAATTAACGCGGCGGAAATTCCAAAAGGGCGAAACGCGACCGGGCGATTTGAAGCCGCAGACGCTCGCCACCTTTCCCGACTACGGGTTGAGCTATAAATACGGCGGCTGGCATCTGACCCGGACAATCGCTTTTTCGTCCGGCGGCAAGCTTTACGTTTCGGTCGGTTCATCGTGCAACGCCTGCGACGAAAAAGAAGACGTCCGCGCTTCCGTTTTGGAAATGAACCCGGACGGAAGCGGAAAGCGGCATTTCGCGCGCGGATTGCGAAACGCGGTCGGGCTGAAATGGATTAACGACGCGCTTTACGCGACCAATCAGGGCGCCGACCACCTGGGCTTGCAAAAACCGGACGAAACTTTCTACGCGCTCAAAGACGGCACGGATTACGGATGGGCTTCGTGTTATCAATCGAACGGCAAAGTTTATTTC
>DASWRC010000220.1:0-6086 GCA_036403375.1 Pyrinomonadaceae bacterium
GAGATTCGAGTTGAACGGCAAAACATTTCGCCCGGTTGCCGATACGCGCAAGAAACTCAACGAAATGATTGATGAAATCAGGGCGCAGGAACACCGCATTAAATTCGATTTACCGGTGACGAAACATTATCGAACTGTTCAGGAAGTGTTCGACGAACATTTAAGACGCCTTAAAAAGAGCGGCGACCGGAAGAAAATTTCGATTTTCGAGCGCGTATCGAAAAAGCTGATGAAGCTACTACCGCCGGACATAAAAATCAACCAGCTTAAAAAAGGTCATTTCCAAAAATATATCGATTTACGGCTGGCTGAGAAAAACCCTCAGTCCGAGGCGTTTATTTTACCGGAAACGGTCAATAAAGAATTGTCTGCCGTTTCCGTGGCTTTCAAATCCGCGCCGCTGTATTTTCCCGAGCTTGAAGACGACGACATTCCGAGCGTCCCGAAGGCGAAGGAAACGAATCGGCGGCGCGAACGCTTGGTCGGAAAGGAAAACGAGCTTTTTATCATTTTAGAATATTTGCGGAAACCGGCGCGAACGAAACCGGCGACCGCCTACCGCCGCGAGCTCGCCGACACGCTCGAAATCAGGTACGAAACCGGATTACGGAGAAAAGAAGTCGTGAGATTAAAAAAAAGCCAGTATCACCGCGCCGAAGCCGCGTTGCGCGATGTTATCAGATGGAAGACCGGAACGATTACGAAATTTTTCCCGCTGACCGAAAGAGCGGTCGAAATTATCGAATCACGCCTCGATTCGGATTCCGAGTATATTTTCTCGAAAAACGGCAAAGCGGACGAAAGCTCGTATCGAACATTAAAACAAGCCTGTGAGCATCTAAAAATCCCTTACGGCACTCATAAAGAAGGCGGTTGGGTGCCGCACGACCTTCGCCATAATTTCGCGACGGAGATTGTTCAAGTAACCGACATCGAAACTGCCAAGTCTTTGACCGGACATAGCGGCGCGCACATTTTGAGATACCTTCACACGGACGAAAAACGCCAACGCGCGGCTATGAATAAGCGCGAGGGAAAGGAAATCAGACAGGTTTTAATCGACCTTTACAATGAAATCAAAAGTGATAAGATTGATGTTTCGACTTTCGTGGAGAAGGTCGGATATTTGATAAAGAATGGATAGATTTTTTGGACGGATTTTTGACGAAGCCGGCATTTTGCCGAAACCCGTTTTTGTTAGTCGCCGCAAATGTTTTAATTTCAGCGGCTTACGAAAAGGGCGCGTTTCCTGTCATCTCCGCCATTTTTTTAGTAGTCGGTGGTCAGTAGTCAATGGTCAGACGGTTTTTCTTCTGAACATTGATTTTTGATTACCGGCTATAGTTATTTTAACAGTAAATTTTTGTCAGTTTCAGTATTTTATCGGTTTTCCAAACTGCCCACTGACCAGTGACCACTATGACCAGAGTTAGATTTGCACCTTCTCCGACCGGCTATTTACACATCGGTTCGGCGCGCACGGCGCTTTTTAATTATCTTTATGCCCGCAACGTCGGCGGAAAATTCCTTCTGCGAATTGAAGACACTGACATGGCGCGCTCGACCGACGAATCGACGCGTTCGATTCTCGAAGGTCTGGCGTGGCTCGGTTTCGCGCCCGACGAAGAAATCGTTTTCCAGTCAAACAACGCCGACAAGCACCGCGCCGCTGCTTTGAAATTGCTCGAAGAAGGGAAAGCCTATCGCGATTTTACGCCGAAAGAAGAGAAAGGCGACGGAAACATCAAACAAGCGATTGCCGACCGCGCGCGTCAAAATCAGGGCGTCAAATCGATGCGCGACAATCCTTATCGCGATTTATCGAAAGAAGAATCCGATGCCAAAGCGGCGGCAGGCGAGCCGTTCGCCGTTCGTCTGAAAGTTTCGGCGGAAGGGAAAACCTCATTTGAAGATGCGGTTTACGGTTTGAACGAGCGCGATTACGCCGAAATCGAAGACCTTGTTTTGCTTCGTTCGGACGGTCACCCGCTTTATAATCTGGCGGTCGTTTGCGACGACATCGAGATGGAAATTACGGATGTCATTCGCGGGCAGGACCATCTGACGAACACCCATAAACAGATTTTGATTTACGAAGCGCTCGGCATAAAGCCGCCGCGTTTTGCGCATCTGCCGCTGATTTTAGCGCCGGGCGGGAAGAAATTATCAAAAAGAATACACGGCGAAATTGTTTCGATGACGACCTATCGCGACGCCGGATTTTTAGCCGCCGCGTTTCGTAATTTTCTTGCGCTGCTCGGCTGGTCGCCGAAAACCGAGCAGGAAATTATGACGATGGACGAGCTTGTCGGTTCTTTCAGCCTCGAAGGAATTCACCGCAACAACGCGATTTTTAATTTCGACGCCAACAATCCGAAGCGCTGGACGGACGACAAGGCAATCTGGATGAATGCCGAATATATTCGCACGATGCCGCTCGCCGAGATTCTGCCGTTCGTCAAATCCGAGCTCAGAGCGGCGAAGCTCTGGCGCGATGAATACGAGGATGAGGATAAGGAATGGTTTGAAAAAACGGTCGATTTAATCCGCGAACGCTTTTTCACGCTCAAGGATTTTTCGGCGCAGGGACGCGCTTATTTTTCCGAGGATTTCGACTTCGACGAGGCGGCGCTTAATAAAAATCTGAAGAAATTTCCCGAGCTTCGCGAGTGGCTTCCCGAATTGGCGGAGCGCTTTGAATCGGTCGAAGATTTCAACGAAGAAGCGATTCACGATGCGGTCGGCAAGTTCGTTGAAGAAAAAGGCACGAAATTCGGCGTCATTATGAACGGCGCGCGCGCTCTTTTAACCGGCGTCGCCGTCGGACCTTCGATGCTCGCGGTGTTTGAAGTTATCGGCAAGCAGCGCTCGATTCTGCGGCTCAAAAGCCAGGTCGCGTGGAACGGGTAATGGCAATTCACATCAAACCGGCAGCAGAAGAAAACGTTCCGCAAATCATCGAGCTGATGCGCGAGTTTGCGGAATATGAAAAGCTTCTCGACAGTTTTGAAGTAACGGAAGAACGTCTTCAACGAGCGCTTTTCGGCGATGGGAAAGTTGCCGAAGCGATTCTGGCATTTGGTGATGAAACGGCGATTGCTTATGCGGTTTTCTTTCCGAATTTCGCGACCTTTCGCGGTCAGCGCGGGATTTATCTCGAAGATATTTTTATTACAAAATCGGCGCGCGGGCGCGGGCTTGGCAAAATGATTCTGAAATATATCGCCAAGCTTGCAAAAGCGCGCGGCTTTGAGCGGATTGATTTTCAGGTTTTGAAATGGAACACGCCGGCAATCGAATTTTACGAACATTTCGGCGCGCACCGCGACGACGAAGAACGGCACTTCAAATTCACCGACGGAGCGTTTCAGAAACTGGCGCTCTAAATTTTCCGAATTTATTTCAAAAGCGGTTTTATCCCGAGCGTCCGAATCAGACGGTGCAGGTTGGTCGGATGAAGCCCGAGCAGCTTGGCGGCTTCCGTATAGTTGCCGTTCGCTTGTTCCAGAGTTTTCACAATCAAACCTTTTTTCATCTCGTTGACTGCTTTTTGATATTCGATGACAGGCAGCTGCGCGCCGCCTGTTTCGAGAATCGTTTCGGGTAAATCCTCGGGCAAAATCAACTCTGAGTTGCCCAAAACGACGGCGCGCTCGACGGCGTTTTCCAGCTCGCGAACATTGCCGGGAAAATCGTAATTCATCAATAATGCACGCGCTTCCCGGGAAATGCCCGTGAGTCTCCGGTTGCATTTCCGGCTGTATTTTGCGGTGAAATAATCCGCCAGCAGCGGAATGTCTTCGCGGCGATTGCGCAGCGGCGGCATCGTCAGCGAAACGACGTTGAGACGATAATATAAATCCTGCCGGAAATTTCCGTTTTTAATCTCGCTTTCCAAATCGCGGTTCGTCGCGGCGATGACGCGCACATCTACTTTTATCGGGCGCGTGCCGCCGACGCGCTCGAATTCGCGTTCCTGAAGGACGCGCAGGAGTTTTGCCTGTGTCGTAGAAGACATTTCGCCGACTTCGTCAAGAAAAAGCGTGCCGCCGCTCGCCAATTCGATTTTGCCCTTTTTCTGCTGGACGGCGGTTGTAAACGCGCCGCGCTCGTGTCCGAAAAGCTCCGATTCGAGCAGATTCTCGGACAAAACGGCGCAGTTTATCGTGACCAACGGTTGATTTCTGCGCTCGCTGTTTTCGTGAATCGCGTTTGCCACAAGCTCTTTTCCAGTGCCGCTTTCGCCGCGAATCAAAACGGTCGCGCCCGCGCGGGCGACTTTTTCGATAAAGCGAAAAACCTTTTGCATTTCGGCGCTTTCGCCAATCATATTATGTTCGAGACTGATTTCCTCGCGCAGCCGACGGTTTTCGCCCGCGAGCCATTCGAGCTGCCGGATATTTTCCAGTACGACCGAAGCTATGCCGGCGACCGCCGTTAAAAACTGTAAATGATTTTCGTTAAAATTCTGCGCCGGGTTGTTTGAGTCGAGATAAATAATTCCGGCGATTTTTTCAGCGGTCGTGAGCGGCACGCAAAGCAGCGAATCGGTTTGCGCGGCAAGCAGGCTTTCCGCCTGGTTAAAAGCCGAATCGGTTCGAATGTTCTGGCACAAAACGCCGGTTTTTTCATGGATGACCTGTTCGGCAACCGTCTGGCTGATTCTGATTGGCTGATTGGTCTCGCCCGTCTTATTGCGGTTGAAAGCGGCGGTGATGTTTTCGAGATTTTCTTCCGTCAGGATAATCGCGCCGCGCGCCGCGGGCAGCACGGCGAAAATCGCGTCGAAAACCGCGCGCTGCAGCGACTCTAAATCACGCGCTTTGCCGAGTTCGATATTTAAGTCGAGCAGCGCGCTCAGGTTTCGCGCCGTCGTATCGTGCGGCGCGGCGCGTGCCAGAACCTGCGCTGAATTCAGATAAATCGCATCCTTTTTTTCCAGCCTGACGGTCGAATGGGCGTTAATTTCGCTTCCGAATTCGACGGCGGCGGCAAGCGCATCGTTTTCCGTTTCGCGCTCGAAAAATAAAAAGCGCACGTCGCCGAGCGTAATTCGGTCGCCATGCCTGATGACTTGTTCTTTAATTGCTTCGCCGTTGACGAAAGTTCCGTTAAAGCTCTCGAAATCGATTATCGTAAATTCAGCGCCGTCCGTTTTTATCACGCAGTGGCGGCGCGAAATCGAACGGTCGGAAATGCGCAAGTCGTTTGTCTTATCGCGTCCGATGGATGTTTCCGCTTTCTCTAAAAGAAAACTGGTTCCTTCGAGAGAGCCTGAAATGGCGATTAGTCTGGGATTCATATAAATTGGCGAAACTAAAGAACGTGTTTTTACAATTTACCACATCTTTGCGAATAATAAACCGCGCGGACGCTTCCGAGAGTGTCAAAATTGATACTCCTAAAGTATCATTTCTGACACTTTTTGTGCGGTAAACGGTTCGAACCGTTGCAGGTTTATTCAATAAACACGGCATTTTTATTGAATAAGCGCGATTTGGTACGCGAGTCGCAATGTATAAAAACAGCGAGATAGCCGATTGAAAAGGACAGGCAAAATAAAATTTCAATCATAACAAACCCTTAAAATCAAACTTTGGTTCATGGCTGTTCTTCAGCACGAAACCGTTAGTTTTCCTCACCTTCTCCATGAAATGTTGAGTAATGTCAGTCATTCGCCAAAGCTGACGTTACTCAACATTTCACTTTTTAAAATCTCCGGAAACATCAAAAACATTTAATCCGCGCTAAAAACTGAAATGAAACAGGTAAGCGGTTATACGCTTAATTTTCAGGCAAAAGTGATTTGAATAGTGTGGATAATTTGGTTATGTTTTTAAACTAACTATAAAACAAAATTAATAATTTACGGCGCTATCAAAAGCCTTAAGAAATTAAACGGAGAACAGCAGATGAACAACGGAAAGTATAGCCCGCAACCGGCGGACAAATTCACCTTCGGACTGTGGACGGTCGGAAATCGCGGCGCCGACCCTTTCGGCACTCAGGTCAGAGAAAAGAAATCGCCGCTTCAATTAGTCGAGCTGCTCGCCGAAGTCGGCGCTTACGGCGTCAATTTTCACGAT
>DASWRC010000221.1:0-2610 GCA_036403375.1 Pyrinomonadaceae bacterium
ATTGATTACTCCGTAACCGCGCCAAATTACTTTTCCTGTCTTAATGTCACGAGTCATGACTATCGGCAGCTTTCGGTCTGTCTCGACATCAATCTCGTCGAATTTAGCGATATAAACCTTGTCGGCGCCGGTCGCGACTCCGATCCCAATTTTGCAGTTCGTCATTTCGATGCACGGAAATTCTTTTTCAAGTCTTTGGATTAATTTCGTTTCGCCATTCGCGTGCAAGATCCACGGTTCATTTGTTGATTTGATTTGGGCAAAATTATGCGTACTTTCCGTTTTCCAAATAGCATCAAAACCGTTTAACACCTCTCCGTTTTCAGCATTTACCCGGTTTTTAATTTCCAAGTAACTGAGCACACTCGTCTTTCCCGGCGGCGCGTTTTGAATGACCGTAATTGCCGGGTACGCGATGACATCCGAATGAAATGCTGGCGTGTCATTCATGTCGATATGATATTTCAGAAAAAACTTTTCGTTTATGAGCCTGCGCAGCGGCTGCCCGTAGCGATTTTTTATCCAGCGATCCGAACAGATAAATCCAAGAGTTCCCTGTTTTTCTAAAAGAGATAGCGATTTCTCGATAAACGGAATATAAATATCCGCGCGATCAAAGATGGTTTTAAAGAGTTTTCTGTATTCGCGAATCAATTCAGTCGGAATTAATTCCTGTCGAACATAAGGAGGATTGCCGACAACATGAGTAAAGTCGTTTTCAAATTCTTCTAACAGAAAATCGCCACAAATCAGCCATGAGTTGACCAGAGTCATGCTTTGATTTTCGGTCAGCCCCTGGGCTTCGAGAAAATTGACAATTTTGTTTCGGCTATTCTGAAAAGTTTCCGGGTGTAGCTCGACTGCCCTGACCGCCTTTTCAAGATCGACTTCCGCTTTTGATAAATCCTTTTTTTCGCTTTTGTAAGATTGCAGGAGTCTTTCGATTATAGAAACCACAAAACTTCCCTCTCCAAATGAAGGCTCCAAAATTCGCATTTTATGCAGCGATCGATCCACGGTGTACCCTGCCAAATCCAGAATTAAATTAACGACTTCCGGACGGGTGTATATTGCACCGCGCTGCTTCGACTCGTTGTTTAAGGACTTTGCGGTTTCATTTAAGTATCTTAAATCAGATTCAAATTTATATGTTTCCGGTTTCATTTGGAATTTTTTCAGTTGGAGATTATCAAAAAAGTTCATTCCTACCATACCACAAATCATTTCTTCTTACCGCTCGCCTAATTGCATCAAATACTCATAGGAGACAGTCCTGATTAGGTTTGTTGGAAATCAAAAGCCGAAGTTTTCTTCCCTTTTCGAAATCGTCCTTTAAAACATTTTTCTGTGTCTTACTGCTTTAAAGTTTAATTTTTCTGTGTTATTTTATTGCGTGTTTGAATATTCAGAGATGCGAAAGTTTAAAGATTTGAAAACTTAAGTATCTAAAATTCCAAATCTTCAAATCTTCAAACTTTCAAACATTTACCAAGAGGATGATTATTACTGTTGCTTCTTATAAAGGCGGGGTTGGAAAAACGACGACATCAGTGCACGTTGCCGCTTATTTGCAAAAGAGTTCCCCGACGCTGTTAGTAGATGGCGACCCGAACCGATCGGCAACTAAATGGGCGAAACGCGGATCGATGCCTTTCAAAATTATCGACGAGCGCTTGCTCGCTAAATACGGTCGTGATTATGAAAACATCGTCATCGATACTGAGGCTAGACCTTCCGAAGAAGATATGGCGACTTTAGTCGAAGGTTGCGATCTGCTGATCCTGCCGACAACGCCGGACGTTCTTGCCCTTGATGCGCTGGGATTAACACTGGAAACCCTGGAATCGATCGGCGCGAAAAATTACAAAGTGCTGCTGACGATTGTACCGCCGAAACCATCGCACGACGGCGATGAAGCCCGCGAAATGCTAACCTCTTCGGGCGTATCCGTATTTAATTCCCAGATCAGCCGACGCGTCGCATTTCAAAAGGCGGCGCTCGGCGGCATGATAGTTTTGGAAACAAAGGATCCGCGCGCTGAAAGCGCCTGGAAAGAATATGAATCTGTAGGGAAGGAGATTAAAAAATGAGCAAATTCGACGGCTTACTTTCAGTGAAGACAAAGCAGGAGTCCAATAAAGCGGCAAAAACGGCTCCAGAGGTCGTTTCTGCGCAAAGGAACAGCAAATTAAAATCGCCCGGCAAACGCAGCGATCCCAGCTATACCCAGATTACTGCTTACATCCGAAAGGAAACGCACGAAAGTGTTATGAGGCAAATCTATAAACGACAGGAATTCAGCGAACTGATCGAAGAACTTTTGACCGATTGGATGAAAAAAGCCAAATAACGGCTCGAGAGCTTCAGTTAAGATATTCAGAGATTTAACTGTTTGAACTTTCAAAAACTTAAAAACTCAAAGATGTGAATATTCAGATATTTGAAAGTTTAGAGATTTGAAGACTCAAAAATTGAGAGAGTTAATCTAAACGAATAAACCTTAAAAAATAAAATGAGCGTAATTTGAAAATGCTTCGGAGCGAAAATTATGGCAAAAGAAACCGCTAAGAAAAAAACGAAAGCTCAACCAGTAATCGATACCACTATCAC
>DASWRC010000222.1:0-21969 GCA_036403375.1 Pyrinomonadaceae bacterium
TCAAGATAATTAGCCGCGCTTTTCTCTCAAAAAACGAAAACTTAATAATTTGACGACTGCCCGTGTGATAATCAAAAATAATTTTGGTATTATCAAAAGTTTAGTTTATCTATAAGAAGGAAATCTATCATGGCAGAATCAAAAGAAGCAGTAATAATCAGCGCGGCGCGCACGCCGACGGGTAAATTTCAAGGTCTTTTAAAACAGTTTTCAGCAACCGATTTAGGCGCGATTGCGATTAAGGAAGCGGTCCGGCGCGCCGGCATCGACCCGGCACAAGTTGACGAAGTCATTATGGGCTGCGTCGTGCAGGCAGGCTTGGGACAGGCTCCGGCGCGGCAGGCGGCTTTAAAATCCGGGCTTCCGGCGGAAGTTTCGGCTTTAACCGTGAATATGGTTTGCGGCTCGGGCTTGCGCGCGGTTTCACTCGCGGCGCAGGCGATTCGGCTCGGCGACGCTGATTTTGTCGTCGCCGGCGGCATGGAATCGATGTCGAATATTCCGTATACGCTGCCGCAGGGAAGAGACGGTTTTCGGATGGGCGACAACAAGGTCGTCGATTTAATGATTCACGATGGACTGTGGTGCCCGTTTGAAAACTGGCACATGGGCAACACGGGTGAAGTCGTCGCCGATAAACATCAAATCACGCGCGAAACACAGGACGATTTTGCTTACAACTCGCACCGCAAAGCGCACGAAGCGCACGAAAAAGGTTATTTCCGGGACGAAATCATCCCGATTGAAATCCCGCAGAAAAAAGGCGAGCCTTTCATTCTCGATTATGACGAGCCGGTGCGTCCCGATACGACCGTCGAAGCGCTCTCGAAATTAAAACCGGCGTTCAAAAAAGACGGCGGAACCGTCACGGCAGGAAACGCGCCGGGCGTCAACGACGGCGGCTCGGCGGTCGTCGTCACCTCGGCGGAAAAAGCGGCGGAATTAGGCATCGAGCCACTGGCGCGCGTCGTATCTTACGCGACTTCCGGCATTGAGCCGAAATACATCATGCTCGCGCCGGTCGAAGGCGTGCGGCGGGCGGTCAAAAAAGCCGGTTGGGAACTGTCCGATGTCGAATTATTCGAACTCAACGAAGCGTTTTCCGTACAGGCGCTCGGCGTGATGAAAGAACTCGGCATCAATCCCGATTACGTCAACGTCAACGGCGGCGCAGTCGCGATGGGACACGCTATCGGCAATTCGGGAAGCCGCGTGCTGACCACTTTGCTGTACGAAATGAAGCGTCGCGGCGCGAAAAAAGGCGTCGCCGGTTTGTGCCTCGGCGGCGGAAACTCGGTCGCGATGGCGGTCGAAAGAGTTTAGATTTTTTTAAGCCACGAATGACACGAATAACACGAATAAAAAATTTATAAAAGATTCGTGTTATTCGTGTCATTCATGGCTAATTTTTTTTCAGAGGATTATTAAAAATGAGTGAAATTATCGGAATTATCGGCGCGGGGACGATGGGAAACGGGATTGCCCAGACTGCCGCCGCGAGCGGGTTTGATGTCGTTTTGTGCGACATCTCGCAGGATTTTGTTGATAAGGGGTTTCAGAATATTGTCAAAAGTCTCGACCGTTTCGTGAAAAAGGAAACGATGACCGAACAGCAGAAACAGGAAGTTCTCGGGCGCATCAAAACAAGCACGAACATCGAAGATTTGGAAGACTGCACGCTGATTGTCGAAGCGGCGACGGAAAACTTTGAAGTCAAGAAACAGATTTTTCAAAAATTAGACGAAATTACGTCGGAAGAAGCGATTCTGGCGTCGAACACGTCGTCGATTTCGATTACGAAAATCGCCGCCGTCACGTCGCGCCCCGACAAGGTTATCGGGATGCACTTTATGAATCCCGTCCCGCTGATGAAGCTGGTCGAAGTCATTCGCGGCATCGCGACATCTGACGAAACTTATCAAAAAGTTCACGAACTGTCGGAAAAGATGGGCAAAACGCCGCTCGATTGTCAGGATTTTCCGGGTTTTGTCGCGAACCGAATCCTTTTGCCGATGATAAACGAAGCGATTTTCGCGCTTTATGAAGGCGTCGCCACGCGCGAGAGCATCGACGGTATTATGAAACTGGGCATGAATCATCCGATGGGACCGCTGACACTGGCGGATTTTATCGGGTTGGACGTGTGCCTTGCCATCCTGCGCGTGATGCACGATGGCTTGGGCGACCCGAAATATCGCCCGTGCCCGCTGCTCGTCAAAATGGTCGACGCCGGCTGGCTCGGTCGCAAATCAGGCAAAGGCTTTTACGAATACAATCAATAAAACCGGAATTAATTTTTTAGCCGCGGATGAACGCGGATTTCGCGGATTAATTTTATTTATTCTTATCAGCGAAATCCGCGTTTATCGGCGGCTGAATTTTTTGAAAATATCTGTCGACACAAAGAGACGGGCTGGCACGCCGAATTGACATCCTGGCACGCTGAAACGGCGGCTGGCAACAATCTTCTTTTATTTAATTTTAAGTTCGGATAAACTGATTCTCGAAAAATTTTGGTACATCCGTTGTTTAGCGGATTGAATCAAAAAAATTGCCTGGCGAGTTTTCGCCGGCTAAAAAAATTCAGATAAAATAAATTTGAAAATTGGCAAAGTTTTTAAGATATAAGCAGCATTCAGAAAGGAGAAAACCGGGATGACAAAAGAACAAAATCGTAATTTCAGCTATTTTTTTTTCCTCACGAGTTTCGTTTTTTTAGGATTTTTGATTCAGGCAATGCTTACGCAAACCGGCTTGAACCGGGTGATTTCCTGTCTCCTGTTTGCCGGTCTGATAAATTTTCAATTGCGTGCCGCGTTATTAATGTATCAGGAATACAAAGACAAGGACTTAAAATAACCTCTCTGAAAGTGTGCTGCACGCGCGGCAAAACCTTACTTTGTTACTTTGCGTATAAAAAGCGAAAATTGTCTGATTTTAGGAATAAATATGAAAAAATTAACTCCGTTTTTTTCGATGCTGGCATTGGCGTTTGCCTTCAGCCTGAACGCCTTCGGGCAGGCGAAGATTACGCCGATGAACATCAAGCAGCGTACTTTGCCGAACGGCTTGCGAGTCGTCTCTTTGCAGGACAATTCAAGTCCGACCGTGGCGATACACGTCTGGTACAACGTCGGTTCAAAAGACGACCCGGAAGGTCGCTCCGGTTTTGCGCACATGTTTGAACACATGATGTTCAAATCCACCAAAAATTTAAAGAGCGAAAGTTTCGACCGTTTTACGGAAGATGTCGGCGGTTACAACAACGCTTCGACCTACGACGATTTTACAAATTATTACGAAGTCGTGCCGTCGAATTATCTCGAAACGCTGCTCTGGGCGGAATCCGACCGGATGGTCAACCTGAACGTCGACGAGGCGAATTTCGCTTCCGAGCGTGAGGTTGTCAAAGAAGAATTTCGTTTCCGAATCCTCTCGCAGCCGTACGGCAGACTTTTCGGGCAGTATCTCGAAAAGCTTTCCTTTACGACGCATCCTTACAAGCGACCGGGCATCGGCAATCTTGATGAATTGAGCGCAGCGACGCCTGAAGACGCGCGAAGTTTTTACAAACTCTATTATCGCCCCGACAACGCGGTTTTAATCGTCGTCGGCGATTTCGACCAGGCGCAGTTCGACGCGTGGACGGATAAATTTTTCGGCAGAATCCGGCAGAATAAAGCCGCGTTACCACGCGTCACGGCAATCGAGCCGGAACGCACGGAAGAAAAACGCTACAACGAAACTGCGCCGAACGTGCCGTTTCCGGCGGTCGCGATTTCCTATCTCGCGCCCAATTCGAAAGACGCGGACGTTCCGGCTTTGAAAATTGCCGAAACTATCTTAGCGAACGGTGAAAGTTCGAGGCTTTACCAGGAATTGGTTTACCGCCAGCAAATCGCGCAGGAAGCGTCGTTTAACGCCGACATTCGCGCCGACCGCGGGCTGCTCTATTTCTACGCGATTGCTTCGGAAGGCAAAACGGCGGACGCGCTCGAAAAATCAATGCTCGCGGAACTCGCGAAAATTCAAAGCGCCCCCGTCACGGCAAACGAGCTGGCGAAAGCCAAAAACCAGTTAATCACCCGAACGTTGCAGGAACGCGAGCAGAACGACGGCAAAGCGCTCGCGATTGAGCGCGCGATTGCTTATCAGGGCGACCCGTCAGCGGTCAATACCGACATTCAAAAACTCCAAGCCGTGACCGCCGCCGACGTGCAGCGCGTGATGAAAAAATACTTTACCGACAAAAACCGCGTCGTCATCTACTACCAGAACGGAGGCGAGGACAAATAATCATGAAAACAACCAAGTTCTTAAATATTCTCTTCATTTTAAGCATTCTGACAAATGCCGCTTTTGCCCAGACCGAAACGCCCCCGACTCCGGGAGCGCCGCGAACCGCCAAAATTCCGGCGGTTGTCGAAAGCAAGCTTCCCAACGGATTAAAAATTGCTGCGGTCGAGCGTAAAAACGTGCCGCTCGTGACGGTTGAACTATTAATTCTAGCCGGGGCAAGCAACGAGGAAACGGCGAAAGCCGGTTTAGCCAATCTGACGGCTTCGATGCTGACGAAGGGCACGAGAACCAAATCCGCCACGCAGATTGCGGAAGCGATGGAATTCCTCGGCGGTTCGATAAATGCGGGAGCCGGTTGGAACAATTCGGTGGTTCAAATCAATGTATTAAGCGACAAGCTCGATGCGGCGATGGCGATATTGTCGGACGTTGTTTTAAACCCGACATTTAAACAGGAAGAGCTCGATTTGCTCAAAACTCAAACTCTCGACGGTCTTGTTTATAATCTGAAACAGCCCGGTTTTCTGGCAAATTATGTCGCGAGTAAATATAGTTTTGACGAGCATCCGGCAGGCGGCACGCCGGATAGTATAAAAGTCGTCACCCGCAAAGATATTGTCGATTATAAAAAAGCCGAGTATCAGCCCGCCAACGCCGTTTTGATTTTTACAGGCGATATTACGCCAGCCCGAGCACGCGCCCTAGCCGTTAAATTTTTCGGCACGTGGCGTGCGCCGGCAGTTAAAAAAATCGCGACAACGGAAGAAAGCTATCCCGACCCGCCGAAAGCTATTTCGGGTCAGGTGCTGAAGCAGGAAATCCCGATCGTTCGCAGTCTTCTGGTCGTCGACCTGCCGAATGCCGGTCAGGCGTCGGTTAACTTTACGAAGATGATTGAGGAGGGTCGGAACGATTATGATGACAACGATAAACCGCTTCCGAACGCGATTTATTTTCCCGCCAACGTTTTGAATTCGGTTCTCGGCGGGGGCTATTCGTCGCGGCTTAATCAGGAAATACGCATCAAGCGCGGTTTGAGCTACGGCGCGGGCAGCGCTTTTACATGGCGAGCTGATACATCCAACTTTTCGACCCGCACGCAGACTAAAAACGAATCGGCGGCGGAAGTTGCGGAGTTGGTTTTAGCCGAACTGAAGCGATTAGCCGATACGCCGGTTGCGGCAAACGAGCTTGCGCCGCGAAAATTGGTGTTGACGGGCGATTTCGGGCGTGATTTAGAGACGACCGGCGGATTAGCCGACCGCGTTGCCGAACTTTATACCTTCAATCTGAAACCGACCGAGCTTAATTCGTTTATCCCGGGCGTTAATACCGTCACCGATGCGCAGGTCAGGGAATTTGCGGCGGGAAATTTAAGATACGGGGATTTGATAATCGTCGGCGATTATTCGGTATTTAAGGACGATTTGGCGAAACGCTTTCCGAATATGAAGATTGAGGTCGTCAAGGCGGAGAATCTGGATTTGAGTAAAGATAATTTGCAGAAATAATTCAAAGTCGAGGTCTTTTCCGAAAGGCGCGAAGTTTCGGCTTTGCGCCTTTTTAGCTTTAAACCGGAAAACCATTCTTTTAACTTGAGTCTTTATAAATGCTTTGTTTGAATAGAGGTTACGCAAACAAGCAATATGCATAAGAATTTACGTTCCTTTATCGAACAGCTCAGACGGGAAAACGATTTAACGGAAATCGAGACGGAAGTCGACCCGTATCTCGAAATCGCCGAAATTCACCGCCGCGTGATTGACGAGCGGGGCAAAGCTTTGCTCTTCAAAAATGTCAAAGGCTCGAAATACGCGGTCGTGACGAATCTTTTCGGAACCGCCAAACGCATCGACCTCGCGTTCGGCAAAAAGCCGCAGGAGCTGGTCAAAAAAGCGGTCGAAGCCGTCGAGGTTTTGCTGCCGCCCAAGCCGAAGGAACTCTGGAATTACCGCGATTTGGCGTTTTCCGCGCTAAAATTGGGCACAAAAAAAGTTCGCCGCGCGCCGGTTTTGGAAGTTTGCGACCAGCCCGCAAATCTTGAAGAATTGCCGCTGCTTCAGCTCTGGCACGAAGACGGCGGGCATTTTATAACCCTCCCGCTCGTTTATACGGAAAGCCCTTCGAGCGGCAAACACAATCTCGGGATGTACCGCATCCAGCGCTTTGATAAAACATCCGCGGGAATTCACTGGCAAATCGGCAAAGGCGGCGGTTTTCATTATTTTGAAGCCGAACAAAAGGGCGCTGATTTGCCCGTCACGATTTCGCTCGGCGGCTCGCCCGCGATGATTCTGGCGGCGATTGCGCCCTTGCCGGAAGATGTTCCCGAGCTGGTGCTGGCGTCCATGCTGGCGGACGGAAAAATCGAAACCGTCGAGAATCCATTGAAAAATCATCACCGCCTGATAGCCGAAGCCGAATTCGCGATTTGCGGTCGCGTCGCGCCCCGAATTCGGCGACCCGAAGGACCGTTCGGCGACCATTACGGGTATTATTCGCTCGTTCACGATTACCCGGTTTTCGAGGCGCAGGCGGTTTTTCATCGCAAAGACGCCATTTATCCGGCGACCGTCGTCGGCAAACCGCGCCAGGAAGATTTCTTTATCGGCGATTATCTGCAGGAATTACTGTCGCCGCTTTTTCCGCTCGTGATGCCCGCCGTCAAGGCTTTATGGAGCTACGGCGAGACGGGTTTTCACTCACTGGCGGCGGCGGTCGTGCGTGAACGCTACGCGCGCGAAGCGCTCGGCGCGGGCTTTCGAATCCTCGGCGAAGGGCAATTGTCTTTAACGAAATTTTTGCTTTTAACCGATAAACCGCAGGATTTGCGCGATTTTAAATCGCTGTTTGAAAATATTCTGGAGCGCGTCGAGTGGGAAAGCGATTTCTTTATTTTCGACCGCACGTCGTTTGACACGCTCGATTACGCGAGCGGAAAAATCAATCACGGCTCGAAAGCGATGCTCGTCGGCGTCGGCGAAAAGAAAAGGGAACTCGCCCGGGAATTCAACGGCGCGCTGCCGCTCGGCGTGCGTGCCGCGCGAGTTTACTGCGGCGGCTGTCTCGTTCTGGAAGTAACGGAGTACGAAAAGGACAAAACTTTGCCCGAAAGAATCGTGCGGGCGAATAATTTCAACGATTTTCAGGTGGTCGTGCTGCACGATTCCATAGAGTTTGCCGACTCGACCGAAAAATTCCTGTGGGCGACGTGGACCCGCTTTAATCCTTCGACCGACATCTACGCCAAAGAAATAAAGGTCGTCAACAATCATATCGCCTACACCGCGCCGATTGTCATCGACGCGCGGATGAAAACGTGGTATCCGAAAGTGGTCGAGCCGCGCGAAGACATCGTGAAGCTCGTCGACCGCCGCTGGCGTGAATATTTTCCGAAGGATTAAAATGCTCGAAAAATACCGTGAAGTTTTAAAGAATAATCGACAGAAAATCTTTTGGGCGCGAATGATTTTCTACCTGACCGGAATCTTGTGTATTTCGTACGCCTATTTCGTCGAGCCTTTTCGGCTGGTCGTCAACAAGCAGGAAATAAAAATCAAAAACTGGAATCCGGCGCTTAACGGTTTAAAAATCGTGGCTATCAGCGACATCCACGGCGGCTCGCGCGGCGCGACGGAAGAAAAAATCCGTCTCGTCGTCCAAAAAGCTAACGAGCAAAACGCCGATGTAATCGTGCTTTTGGGCGATTATGTATCGCAGCAATTTAATCGTCCGGATTTAAAGATGCCGATGGGAATGGTTGCCGACAACCTGCGCGGCTTGCAGTCGCCGCTCGGAGTTTACGCGGTTTTGGGGAATCACGACGGCGAGTACGGCGACGAGAAAGTTGCCGCCGAATTAAGACGCGTCGGCATCAGGGTGCTCGAAAACGAGGTAATAACCGTCGAAAAAAACGGGCAAAAGTTTCGGCTTTTGGGGTTGAAAGACCATCTGAAGCTCAATTCGTGGATAAGTTTCGACACGGAGATAAAGCAGGTTCTGGCGCGAAGCGACCGCATCGGCGACTTCATCGTTCTCGAACACAGCCCGGACATTCTGGAAATTCTTTTTTATCACAAAACGCTCGGCAATGATTTCAAATTGATGCTCTCCGGTCACACGCACGGCGGGCAGGTTTGGCTGCCTGTCTTAGGCACGCCGATTGTGCCTTCGAGCTACGGTCAAAAATACGCTTACGGGCATAAACGCGAAAACGATATGGATATTTTCGTCACCACCGGCATCGGCACAAGCATCCTGCCGTTTCGCTTCATGATGCCGCCGGAGATTGCCGTTTTGACCGTCAACGCGGAATAAGAAAGAGAGAAAAGGAGCAAAATTTCCATTAGAGCAAATCTAAGGTAAAAAAATGACAATTTCCCGCAAAGGAGCAAAGGCGCATAAGAAAACAAAAACTTTGCTTCTTTGCTCCTCAAGCGGGAAACTTTCTTGCAATTTATTCACTCAAGAATTGCTCTAATTAACGAAAAAATCTTCTTCTTTTCTGCTTTATTCCGGTTCCCCGAAGCTGATTTGCGGTCGGTATCGGGCGATGTCGGTTTGGGCGGGAAGCGGCAGAACGACTTTTGCGCTTTGCATAAAACCGTTTTCGCCGAGCGCGAATTCGAAGCGCGTGTAGCTGGCGGTTTTCAATTGCGCATTTTTCTTTAAATCGACGTTCGGCTTTATCACGCCGTTATCATTCCAACAATCGCCGAAGGCTTCCAGGATAATCGTTTTAAGTTTGAAATTGACGACTCTGAGTCCGCTGAGAGCGTCGCCGCCGGTCGCGATTTTCCATAATAATTTCGGCTCGCTGCCGTCCGCCGTGTGAATGTAAAACAGGCTGCTCGATTCGCAGCCCACCGGGCAGCCGTCGGCGATAATGTGCGAAATCGCTTCGTCCCGGTCGTCGCCGGTCAAATCGAAGTAGTAGGTTTTTCTTAAAGTATATTTCGTGGAAGTGTTCATGTTTTCTGACGCGCCGTTTTTCAGCGTAAAGGTCTTCTCCGGGCTGCCGCCAAATTCGGGGAACGTAAAGTTCTTAAAATCGACCGACGAAATATCGAGCACAGGCGTTTTATTCGAATTGCGGGTTTTTACCGAACCGGTGTTTGAAGCTCTGATTTGGGCTTTTGTATTAAATTTGCCGCAGCCCGCTGCAAATAATAAAAAAATACAAACCGGTAAAAATAGCTTCATAGGATGAACCTCGGGCTCAAATTTACTTCAACATACCACGAAGCGCGTCTAAATTACCATCATTTTTTGCCGGTGTTAGACCGAGGATACGGCACATCAGGTTGTAAATTTGAATATTTTCAAACGGCTGCGCCGTGTAGCCCTGCTTAAACGCTTCGCCGTGCGCGATGAAAGTCGCCTGCATCGATTGGTAGCGGTTGTCATAACCGTGACCGCCGCGCGGATTTTCAGGGTCGTCGATGTCTTTCATCCAATCCGTGTAACGCTCGTGGCTCGTCGTCAGCCAGCCTTCTTCGGACGAGCAGATAACGGGCGCGACACGCTTGCCGTCCTTGTAATGAAGGCGTTCGGGAATATCGGCTTTTTTCCAGCAGGTCGTATGTTTCAGGCGGTTGATTTTTGAAAAAATCTCGTCCACCTTTCCGGCTTTCGGAAAAATCTGGACGATTTCGTTCGTCCAAAGGATTTTTTCCGCCAAATCGAAATCGAAATAATCGTCGAGAAAAGTCGTCTGCCGTAGATTGACCGTCGCCATGCCGTGGTCGGAGACGATGATGACGTTTACTTTCCGGTCGATTCCGCGCGTTTTCAGCCCACTCATCAATCGTTCGATGTAGCGGTCGACATTCCAGACGGCGTATTTCGTTTCCTCGGCGTCGGGCGAAAAAGCGTGCCCGGCGTCGTCCACGTCCGAAAAATAGAGCGTTATCATCGTCGGTCGTTTTGCGGGCGGAAAATCGAACCAGCCGAGAACCTTATCGACGCGCATTTCCGCCGGGACCGTACCGTTCCACGCGCGCCAGATTTGCGGCTGGTAGCCTTCGATTTTCGTTTCCGTCCCAACAAAAAAATACGACGCGGCGATTTGTCCCTGTTTTTCAGCCGTCACCCAGATCGGCTCGCCGAGCCACCAGCGCGGATTCTGCACTTCCCTGCGGTTGGACATCGTAAAAACCTCGCCGAAATCGTAGACGTTGTTTTCGACGATGCCGTGATGCGCCGGATAAAGACCGGTCGCAATCGTGTAATGATTCGGGAAAGTTTTCGTCGGAAACGACGGAATCATCCATTTCGCCCGCACGCCTTCCCGCGCCAGACGATTCAAAGTCGGCGGCTTGAATTTATCGAGATAATCCCAGCGAAAACCGTCGAGCGAGATTAAAATCACGGTCGGCTTTAAATCTTTGATTGGTTGTTGTGAAAGTGCGGAAATTGAAAAGCAAAAAAGAAACAAAAGGGAAAGAAATTTGTTCATAAATTTTACATCACGGGCGTTCGATTGACGTCGCCGTCATCCGGCTCGCCCGAAATCTTTTTGTATTTTGGTACTTCCGCAAATTTTCCGGCTTCCCAATCGAGCATCGCCTGCCTGGCTTCGCCGACCGTGTCGGTGATGAAATTCCAGTAAATAACGGTCGGGTCGGGCAAATGTTCGCCGCCGAAAAGGACGAATCTGGCTTCTTCATCGCACGAGAAAGCAAATTTTTCTTCACCGTCCGTGAGCTTTGCCAGAACGAATCTTTCGACCTTTTCTTCCGCTATGGAAATTTCGCCTTCGCAAACGTAAACCGCCAATTCGTGCGCGCGGTTAACGTTTAATTCAAGCGCGCAGCCCGCGTCGGCTGAAATATCCAGATAGGTTAATTCCTGAAAGGTCGGAATCGGCGAAGCGTGCGCGTCCAAACTTCCGGCAAGCACGCGTATGCGGGCGCTTTCAAATTCGCAAACCGGCAGATTTTCCTCCGCGAAATGCTTGAACGACGGCGCGGCTTTGCGATTCGCGTGCGGCAGCCCGACCCAGCTCTGGATGCCGTGCATTCGCGGAATAAACTTTAAAGCCTGTTCGGAATGCGTGATGCCGCGCCCGGCGGTCATCCAATTTACCGCGCCCGGCTGGATAAATTCCTGATAGCCCAGAGAGTCGGTATGCAGAATCTCGCCCTCGAAAAGATACGTCACGGTTTGCAGCCCGATATGCGGGTGCGGCGGCACATCGAAATCTTCGGGCGCAATCCCGGCGGCGTCGAAATGGTCGAAAAACACGAATCCGCCGACGCGCCTCAACTCTCGCCGCGGCAGCGCGCGATAAACCGTGAAGCTGCCAGTCAAGGGACTTTCTTTCGCCGTTAATTTAAGCTCGATTTTCCTCTGCATTTTTTCTGATTATAAACGCTAATCAAGCAATTACGAATGACGAATTACAAATTACGGATTAAGAGAAATATCTTTACAGGTCAATTGAAATTCGTAATTCGCCACTCGTTTTGGAATTTCCGCCGGATTCCTAGTTTTCTCACATTATAGAGACTTTTTAGAGAATCAGGCGGGAAAGAGGCATGGGCAGGCAACACGTGTCTTCGCCTGACGAGAGCAGGGATGGTTCATGACGTCCCTGCTTATTTCGTTTTAAATTTTTATCGGAATAAATTTTTGGACAACCGCCGGTTTAAATATTGAAACCAACCGAATAATTATATATTATTGATTTTTGTTTTGAGCAAGGGGGAAAAATGGCTAAGAAGGTTCTTATCGTCGAAGATGTTGCCGATGTGTTGATGATGATGAAAATCCTTGTGCAGGCTCACGGCTACGAGCCGATTGTTGCGCGCGACGGTTACGAAGCCCTCCAAAAAGCCAAAGAAGAACGTCCCGATATTATCCTGATGGATTTGATGATGCCGATTATGGACGGTTTTACGGCAACCAAACTTATCAGGCAGGACGAAGAGCTAAAGAATATCCCGATTCTCGCCATCACCGCATATGGCAACGCATGTCTCGGTCGCGCAATGGAAATAGGATTTGACGAAGTGATTTTCAAGCCGCTCGAATTTGAAAATCTCAAGCCGCTGCTCAGCCAATACCTTTCAAATCAGTGAAAAGTGAAAAACGAATAGTGAATAGTTTAATTTTTCACTATTCGTTTTTAGTTTTTCGTTTCACTCCCTGTGCGCGGCAATGCCTTTGGCGACCAAACCGATTCCGCCGGCGAGCAGGACGAGCATGATTATCGTGTTGAAAAGGCTCGTCGATTGAAAGTAGATTGTCAGATTCGTCAAAATGCCCGCGCCGATGACGATGACGCCCGCGAACAGCAGAATCCAGCCTAAAATTGACTTGCCGTTGAAAAACAAAATGCCGATGCCGAAAATCAGAGGGATGAGAGACAACCCGAACGTGTTGTAGCCCCAAAGCGTCCAGTAGCCGCTGGTGACCGTGACCTGGTTCGTTAAAAGATAAGCGCCTGCGATTGCCATCCCAAGCCCGATAAAAAATTCGATTAAGCCGCCCGGAGTTCCGCCGGCACCGTTAAATCTGTATTCGTCGCTCATATAGGTTCTGTTTTACGGTAAATTAAGGGCGAAAGTTCGCCGCCATTCGACGGAAATAATTATACCGCTTTGCGCTAATTTCCAAACCCGCCGACCGCCGCAAATTTCCGTCGAAATAGAGCGTCGTGTCCCGCCATTAACTGCCGGCGGCAGAGCCACGCGTGAGTCAGCTCATGTTTCAGGATGTTGACGAGCTGTTTGCGGTTGGTTTTTTCGTAGAAATCTTTTTTGATAAAGATGGTCGGGCGCGTGTGTGCGGCACAATCGGTATAGGCAACGCCGGTTTCGATGCTCGAACCGGTTTTCAGGACGGGTTCGTTTTTGAGAAAAACGGCGACCGGCGGCATGTTGTCAAAAAGCGGCAAAAGCGCGTCAGTCTCAGCCTGAAGCTTATCGTCGGACTCAAATGTGCGGGCGGCATTTAAAGGATTGTCCGGCGGCGGCGGCTGATTCGGCGCCGGAGCCGAAATCAGCAAAAGCAATAACAGTCCTGCCGGGCAGAGGCGTTTGAAATTTACTTTTTTGAAAACCGTCAACATCTTTTACTTTCGACCGAAATGTGCGATTCGAAACAAATTTTAGATGAAAAAAAATTGCCGGATGGTTTGAACTTTTTCTAAACTCCTGATTTTAGTTGATTTAAAAAGAAAAAATTTTTGTTTACAAATCGTTTTCCCGCAAAGTAAAATTATATATACAAATTGTTTGCTCGCCCTTCGGGCGGTCAAAATGAATTTAACTTTTTATTTGGTCAAAGGGTTTGACCGATATTTTAACAAGGGAACCAAGGGGGAATATGAAAACATTTACAAACAGATGGTCGTCTTATTGTGTAAGAGCGGCTTTTTTTATTTTCTTGACAATTTCAACCGCCGGCTTCGGGCAGGCGCAAACCGTTACTTTCGGGCAGTTTTTTCAACGTAACGGCACGAACGATTTTATTTTTACGAACCAGGTGACGAGCGCCTCGTTTCAAACAATTGCCGACGGCACGGCGGTTTTATTTACGTATCAAAACGTCGCCAATCTTCCGCCGGAACTGCAGGGCGTGCAGCTCGCGCACGTGATGGTGACGGCAACCACCACGCAGCCGGCTTTTCAATTCGCCAACGACCCGCCGCGCGACGTTCAGCAATTTAACCAGACTTTTTACATCCGCGTTATCCGCGACACGCAGGCGCAAAGCGGAACCGGCACGCGGCGGAATCTTTTGACGGCGGTTATCACGCCCGACGGCACGACAAAATCGAGCATTGCCGGCGACGATTTAAGCGACGCGCTTGGCTACACGGCGACGGATGCCCGGCAAACCGTGACCTACACATCGGATTTTATCGGGTTTTTGCCGACCAGCAACGATAACTTAAGTCTTTCGTTTTCGTCCGCCTTTCCGCTTTTAACAATCGGCGCGGGCGGGTTTTTCAACAGCTTTACGGCAGCCGGAACCGGAACTTTTGCGACCAGTCCCGCGCCGGTTTTCAATCCGCCGACCGCCGGCGGTGTCACGATTAGCGGGCAGGTTTTAAACGGTTACGGCAGAGCGGTTTCGCGCGCCACCGTCACTTTAAACGACAGCAGCGGCAACCGCCGAATCGCGAGCACAAACAATCTCGGCTATTTCCGTTTCGACGACATCACTGCCGGACAGGTCGTGACCATCGAGGTTTCGGCAAAAGGCTGGACGTATGAACCGCGCATAGTAAATGTCGTCGATAGTATTTCAGACGTGGAATTTTATCCTGTTCAATGACCTTTCGATTAACTTTAGAAACGAAAAAGGCTTGTCCGGCGACGGACAAGCCTTTTGTTTACGGTTTCAAGCGATAGAGCATTCGCGGGAAGGGAATAGTTTCGCGAATATGTTCGATGCCGCACATCCATGCGGTGCAGCGTTCGATGCCCATTCCGAACCCAGCGTGCGGAACCGCGCCGAAGCGCCGCAAATCGAGATACCATTCAAAGGCTTCTTTCGGCAGATTGTGTTCCTCGATTTGTTTTTCCAGAAACTCCAAATCAAACGCGCGCTCGCCGCCGCCGATGACTTCGCCGTAACCTTCCGGCGCGAGCAGGTCGGCGCCAAGCGCCAATTCGGGGCGCTGCTTATCGCGTTCAAAATAAAACGCCTTGATAACGGCGGGGAAATGATGGACAAAGACGGGCGCGTCGAATTGTTTCGAAATATAAGTTTCGTCGGGCGCGCCGAAATCGCCGCCCCATTCGAATTTGTTTTCAAGCTCGCCTTTTTCAAAACCTTCCTCAAGAATTTTAACCGCGTCGTCATAATGAACACGCGGAAAACCGCTCTGCAAAATCGCTTCGAGCTTTGCCACGTCGCGCTCCAAAACCGCCAAATCTTCGCGCCGTTCCGCCAGCACGCGCTCGACAATGAATTTTATCAAGCCTTCGCCCAAGCTCATCACGTCGTCCAAATGCGCAAAAGCCATTTCCGGCTCGACCATCCAGAACTCGGTCAGATGACGGCGCGTTTTCGATTTTTCGGCGCGGAAAACCGGACCGAAGGCGTAACTTTTACCGAAGCTCGCGGCGGTCGCCTCGTTGTAGAGCTGCCCGCTCTGCGTCAGGTAAGCTTTATTGTCGTCGAAATAATCGACCTCGAAAAGCGTCGTCGTGCCTTCGCAGGCGGCGGGCGTGAAAATCGGCGTATCCGCGAGGATAAATCCGTTATTGTCGAAATAATCGCGCGTCGCTTTGACGACCGTATGGCGAACTTTCAGAACGGCGTGCTGCTTGCGCGAGCGAATCCACAAATGGCGGTTATCCATCAAAAATTCCGTCCCGTGTTCTTTCGGCGTGATTGGATATTCCGAAGAATTCTGGACGACTTCCAAGCCGGTGACGTCCAATTCGACGCCGATTGCCGAGCGCGTGTCTTCTTTGACCGTGCCGCGCACGATTACGGAAGATTCCTGACCTAAGGATTTCGCCTGTTCAAAAAGTTCCTCATTATTCGGTTTGAAAACGACGCACTGCACGATGCCCGTCCCGTCGCGAAGCTGCAAAAAGACGAGCTTTCCGCTCGAACGCGAGTTGTAAAGCCAGCCTTTGAGCGTGACTTCTTCGCCGATGTGATTTTTCAGTTCGTTGATATATGTCTGATTCATAAAATTTACACGGATAAAAGCAAAATTAAATTCTAATGGAAAATACTTTAACTACAAAACGCGGGCGTTTGACTTTTATCGAACGCGCGCGCAAATTTTATATCAATGCCCGAAGAACAAAAGAAAAAGAAAGTTGATTATACAAGCGCCTGGAAAGAAGCGCGCGAAATTGTCTGGAAAGCGCGCTGGCGGCTCGCTGTCGGCAGTTTACTGCTGCTCGTCTCAAGGCTGGCGGGGATGGTTTTGCCGGCTTCGACCAAATATATCGGCGACGAGGTTTTTACCGGTAGAAATTACGCTCTTTTGAAATGGATTGCGCTCGCCATCGGCGTTTCGACGCTCGTGCAAGCCCTGACGTCGTTTGCGCTGTCGCAGATTCTGGGCGTCGCCGCGCAGCGCGCGATTACCGAGATGCGCAAGCGCGTGATGCAGAAAATCGAGCGGCTGCCGATTTCCTACTTTGATTCGACGCAGAGCGGACAGCTTATTTCGCGGATTATGAACGACGCCGAAGGCATCCGCAATCTGGTCGGAACCGGTTTGGGACAAATTCTCGGCAGCCTCGTCACGGCGCTCATCGCCGTCGGCGTCCTTTTCTGGATAAATTGGGTTTTAACGACTGCGACGTTGATTGTCTTAATCGCGTTCACCGGCGTTCTCTACTACGCGTTCAAGGTTTTACGCCCCATTTTTCGCGAGCGAAACGTGATTAACGCGGAAGTTACCGGACGCCTCGGCGAATCTTTGGGCGGAATCCGCATCGTCAAAGCCTACACGGCGGAAAAACGCGAAGAGCTGTCGTTTGCGCGCGGCGCGCACCGGCTCTTTCGTAATATCGCCAAAACCGTCACGGGCGTTTCCGCCGTGTCTTCGTTTTCGTCGCTCGTCATCGGCGCAATTGCCGTCGTGATGATTGTCATCGGCGGCAACGCGGTGGTGGGCGGCTCGATGACTTTAGGCGATTTTCTGATGTACATCTCGTTCACGTTTCTGCTTGCGATTCCGGTCGTCGAACTGACTTCAATCGGCACGCAAATCACGGAAGCGTTTGCCGGTCTTGACCGCATCCGCGAAGTGATGGAGATGGAAACCGAGGACGAGGAAGACCGTGAAAAAGCGTCTCTGCCGAAAGTTGACGGGATGCTTGATTTCGAGGATGTCTATTTTGAATATGAAGAAAACGTGCCCGTCCTGAAAGGCGTTTCGTTTCATTCGGAAGCCGGGCAAACGACGGCGCTCGTCGGGTCGAGCGGATCGGGAAAATCGACGATTTTGAGTCTCGTACTAAATTTCATCCAGCCGAAAACGGGCAGAATTCTGATTGACGGGCGAGATTTGCAATCAGTGAAACTGCGCGATTATCGCCGGCATTTAGGGGTCGTTTTACAGGACAATTTTCTGTTTGACGGCACTATTTTAGACAACATTCGCTTTTCAAACCCGGAGGCTAATCTGGATGAAATCAGGGAAGTCTGCCGCGTGGCAAACGCCGACGAATTTATCGAAAAATTTCCCGACGCTTACAACACAATCGTCGGCGAGCGCGGCGTCAAACTTTCGGGCGGGCAACGCCAGCGGATTGCGATTGCCCGCGCGCTGCTCGCCAATCCGCGAATTTTGATTCTCGACGAAGCGACTTCGAGTCTCGATTCGGAAAGCGAAGCGCTGATTCAGGAAGGCTTGCGGCGACTTCGACAGGGCAGAACGACGTTTGTCATCGCGCACCGGCTTTCGACGATTCGCTCCGCCGACCAGATTCTGGTCGTCGAAGCGGGCGAAATTCTCGAACGGGGCAATCACGACGAGTTGATTGCGATGAACGGTCGCTACAAACAGCTTTACGACAAGCAGTATCGTTTTGAACAGAATCTGTTCGTCAATCCGGGCGAAGATTTTACAAGCAAACGCGCGGAGAACCTTTCCGCAACCAAACTTTAAATACTTATGGCAGAAACGCAAACCTATAAAAACCACGTTCGCTGGTATCCGCTTGTGCATTTTGTAATTGCGCCGCTTTTGATTCTAAATTTGATTTGGCAGATTGTTCGTCTTTATCATGACCCGGATTGGAACCGCGCCGAAAATCTTTTGATGGCGGTCGTCTTTTTGCTGATGAATCTGGCAGCGCGGCTGCAGCCGTTGAAAGTCCAAGATCGTGTCGTGCGATTGGAAGAATCGCTTCGATACAAAGAGCTTCTGACGCCGGATTTGGCTTTTCAAGCCGACCGATTGCCCCTGGGCACAAAAATCGCGCTGCGCTTTGCGCCGGACGAAGAACTTCCCGCGCTTATTCAGAGAGCGATTGGCGGCGAATTTAAGAATTCAAAGGAAATCAAGCTTGCCGTTAAAAACTGGCGCGGCGATTACCTGCGCGCCTAGTTTCCGCACGCGGTCGAGAATTTTATCACCTGATTCACGTCGCCGCTCGCGAATTTGATAAAGGCGAGATTCGGATTTGCCGCCTCTTTCGGGAAATCTTTCAAAAGCGCGCCTTTTTTCTCCGCGTCGATGTCGCTTTTCGTCCCGATTTGGTAAATTCCCTCGCTGTAAGCCATTAAAACCAAATCGCTTAATTCGGGTTCGTTGAATCCGAGATAGAGAATGTTTCCGCTGTCGGAAACAGACAGCGGCGTCGTGCGGAAAGGAATTTTCCAGCGCGTTTTGACGGTCGTTAAATTTTGCGCGTCAACCAGCAGCGCTTCGTTGAGAATAAAGTTCGACGGCAGGAAAAACTTGATGTTTTTGCCTTCGACGAGCGTCACGAAGTCCTGCGCGGTCACTTCCAGAACCGGCAGCTGGACAAAACACGGAACGCATTCGGATTTTGAAAAATTTATATCCGGCAAAATTAGTTTGGCGCTTTCGCCGAGCGGCGATTTCAGGGTCGTGGTTAAATTAAGCGGCGCGGTTTTGTCCTTTACATTGGCAATCACCTGGCTGATTTTCTGGCACGTCGCGGAGTCAAAGGCGACGACAAAGCTGATGCCTTGTTTTTCGAGCAGGGAATTGGCGGTTTTGGCAAATTCTTCCGCCGTGATTTTCGGGCTTGCCGCTTTTGCCGCCTTCAAATCGTTAATTAGGTTCGTTTGCGTAACCGAAAACGGTTTTGCCGAATATTGTGATTTGACGGCGAGCGAAAGGCAGGCAGCGACGACAACCGCGAGAAGTAAAAGATTAGTCGTGATTTTCATAGATTTGGGTTTTAATTATGCGCTGCAGATGAGGAAATTTTTGCAGATTTTCAGCCGCGCGCAAAACGATTTCAAACATCGGTTTAATGAACGGAATAAAATAAGTTTTGCCGCGCGTCGCCAATTGAAACGAAAATGTGCCGATGGCTTTCAAACAGCGCTGGATGGTTTGCAGACGAAACTCGTACGTGAAATCGGCTTCATCCAACTTTTCAAGCCCGAGGTTTTCTCTTTCGGCGAGAAAATAGCGGCGTTTTTCGGCGAGCCATTCCGGGGTGGGCAAAAGCGTCACGCGGTCGAGCAGCAGCGAAACCAAATCGTAAGCCGCCGAGCCGATTCGCGCGTCCTGATGGTCAATGATTTTAAGCTCGCCGTCCGCCCCGACCATCAAATTTGCCGCGTGAAAATCGCGATGCGTGAGGATTTTTGCCTTGCCTTCCAATTCCCGCGCGACTTCGTCCAGCTCGGCTTTGAGCAGTTTTGCGTCCGCCGCGCCGAGCGGGCTGTTCTTTAAGGTCGTAAAATAATGCGTCGTGAAAAAATCCAGTTCCCACGAGAGTTTTTCAAAATCGAACGCGAGCCGCGAAGCAATCGAACCGGTTTCAAAGGCTCGCCCGGTCGCGGCTTGGATGCGGGCAATCAGCCGGATCGCTTCGCCGAGGTAATTTTCGCGCGTCCGTTCATCCGCCGTTTCGAGCACGTTTCTTAAAATCGTGTCGCCGAAATCTTCGTGGATAATAATTGCCTGAACTGCATCGGACGCAAAAATCCGGGCAGCCGGCAGTCCGTTGCTCAGGAAAAGCCGCGTTACGTCGAGACAGGCTTCAAACTGTCCTTTACATAAATCGTTAAATGGATAAACGCACGCGATTGCCGGCTGGTTGTGCCACCGCACGCGGAAATATTCGCGCGTCGAAGCATCCGGCGTCAACACGGAATGCGCGGGCGGTTGATTATTGCGGATTAAAAATTCGTCGAGTCTTTTTTCTAAATCAGACATATGGTATTGCATTGGATGCAATTACAGATTACAAATTACAAATTTCGAATGACAAATTTCAGATAAGCTGTTTCAGATTTTTTTTGTAATTTGTAATTTGTAATCCCGACTTCAGCGGGCTAGACGTATTCGATTAAAGGCACGATATAGTTTTCGCCCTGGATGTAGCCTTTGAGGGCTTTCTCGGGAATTTCCTCGCAGTTTCTGACCATTTCGGCACGCACGATTGCCGCGTTTTCAAAATGCTCGCCCGGTTCGATTATCACGTCGTCAGCGATAATCGTGCGGTAAAGATGCGCGTCGTCGCCGATTGAGACGTTGTCCCACATAATCGAATCCTTGACGGTCGCGCGTCCGGAAACGACGCAGTTTTCGCCCGCGCAGACGTTCGCCCCGTTCATCATTGCCAGACTAATGTCGAGATAACGCGGAATCGTCGAAAGCTCGAACCAGTTGGCGTCCGTGACGTGGACCGCGATTTTTTCTCCTTTTTTCAAAGCCGGATTATAAAACGTCGGCACGATGTCCGAATAAACGTTTCTGGGGATGTATTCAAAAACGCGCGGCTCTAAAATGTGAATGCCGGTAAACATCAGCGGCGCGGTAAGTTTGCCGGTCGTGTCCTTGATTTCCACTTCGGTGAACGGATGCGCGAAATCGCCGAAACCGGTCAGAAAGCCGTCGCGCGCGTAAACTTCGGTAAACTTTTCGCGCTTGATGTTCGGCTTTAAAACCATCGTCGCAATCGCGCCCGACTTTTTATGCGTTTCGATGGCTTCGGCAATGTCGATGTCGGTGATGATTTTGCCGTTGACGATGACGAACGTATCGTCTTCGAGCAGCTGCCGCGCATTGTCGAGCGCGCCCGAAGTGCCGAGTATTTCGGGTATTTCTTCCGTGTAATGAATATTCACGCCGTAATCGGCACCGTCGCCGAGGACCTCGCGGACGGATTCGGGCTGATGATGGAGATTGACGACAATATCTTGAAAGCCGAATTTGGCGACGTATTCGGCAACGTAACCGACGAGCGGTTTGCCGAGAAAAGGAATCGCCGGTTTGGTGCGGTCAATTGTTAATGGAAAAAGCCGTGTGCCGAAACCGGCGGCTAAAATCATTGCTTTCATTATTTTTAAAGTCGAGAGTCGCGAGTCGAGAGTCCGGAGTCAAAGGATTTTCTCACAACTCCCGAGTGACGACTTTCGACTAAAGAAAAAACATACCCTTTTTCGGGCGGCGAATGCAAACTTGCAGAAATTATAAGAGCCGTTACAATTTTATAAAATGGCGGAGCTTGAAATAAAAAAAACTTACGGTTTATTTGAAAATGCGCTCAACAAAAAACTGATTTCAGTTTTGAAACAACGCGGCGAAGACGTGCTGGTTTTTCCTTCAATCAAAGCCGCACGACTCGATTTAACCGCCGAGAGCGTCAATCATCTGAAAAATCTGACCGGCTTCGATTGGATAATTTTAACCGACACGTTTGCGGCTGATTATTTTATTGAAGCTCTGGGCGAGCTGGAAATAGATTTTTACGAGCTTGATAACGTGACAACCTGCGCGCTTGGCGAGGCGGTCGCCGACCGTTTGCGGTTCGTGCAGGTTCATGCTGACGTCATTCCTTCAAAAACAAATGCGGAAGCGGTTTTTGCGGCAATTTCAAATTACGCGGGCGACGAATTGGGGGATTTACGGGTTTTGATTGTGTGCGAAAAATCGGCGGACAGGGCGATTATCGAAAAATTAAAGTCTGCCGCCGCTGTTCGGGAATTGCCGATTTATGCCGCCGGATTCGAGGTGGAAGGGACAAATTTAAAGTT
>DASWRC010000223.1:0-10133 GCA_036403375.1 Pyrinomonadaceae bacterium
GGACGAGCAATTTTATATTACAAGCGCGATTCTGCTGCAAATCTGTCGCGGAACGAGCCTCGTCGAGCTTCACCTTTTTCAGCCTGAGGCGATTACCGAAGCCAGCGCAAAGCCAAAGGTCAACCGCCTGGCAGCCTGGCAGCTTCCGCACACGAACAACGTTTTGACGCTGCTCAACCTGGACGTCAAAATCGAAGACGACATTTCACGTCACCTGCTCGAAATTTGCGACGGCACGCGCGAATTTGAAGATTTGCTGGCGAATATGCGCGAATTTGTCGAGCAAAGCGAAGACATCGAAGGCAAGAAAACGCTTTTGCAGGATTTGCCCGATTGGCTCGGCGACAGTTTGACGCAATTGGCGAAACTCGGAATGTTCGAAAAATGAGTTTCCGAGTTTCAAGGCTCGCGTTAAAAACCGCTTTTCAAAACTTGAAACCTGAAACCCGAAACCTGAAACTACTAAGTGTGAATCAAAAACCTGCAACGCCGCGCGATGCTTCGGCGGTTATTTTATTAAATCAAGATTTATCCAAAGTTCTCTGGGCGCAGCGCAATCCGAAAATTTCATTTCTGGGCGGATTTCACGCGTTTCCGGGCGGCAAAACCGATGAACCGGACGCGCAGGTTGTCGTCAAAAATGCGGCTGAGGATTTAGAAAAATTTATCGTTTCCGCCGCCCGCGAGCTTTTTGAAGAAGTCGGCGTTTTGCTCGCGCGCGGCGGCGAAAAATTGACCCGCGGACAGCGCGCGTCGCTGCACGACGATTTGATTTCCGGCAGAAGCTCGTTCAGCGAAATTCTCGACGACTGGGGTTTGTCGATTGACGCGCGCGATTTTTTCTACACCGGACATTGGACGACGCCTCAATTTTCGCCCGTCCGCTTCAAAACGCGCTTTTTTATCGCTGTTTGCCCGCCCCGGCAAACGCCTTACGCTGCGATTTCGGAAATGCAGAATATCGAGTTTATCGCGCCCGAAGATGCCTTGAAACGCTGGGAAAATTCGGAAGTTCTAATCTCGCCGCCGGTTTTGATTTCGCTGCAGGAACTGGCGGAATTTGAAACCCAAAAACGCAAAAACGCAAACGAAAATCAATTAAATAACTCTCCGGCGTCTCTCAGCCTGTGCGTTGAAAAATTGCTGGAAAAATCGCAAAGCTGCGACGGCAACATCGACTATATCGCGCTTAATCCGCGGGTGATTTGTTTTCCGCTGCGGACGGAAACGCTGCCGCCGGCGACGCATACGAATTGTTTTATCGTCGGCAGACAGGAATTTGTCGTCATCGACGCCGCTTCAAAAGTAGAACCGGAACTGGCGAAACTGTTCGAACTCATCGATTCTTTTATCGAAAAAGGTTTTGTCTGTCGTGAAATAATCGTCTCGCACCTGCACCGCGACCATTTCGGCGGCGAAGGCGTTCTGCAAAACCACCTCAGCGCAAAATTCGGTTTGAAAATCCCGGTTTCCGCTCACCGCGTCACGGCGGAAAGCTTGCAGGGAAAGGTCGAGTTTCAGAAATTTATCGCGCCGGACGAAATTATAAAATTGCGGGACAAAGCGGGCGCTCGCTTTGAAATAACAGCGCTGCACACGCCGGGTCACGCGCGCGGGCATCTCGTGTTTTATGACGCGGAGCGCGGATTTCTTCTCTCGTCCGACAACGTCGTCGGCACGGGAACCGTTGTCATTGCGCCGCCCGAAGGCGATATGACGGATTATCTTGCGTCGCTCGAAAGCATGAAAAATCTGCCCGGGTTGCGGCATCTGTGCGGCTCGCACGGCGCTGCCGTCTACGACGCGCGCGGCAAAATCGAAGAATACATCGCGCACCGTCTGGAACGTGAAAAACAAGTTCTCGAAGCACTGGAAACGGGCGCGCGGACGGCGGAAGAAATTACGGAAATCGTTTATCAAGGCTTAAAACCGGAGCTTTTGCCGCTCGCCGTCAAATCGGTCGAGGCGCATCTAGCAAAAATCGAAAGGGACAAAATCGCGGCAAATACCGCTTCTTGATAAAAATTTGAGAACCGTTTAACTGCCGCTGAGGACGAGCCGGAAAGGAAAATGTCTTTCGACCGAGACATTTTTCAGGTTCGCGTTCTCGCCTAATTTTTCTAATTCCGGCGGCACGAACGAGCGCAGAATCGAGAGCAAGCCGTCTTCGCGCACGAGCGGCGAGATGCGAAACGCGGCGCAGAAAATTCGATACAAAAAATACGCCATTTTATGACGATGAAGGTCGATGACGAAAATTTTCCGGCGTGCGACGCGTGACAATTCGTGCAGGATTTCGACCACGCCGTCGTCCGCAAAATGATGCGTGAAAAGCGAGCAAATCGCATAATCGAACGAGTTGTCGGCAAACGGCAAATCGAGCGCCGTGCCGCGAACGGCACTTATTTCGCCGAAATTTTTCGATTCTTCAACGATAGATTCAGCCGACCGCGCGTTTAGCTCAAAGCCGACGAGTTTTGCCTTTCGATTGGTACGGCGCGCGAATTTCGCCGTCACGCGCAGCAGCTCGCCCGAACCTGCGCCAACGTCGAGAACCGAAAATTCGCGCAAATCTTCGCGCTTAATCTCGCGCAAAAGCGTGGTTTTCAAAGCGCGGTTGTCGCCCGCCAAACGATTGACCAGCCGAATTTCATGCAAAAACCTGTCGTATTCTTCCGCCGTGTAATCGCCCGTGTCGATTCTTTCCGGTTTTAAGCTGCGTTTTTGAAAATCTTTTGCCACTTATTTCATCTTGGCACAATCGCGCGTTAAAATGGAATTGAGTTTTTTCGAGCAAGGGGGGTAAATAAAATGGCAGACAGCATTTCCGTACACGAAGCGGAAAAAATCGAAACCGTCGCGGACGATTCCCGGCTTCCCGAGATGTTTCGCGCACTCAAACATCGCAATTATCAGTATTTTTTCGTCGGACAGCTTTTATCCTTAATCGGCACGTGGATGCAGTCGGTCGCGCAGGCGTGGCTGGTTTACCGTTTGACGGGTTCGACCGTGCTTCTCGGGCTGATAAGTTTTTCGGGACAAATTCCGGTCTTCCTGCTGGCGACCGTCGGCGGGGCGATTGCCGATAAATATAACCGCCAGCGAATTTTGCAGATTACGCAAACGATGGCGATGATTCTGGCGAGCATTCTGACGATTCTCACTTTAACCGAAACGATTCAGGTCTGGCATATTTTCGTGCTTGCCGCGCTGCTGGGTCTTGCAAACGCTTTCGATATTCCGACGCGGCAGGCATTTATCGTCGATATTGTCCGCCGCGCAGATTTAACGAACGCGATTGCGCTTAATTCTTCGATGTTCAACGGCGCGCGCATCGTCGGTCCGGCGGTTGCCGGAATTCTGGTTGCAACGGTCGGCGAGGGCTGGTGTTTCGGTATCAACGCTTTGAGTTACATTGCTGTTTTGACCGGGCTTTTTCTCATCACGATTAACGCGCAGAAAAAAGTTCCTTTGCCGGGTTCGGCGATTTCAAACATCGTCGAGGGGTTCCGGTTTGTCGCCAAAACTTCGCCGGTTCGGTCGCTGCTGCTGCTGCTCGGCATGGTCAGTTTGATGGGTTCGCCCTACGCGGTTTTGATGCCTATTTTTGCCGACCAAATCTTGAAAGGCGGCGCCAGCGGGCTCGGGATTTTGATGGGCGCGTCCGGCGTCGGCGCGCTTGCCGGCGCGCTGGCGCTCGCCGCGCGAAAAAGTTTGAAAGGTCTCGGACGCTGGATTGCGGCTGCTTCCGCCGGTTTCGGAACGTGCCTGATTTTGTTTTCGTTTTCGCGCTCGTTCTGGCTCTCGGCAGCGTTTCTTGTCCCTGCCGGATTTGCGATGATGATTCAGATGGCGGCTTCAAATACGCTCGTTCAATCGATGGTTCCCGATAATTTACGCGGGCGCGTGATGGCGGTTTATTCGATGATGTTTATGGGCATGGCACCCCTGGGCGCGATGTTTGCCGGGACGGTTGCCACCCATATCGGCGCGCCGTACACGGTTGCCATCGGCGGCGCGGTGTGCATTGTCGCCGCCGTTATTTTCGCGCTTAACCTGGATGAATTTCGCTCGGAAGCGCGCGAAATCATCATTGCGCTTAATATGGCGAGCGGCTCGCCGGTTGACCGCGCGACCGAAACCAGTGCGATTCTCGCTTTTCAGGAAGAAGAAATCGAGGAGCGCGAGCTTGCGCCGGAAGCCGTTCGTTAATAATTTTGGTTTTAAGAATAAATTATGCCGACCATCTTTACGCACGCTTTCTTCGCCACGGTCACCGGGAAATCGTTTTTCAAAGAACCGGTTTCCGCTTGGTTCTGGCTGCTGACCGCCCTGTGCGCGATGATTCCCGACGCGGACGTTATCGGATTTTCATTCCGCGTTTCATACGGCAGTATGTTCGGGCATCGCGGATTTACGCATTCCATCGTTTTCGCCGTTTTTTTCGGCACGTTTGCAGCTCTGGTCGCGCGCCGGTTTCTGAAAACCGGTTTGCCGCTGCCCGTTCTGATACTCTTTTTCTCATGCGCGACGCTTTCGCACCCGCTGCTCGACATGCTCACGAACGGCGGCTTAGGCGTCGCGTTGTTCGCGCCGTTCAGCAGCGAACGTTTCTTTTTTCCGTGGCGACCGGTTGAGGTTTCGCCGATTGGTTTCGGATTTTTCAGCCGGCAGGGTTTCGGCGTGATTCTGAGCGAATTTATATGGGTTTGGCTGCCGGCAATCGCGATTTTCAGCTTGGCTTTTATCTTCCGCCGGTTTAAAAAATGAATTTTTTATGTTGATTCACGGTTTACGGGTAAATGGTACAAACGTCGATTCACAAACGCGCTGCGCGCATTATCATACGCCAATCGACATTATCGCCCTGCGGTTCAAATGCTGCGGCGAGTGGTTTCCGTGTTTCGAGTGTCACCGGGAAAATACGAGCCACACGGCGAGAGTTTGGGGAATTGAAGAATTTGATACAAAAGCGATTTTATGCGGGAATTGCGGCTGCCGGATGACAATCAACGAATATATGAGCGCCGATTTCGTCTGCCCGAAATGCTCGAGCGCCTTTAATCCCGGCTGCGCAAATCATTATCAACTGTATTTTGAAACCGCGCCGGAAAAATAAACCGTTCGGCAAATTTTCAATCAATCGGCGCTAAACTTTTTTCAAAACCAGCGCCGAATTTTTTGAACCGAAGCCGATGCAATTGCAAAGTGCGGCGTCAACTTTCGCCCGCCGCGCCGTGTTCGGAACGTAATCCAAATCGCAAGCCGCGTCCGGCTCGTCCAAATTTATCGTCGGCGCGATAATTCCTTCCGTCAAAGCCAGCAAAGCCGTGCCGATGCCGGCTGCGCCGCTCGCGCCCTGCGGATGCCCGATTTGCGATTTCGTCGCCGACATCGGAATCCGGTAAGCGCACTCGCCGAAAGCGTTTTTGATTGCCTGCGTTTCGATGCGGTCGTTGAGCTGTGTTGCCGTACCGTGAAGATTTATGTAATTAACCTCGTCCGCTGTGATTTCCGCGTCTTCCATTGCCAGACTCATTGCCCGCGCCGGTTCGACCCCGTTTTCTTCCAAACGGACACGATGATAAGCGTCGCACGTCGAGCCGTAACCGGAAATTTCGGCGTAAACGCGCGCCCCGCGCGCCTGCGCGCTTTCCAAACTTTCGAGCACGAAAATCCACGCGCCTTCACCGAGAACGATTCCCGAACGACCGCGGTCAAACGGTCGGGAGGCGCGTGCGGGTTCGTCGTTCCAATTCCTTGCCAGAACGGTGAGCACGTTGAACGCTTCCAAAATTCCGCGCGCCATCGGCGCGTCAACGCCGCCCGCCAGCATCGCGTCCTGCTTTCCGAGAGCAATGTGCTGCGCCGCGTAGGCAATCGCGTCGGTCGAAGAAGTACAGCCGGTCGAAACAATATGCGAAAGTCCGTGAAGCCCGAATACCATCGATAATTCGCTCGATAAACCGCCGTGCGTCGATGACGGAATTGTGTAGATACTTCCTTTTTGCGCCTGTCCCGTAAACCAGTAGCCGTATTGCCGCTCAGTAAAAGCCAAACCGCCGCCGCCGGTTCCCAGGCATACGCCGAATCTGCGTTTTTCTTCGAGCGAGAGATTTTCGGGTTGGATTTCGGCGTCGGCGACGGCTTCGCGGGCGGCTTTCAAAGCTAACGGAACGCAGCGCGAAACGTTTTTGCGGTCTTTCGGGTTGAGCTCGGCTTGCCAGTCGAAATCTTTTATTTCAGCGGCAATCTTTACTTCCGCGTCCGCGACGTCGAAACTTTCAATCAGGCTGACGCCGCTCGTTCCGGAGCGAAGCGATTCCCAAAATGCGGAGCGCCCGATGCCGATCGGCGTCACGCAGCCGAAACCCGTAATACAGACGCGACGAGGTTTTCCAGAGAAATTACCGAACATAAAAAACTTGAATCAGCATAGCATTTTGCGCGAATCGAAAGCGAGTTTTTAGCCCTTTTTTTAAATAAATTTCTTATTGAATCGAGAAATCCGGATTAATTATTTACTTTTGAAATTTGCTTTAATCTTTCAGAAACGATTCTTTTCGAGTCTCAATATCGTCGGATAAATTGTCGCGTAAATTTTTGCCTAAAGCCAGGATTTTATCTAATTGCTCCGCGCCGATTTCGGTTTCCTCGCCCATCAGTTTTTTGTCGTCAATAACTTCCTGCATTGCTTCTTTAAGCTCGAAGTAAGGCTTGCGGCTTTGTTTTGAAAGATATATGCCGCCGACTTCGTCAAAATACCAATCGCGCATTTTTTCGGACCTGATTTTGATAATTGAATAAGTAATTTTCTCTTCCGCCGAGAAACGGGCTAACGGCTTTAACAATTTCCAGAGCTTTTCGTAAAGCTCGAGTCTTTTTTTGCGAATTTCCTTGTCATATTCGACCGTTAATTCCAAACGAATTTTCGAGCGCGTCGCGAAATACGTGACGACCGCCGCGACCGCCGCTGAAACCAAACCCGTAAGCAAAGAAATTGCGGTTTCCATGTGAATGAATGTTTCTAGAACGAGTTTAATCCCGAACGCAATTCCGGTGCAAGAAAAATAACATCGCGCCCGTCTTACTGCTTTGTATGGAAGCGAACCATCGGGAATTGATTATTTTTATAATATCGAATTTGAGAAAGAGATTATTTTAACGGGAGAAATCGAAAATGGCTGAGCACGACAAAGACGCAGAGGAACAGGACAATTCGACCGATACTTACAAAATCGCAATGGAAACAACCGGCGAGACGGCGCCGCGTTCGGATTTAGACGGCAATTTGGAAAAAAGAGCGGGCGAGGATGAAAATTCGGAAGATTTCGACGCGACATCCGGCGCCGGCGGCACAACGGCAGGCGGCGGCGCTTCGGGCGTTCCGACGTAAATCGAAAAATCGCTTATTAACCTGTAAACGACGAATAAGACCGGAAAATATTTTAACGTTTCCCGGTCTTTTTTAATCTCTCGAATCGGCGGTTTCGGGATTTGCCAGAGTATCGCTGGCAGTCAGAGGGCTTTGTCCTTCGGGCAGCGAATCTTTTTCGATAAGCGCTTGCAGAATGTAATCAAAGGTATCGAGCAATTCGCGGTAATCGCGGCTCGCGGCGCTGTGTTCCGCGAAATAAGCCTGCGTCAGGCTGGCGGCGACGAGTTCGAGATGCTGTTTTCGGTCTTTTGTCATCGGTAAATTCTCACATCCAACATAAATATTTTGGTTATGTTATTGAAAACCGTAATTTTAATCGGTAAGGTGCCGAACAAAACGGTTTCGCAAAGCTTGAATAATTATTGAATACTATTTTCGGCGGATGACATTGGTAACATCCGAATTTTTGTGCGAAGCCCACGCTAAAAACAAAATGCCGCTCAACACGCGTTGAATGGCATTCAGCTAACTTTTAATTTCTATTTTCTACAAAAGCTCGCGCATTACTGTGCCCAAATCGCGCAAAGCCTGCGCGCCGTCGCCGGCGAATGACGAGCCGTGCATCGCCGCAATCGTTCGGGGAGCGAGCGCGATTAATTTTTGCAGATGGCTTTCGGTCTGCCGCGTGTACGGCATATAATTGGCGAGCGGGCTGGCGTTGTAATCGAGCAAAGTTTCGCGCACGCGTTCGATGACCGACTTTTCGGTAAATGCTTCGACATCGCCGTTCGTATGAAACAAATCCGAGCTAAAGAGCGTCCGGTTTGTTTCTTCAAACAGTAAGCCCGCTTCCCAGCAATGCGGCAGATGCGGCGTGTGCAGAAAACGGAACTTGTATTTTCCGGTCTCAAATGTGTCGCCGTCGCTCAGGGCTCTCGCCGGACGCGCGGCAAAATCGTTGACGCTGACCATCGCGCCGACAAAGCTGCAAACCGGCTCGGCGTTCGGCGCGATGGTCAGCCATTCGTTGAGCGCGCCGCATTCGTCCGCTTCGTAATGGCTGAACCCGATATGCCTTAATTGAGCCGGATTGATGATTTTCGACACTGCCTCGCGCACCTGCGGAAAAATCCCGCGCATCCCGGTATGAAAAAGAAGCGGTTCGTCGTCTTTGACTAAAAACTGGTTAAACTGCAAGTTGCCTTCCGGCACAAACAGCGAAAGCCTGTAAACATCAGGAGCGATTTCAGTAATATTCATAATTTTCTCCTTTCGGGCGGTCAAAAACCGACCGCCGCCAACGACAAAAAGCCGTTGCAGTTTCTAACGCGGAAAACGTACCGAAAAAAGTATCAAATCAAAAAAAAAACGTCATCCAACAAGCGTTGAATGACGTTTTATGCCGCAGTATCCGCCTTACTTTTAATTTTGTGGCGGTTCGATTTCGTTTTTGCAGTCTGCCGTCTGATATAAAAATTGCGCCGATATTTCTCCCTGCGCGTTCATTGTCACATGGTAGATATTGTGGACATACAAGATGATCCCGTTCCCGGCGCTCACTACCGCGCCGTTGGTCACCATGTTTGAGGTAAAGGGCAGTCCGTCGCTTGAGTTACTGGTTCCGCTTCCGCCCGTGAACATGTGATAGACTTCTCCGGTTTCTTCATTTACTCCGGTTACGCCCTGCCAGTTGGAATGAGAACTTATATGGTAACCGCCATTGGCGTCCTGCCGCGCACCAAACGTAGTATGAAGCGTGCCGCTCAGAAGCACTACTATTTCTTCATCGCTGCAAGGCACAACGACACGATAATCGATAGGCGAATAATCGCTATAAGCCCGTGATTGCGCTTCCGCACGCTCAGACATGCATAAAAGCAGCGCAAAGAAACTGAAGACACACAGCGACACCGCTGCGAGATTGGTTCTGATTAATTTCATGATTTTCTCCTTTGGGATAGATAAGCTGTGAAACTCGGACGTACATTTAAAGAAAATTAAGATAAGCGGTGAAGTTCCACGTTTTAATTTTTCGCAAACGTTCGCGAATTGCGCTGTGTCCGACTGAAACAAAACGTCATCCAACCAGCGTTGAATCACGTTCAAATGCATTTTTATGCGCTTCGCTTTTCACTTTTTTATTGCCGAAATACAGCAGGACGCAGGTGCCGAACTCGTAACCTCGGAGAGCAGATAACACATCGGCGGGTCATTGGGATAATACGAGCCTGCCCGAATAAGCGTAAATCCTTTGCATTTCGGATTCTCATCGCAGTCCGCCTTACACTGTTCGGGCGTTGTACCGCGATAATAGGTCAGCCGCTCACCGTTCAGACTGGCGTTATAATCTATCGGCTGCCACCGCTCGTTGACGTAAGGCGTAACAGGCGTTCGGTCAATAGCAGGTGTTATCGTCGGGGTAGAGGTCTTATTTCTACCGTTGGCATTCTCCGAAGCGCTGCCGCCAAGCATTCGCCAAATCATGATTGCGCCTCCGAAAAAGACACACGCCACCAACGCCGTAATAATAACCGCCGGAATCGTGTTCGATTTTTTCGCTTCCGGCTCAACCCGCGCGTCTTGCGTGACACGGATCGGCTGCCAACCAGACGTCACTGGTTTCTGACGCACGACGGTTTCTCTTTCGCTAAAATCCACAGTCGGCGCGGGCATATTATCCGCGTAATCGAGCAATCCTGTTCCGTCCTGCAAACAAAACCGCAAACTATCGTCGGCATATGTAATCTGACAACTC